>OMSW01000108.1:0-7746 GCA_900290295.1 Burkholderiales bacterium
AACACCCCTGTTTTCCACCCCCACCACGACCGTCAATGGCGTGCTCGTAGGCCAACCGATTACCAGCCAGCTCGTGGTGGTGGTTACCCCGCTGACCAGCGGGCAAAGTGGGGTAGTCGTCGATTTCGGCACGGGCCAGGAGATTCCGCTGACGCCGGTATCGCCAACGACCTACGCCGCCGGCCCCCAGTCGCTGTACGGAATCTGGGACTGGGACATGAGCAATTGGAACTCGCTCTCGCACATGGCGCTGGCCGCTGTTACCGAACCATTCCCGCTTACCCAGACCCCGAAATGGGTCCAAGCCTCGAACCTGGCAACGCAGACGGTCAGCGTGGTCACGCCCACGGGCAGCAGCACCAGCTACGAAACGGACACCAACAACCCGGTGTGCTGGTACGGCATGACGGGCATAGCAGGATGCACCAGTTATAACCAGTTTGGCTGGACGATTTCGCTCCCGAACACCACGACCAGCGGCACTACGACGAACTACGAGCAGGTGATCTACAACCCGAGCGTCTGGCAAGGTGTCTTTCAGATCAATACGACGATACCGAGTGGATCGACGATTTTCTCGTGCACGATCGAGCTGCCCAGTGGCTACACCATGCTGATCAATCCGACTACCGGCGGTGGATACACGAGCTCGCCGTTCCTCGATGGCAGTGGCAATCCGATTACGGTTGGCGGCGTGGCGGTGAGCGGGGTTCAGACGGGCGGAACCGGAACCATCACCAACATCAGCGCCGGTGGCAATAACTTCTGGCTGACCGACACCAGCAACGGTACCCAGACCAGCGGCGCCGAGCAGGCCGAAGGTGCCTCTACCGGGCACCGGGTAACGTGGTCGCAGCTTCGATAGTCCAGACTCGATCGGGAGAGGCATGATGGCGGAGCTGGGCCGCAACGAGCTCACGCCTTCGGCAGACCGTCCAGGACCGCCGCTTGGTGACCCGCCGGTATAGAGGTGTTAACCATGTGCCCGGTTAACACCCAGATTCCATTGGTGGGCCGTGCAGGACTTGAACCTGCGACCAACGGATTAAAAGTCCCCGGCCAAAGCAGCTAGTTATCGGGCGTCGGCCGTCACTTGTGCTGCCCGTGATCCTAGTGTCGGATGATTTTCCTCTACGGTTACGAAATGCGTCCAATAAGTTCCGGATCTTTCCATTTGGCCGCAGGAGTACGGACAAATTGCGAGCGCCTCCGCCTGGAGCGTATAATGTGACTATGATCATATGACTATAGGCAAATCATGGATAGCAAGACCGTGTCGAAATCCGAGTTCAAGGCGAAAGCTTTGGAATACTTTCGCGGCATCGAAACGTCGGGTCAAAGCGTTGTCGTCACCGATCACGGCAGGCCGACGCTGGAAGTTCGGCCGTACCGGGGCGTCAATCGCAACCCTCTGGACGTGCTGCGCGCCTCGGTGGTTCGCTACGACAACGCGACCGACCCAGTGGCGGAGGAAGAATGGGAGGCGGCCCAGTGATCGTTTTGGACACCCATGCACTCGTGTGGTGGGTTACCGGCGATACGTCGCTGAGCAAGAGAGCAAAGAACGCAATCACGCGCGAATTGGCGGGGGGCGAGATCGTTGTTTCCTCCATCTCGGCGTGGGAGATTGCCATGCTGGTTGCGCGAGAGAAGCTCGTGTTGACGATGGATGTGGGCAGCTGGCTGGTGACTGTCGGGGAAATCGAGGGTGTGCGATTCGTTCCGGTCGATGTGGAAATCGCTACCAAGTCGGTTGCATTGCCGGGCGAATTCCATAACGACCCAGCGGATCGAATGATCGTAGCGACTGCCCGGAAGCTAGCTGTCCCGTTAGTGACGAAGGACGCGAAGATCAGGAACTACGCACACGTAAAGACAATTTGGTGAAAAGCATGTAGCGGATCGAGGGCATCGTCGATCGAGGGCATCGTCGATCGAGGGCATCGTGTAGGTTGCTCTCGCACAAATGCAATGAGAGTGTGCAAGCGGTGTCTAAACCGAAGCGTGGACTATTTTTGGCTCAAAGGACTTTAACGCGCTGTTTTAAAAGCGCTTTTAATGGTGGGCCGTGCAGGACTTGAACCTGCGACCAACGGATTAAAAGTCCGCTGCTCTACCGACTGAGCTAACGACCCGGGGCCAAATGCCGACCCCGAGCGGGCCGGCAGCAGAAAAGCCTGCGATTATCGCGGGCGATGTCGGGTGCGTCAAACGTGGACTATTTCTTGTCTTTACCCGTACCCGCCTGCAGCGCCGCCAATCGATCGCGCGCGAGCTTGGCCGCATCTGAATCCGGAAAGTCGTGGGTAATGCGCGTAAGCGTTGACCGCGCGCTCTTGCGGTCGTTGAGTTCCACCTGGCTGGCAGCAATGTTGAGCAACGCCTCGGGCACTCGCGGCGAGTCGGGAAAACGCTCTATCAGGCTCTGCTGGGCGGCGACCGCCGAGTTGAATTCCTTGACGGCGTAATACGAGCTGCCCAGCCAGAACTGGGCGGCTGGCGCATAGACCGATTGCGGGTAGCGCGCGACAAACGCCTGTAGCGCGCTTATCGAACTGCGAAAATCACTGGCACGGAACTGCGCCATGGCAGCGTCGTAGGCCATCTGTTCCTCGCGGTCGACCTGCACGCTGCGCCCATCGACCGTGATCGCCGTGGGCTCGAGTTTGCGCATGCGCTGATCGAGGTCGGCGTACAGTTCGTGCTCGCGCTTTTGCGCAATTGCGACATCGTTGGCCAATTGCTCCGTTACGCCGCGCAGCTTGGCGAGCTCGAGCATTGTGGCGTCGCGCTGGTTGGCGGCTTCGGACTGTCCATTCTGAATTGCTGCGATGCGATTTTCGAGCGCCTCAATGCGCTTGGCCAGGTCGTCCTGCTTGCGATTGGACTCCGCAAGGTTGTCGCGCAGCTCCAGTATTGCCTTGCGCGCCTCGTCGTCGCCGAACAAGGCTGCGCGCGCTGGTGCGGCTGTGCCGGTCAGCATTGCGACCAGGATCGAGATGGCGAGAATTCGAGCGGTTTGCATGGCGGTGCGTCCCGGGCGCGCGGCTTTGGGAGGGGCCGAAACGGTCTCGATCCACCTCTGGCGGCGCGCGCCCGATTTCCTTATTTGTAGATGATGTCGGCGCGGCGGTTCTCCGCCCAGGCGGCCTCGTCGTGTCCGGGGTTGCGCGGCTTTTCCTTGCCCAGGCTGATCGTTTCGACCCGCCCTGTTCCTACCCCCAGGATCTTGAGGTGCTCTCGCACGGAATCGGCGCGACGCTGACCCAGCGCGAGGTTGTATTCGCGTCCGCCGCGCTCGTCGCAGTTGCCTTCGATGCGAACCGTACGGGCGGCGTGGTCGACCAGGTAGCGACCATGAGCCTCGACAACCGGAATGTCGGAGTCATGAATCGCGGAGCGGTCGAAGTCGAAGTACACGCTGCGGTGCGACAGGATGTTATTAGGGTCATTGAGCGGATCGATCCGCGCCGCTGGCGGGGCCTGAACCGGCGCGACGGGTTCCGCGGCCGGAGCCGCTGGCCCAGGCGCAGGGGCGGCTGGCGCGGCCTCCGGCGCGGGCGCGGGCTTTTCCTCGAGCTTGGTGCTGCTGCAACCGGCGGCGGCAAGTGCAAAGACGGCGGCCAGGATCGTGACGCGCAAGGTATTCATATCGCTTCCTCCTATTTACTTGGAAAATGGACCCCAGGTGGGTTCTCGAACATCGCCGTTGGGCCCGGACAGCCGTGCTCGCGCGCGGCCGTCCGTGGCGGCCAGGGCGAGAATGCCGCGTCCGCCCACCTCGGTGGCGTACAGGATCAAGCGACCGTTTGGGGCAAAAGTGGGCGACTCATCCCTGACGGTATCCGTGATTGTAAGTTCCTGGGCGCTGGCAAGGTCAAGCACCTCAATCTGGAATAAATCGGAGCGGCGCGAGACGTAGGCAAGCGTCTTGCCATCGGGACTGATGCGCGGGCTGATGTTGTAGTCGCCGTTGAAGGTGATGCGCTGCGCCTCACCGCCGGAGGCGGACATGCGGTAGATCTGCGGTCCGCCGCTGCGATCGGAGGTGAAGTAGATAAAGGCGCCGTCGGGCGAGTAGGCGGGCTCCGTATCGATCGACGGATCGTTGGTGAGCCGTCGCAGGTTCGAGCCGTCGAGGTTCATCGAATAGATCTCCGAGTTGCCGTCCCGTGTCAGCACGACGGCCAGGCGCTTGCCGTCCGGTGCGAAAGCCGGGCCACTGTTGCTGCCGGGAAAATTTGCGACCACCCGGCGTGCTCCAGTCGTAAGGTCATGCACGTACACGAACGCCCTGCGCGTCTCAAAGGAAACGTAGGCCAGCGACGTTCCGTCCGGGGACCACGTCGGCGAAATGATGAACTCGCGTGACTTCAGGGCCGTTTGCGCGTTGGCGCCATCGGCATCGGCGACCTGCAACTCGTAGTGGTTGGGCGAGTACTGCACTACGTACGCAATGCGCGTCGCAAACACACCCTTGTACCCCGTCAGGGTCTCATAGATGCGATCGGCAACCTTGTGTGCGATTCGCCGCAGGTCGGTACCTGAGCTTATGAAGGCGACTCCGTCAGCTTGGGCACCCTTTACGCTGTCGTACAGGCGATAGCGGATTTCGATCCGGCCATCGGCCAACCGCACAGCCGATCCGACCGCAAGGCTGTCGGCGCCGCGGGACTTCCAGTCACCGAGGTTGACGCGGGCCATCTCATCGATCGGCTCGGTGCCGGCATCGACGATGCGGAACAGTCCGGAGCGGGTCAGGTCCGCGCGTATGACAGCGGCGAGGTCCACCGACAGCGGGGAATCGGTGTGAAAGTTGGCCACCGCGATCGGAAACTGCTGCGAGCCCACCCCGGTGATCTGGATTGTCATCTGGGCGCCCGCCGGCCCGCACTCCAAGACCAGCGCACCTGCCAGGACGGCCGCAAGCATCGTGCGAAAAACCGCCGCATGGACGATCACGCCCTGGCAAACGGCCACGCACCCACGCGCGGCATCGCGCACGTGCAAGGAGAACGCGCGCAGGGCGGCGAACCGGGAAAAAATCGCAAGGACGCGATTGCTGCGAGGCAGCTCTCGTTCTGCGGCGGGCAAAGGCATAGGCGGTGGATTATAGGCACGGACCTGCAAGGGCTCCGGCGGCATCATTTCGTGTCCCGGGGGAAAAGCTGCAGTTTCAGATGCCTAGGGACCGTTCCATCGTCGCGCCGGGGAAAGGGATCGGTGCGCAGGATTGCGCGCCGCGCAGCCTCGTCAAAGCCGGGCAGGCCGCTGGGTTTGGTCAGTCGCGGCTCCGCGGCCTGTTCGCCCGTGGGTAGCAGCTCCACGTCGAATTCCGCGTATACCGAGGCCGGCACCTCGTCCGGCACGGCATAGGAAAGGTGCGCGCGCACGGCGGTTTGGATCTTGGCGGCGTACTCGTTGCTGATCGGACCCGTGCTTGCAAATGCCGTGGCGTGCGTGGGAACGCCTGCTTGGCCTGCCTGACCTGCCTGGCCTACCGGACCACCTGCTTGGCTTGCCAGTCGCGTCATCTCCTCCTGGTGCTGCTTCTCTGCCTGCGCTTGCTGGTGGCGCTGTTCCTGCGGGGTCGGTACATCATGGCGCTTTGGTTTGTTGTCCCTTTTTGTGGGCATTTCCTTCGGGGGCGCCTCAACGGCTCGATGCGGTGCTTCCTGTTTTTGCACGATATCGGCCTTGGGCGGGGCCGGCTCCTCGCTCGCTGGCGGCGGGATCGGTTCGGCCGCCGGTTCTGGGATCGGGACCGGCGGCTGGGAGCTTGCCTGGATGGGAGGCAGCTCCCACAACTCGGCCACCGCCGGTGGCGATGCGTTGGTTCGCCACTGCACCGCAAACCACATCCACCCGATCAGGGCCGCGTGCATGAGCAGGGCGGCCAGAAACGAGGGGACCGCATCGTGGTTGCGGCCTCGCGGCAGCACGCGCGCGGCGATGGCGCTCATGAGGCGGGCTTGACCGCTAGTCCGACGCGCTGCACATGCGCCTTGTAGAGCGCATCCATGACCTTGGTTACGGATTCGTAGCGCACATTCTTGTCCCCGGAAATCACGACCGGGGTATCCGGATGCTGCTTCAGGCGTTGCTGCAGCAGGTCGGTGAGTTCCTCGATGCGCACTTGGCCGGGCAGAGCCGAGCTATTGCCGCCGGGAGCGCGATCGCGCAGCAGCAACTGGCCATCGGCTTTGACCACGATTTCGATCGGTGCATCGGGCGCGCGGGCCGACTTGCCCATGGAGGGAAGTTCGACCAGGCTCGGATTGACGAAGGGGGCCGATACCATCAGGATGACCACCAGTACCAGCATCACGTCGATGTAGGGGACGACGTTGATTTCCGACATCATGCGGCGGCGGCTGGGGGTACGGCGGGCGATGATGGCCATGGGTGCGGACGGGCGTAAGGCGTGTGGTTCGCGTGCCGGTGAGCGGGCTAGCGCACGCGCTGCAGGATGTTCGAGAACTCCTCGATGAAGGTCTCGAAGCGGTTGGCCAGGCGATCGATGTCGTGGGCGAATCGGTTGTAGGCAACGACGGCTGGGATTGCGGCGAACAAACCGATTGCGGTGGCGATCAAGGCTTCGGCGATCCCCGGCGCCACGCTCGCCAAGGTCGCCTGTTGCAGGCTCGATAGATTGGTGAAGGCGTGCATGATGCCCCAGACCGTCCCGAAAAGTCCGATGTAGGGGCTGACCGATCCGGCCGAGGCCAGGAACGCCAATCGCGATTCGAGCCCGTCCATCTCGCGCTGATAGCCTGCACGCATCGCCCGCTGGGCGCCCTCAAGCAGGGCCTGCCGGTCCACGTCCGTGCCGCGACTGCCGCGCAACTTGAGAAACTCACCCATGCCGGCCTCGAATATGCGCTCCAGCGCTACCGTCTTGTGGTGCGAATTGGTCGCGGTCTGGTAGAGATTGTTCAGATCGCTCCCGGACCAGAACCGGCGTTCGAAGGCTTCGGTTTCGCGGCGTGTGCGACGTATCGCCAGGCCCTTGCTGAAGATTGAGGTCCACGACGCCAGTGAAATGAGCAGCAGCAGCACCATGATGACCTGCACCACGAGGGTAGCCTGGGTCACCAGGGAAAGGATGGACAAGTCGCCGGAGACGTTCATGCGTTCTTCGTTTTTCCAGGAGGGCTCATCGTTGGCCGCATTGGCTGGACTCCCGTTGTGCTGGACAGCAGGGCAACGAGTGCGGCGGGAAGGCGCGTCGGTTTCCGTGTACGCGCGTCGAGACAGGCAACTTTGACGCGGCCGCGGCACAGAAGTTCGGAGCCACGCCGGCCCTGTTGTTCGAAAACCACGTAGCTGGCAAAGCGCTGCGCAACGTGTGCATCGATATCGATTTCGTCGTCCAGCTGCGCCGGACGAAGGTATCGGATCTCAGCCTCGGCGACCACGAACAGCACGCCGTCGCGCTCGGCCAGTTCGCGCTGGCCGAATCCCAGTGCGCGCAACCATTCGGTACGGCAGCGTTCGAAAAACCGCAAGTAGTTGGCGTAGTAGACCACGCCCCCGGCATCGGTGTCCTCGTAGTACACCCGAACGCGCCAGACGAAATCCCGCGGCGTAGCGGACGCCATTGTGTCGGCGCGAGTCATAGGCGGCGTCGTAGAGGACGCCGCACCCGTTGGGCGGAAAATTTGCTCGGATTCGTGCACGCTGCCGAGAGTGTAGCCGCTGTGAGATCAACTTGCTGTGCTGCAGCGGGCATTGCCGGGGACCGAA
>OMSW01000108.1:7756-20319 GCA_900290295.1 Burkholderiales bacterium
CTGGACGCACGGACAAACGCGCTGCTTGTCTACCGTTTGGATGACCCTAGACCGTGGCGGACCTTGAGTCGCAGCTTTTGTGCAGCGACCTTTTGCGGCAATCGTCCGCGCGCCCGCGATAGGCCTGCGAGGCTGTCCGCAATGCCCCATAACCCGAGCAATAGCGGTAAGCCAAGGCCTGGTCCACTTCGCCCCAGGAGCGCCCCGGTACCTCGATCCGGTCAGCGGCGATGGCAACCGCGCGAGTTCTTGGAGCTACTCGATTTACGAGCCACCGCTTCAGCACGCGGCGCTATCGGCAGGAATTCTCCAGTGGACAACCTCAGCGCGTCACGTGAGCATTGGCCGCGCGCTGGCCGTGGGGCCCCCGGCGCAGCATCTGCGGTGAAGCGACTTCGCCCCTGGATGTGGCGGTCCAGGCGCGGATGCTCGACGACTGCGCGCCTGCGGGCCGAGCGCGAAATCGACTTTTTTGCAACCTATAAATTTGGCGTGGTTGGGCTTCCCGCAGGACGGTGCCGTGATGAAGGCGGGCCGCGGCGTGGCGTTCGGGTACGACGAGGAGGCCACCGGGCGGCCAGGCGATGCCTAGACCAGAACCTTGTTGGCCTCGGTGCCGCGGTTGGCGCCGCGTTCCCGAGAGCACGATGCATAGAGGCAGTTTCCGACGACTTGCGACGATGCCTTCCCCCTTTGATGCTGGGCCCCCCGTGGGGCGCGACTGCCGGGAAGATACTGGACCCCATCAGCATCTCCTTACTAGTACCGCCGCACTGGGAATCAAGGACATCAAAAAGGGCGGCCACCGCACCAAAAAAAGCGAATCGCTGAAGCCCGCAATTTTTTAATGGAGAATTGCCGGCATGCATTTCTTTTGTCGCCGGAACGCGAATCGGCAATTCCGCAACATTATTTGCTTGCTAAAACTCACGGTTATTTACCAAAATGCCGGCTACACATTTCCGCTGGTGACCCTGGGCGGACCCACATGACGGGTCCACACGACGAGGGGCCATACCTGGCCTTGCGTCACAGGGCAAAGTGAACCGCAACGGTCGGCACCGGTAGGTCTACTGGTGGGGGAAAAATGAAGACACGCAAAAGGGTATCCCGCGCGATTATGGCCGCGCTAGGGATTGGATTCTTTTCGTCTGCGCAGTTCACGTTTGCGCAGCAAGACGCCTCGCCACAAGCGCCGGCGCAACCGGAGATGACGCAACCGGAGACGGCGCAACCCGAGACGGCGCAACCCGAGACGGCGCAACCGCAGATGGCGCAACCGGAGACGGCGCAACCTCAGACGGCGCAAGCAGCGCCGGAGCAGGTGCAGGAAAAGATCGTGATCACGGGATCGAACATCCCGCGTTCCGAGGCTGCGACCGTGGAAAATGTTCAAATCATCACGCCCGAGGAGATCAAGAGCAGCGGACAGTTGACAGTTGCCGATTACCTGCGCACCTTATCTTCCACCTTCGGCAACAGTTACAACGAATCCTTTTCCAACAGCTATGCCCCAGGCGCAGCCATGGTCGGACTGCGCGGCTTGACACAGAAGGACACCCTGGTCCTGCTCAATGGCCGGCGGATCACCAACTACGGTTTGTTCCAGAACCTGTCGGACTCATTCGTGGATCTGAACGTGATCCCATTGGCCGCGATTGAACGGATCGAAGTGCTCAAGAGCGGTGGGTCCGCCATTTACGGTTCGGACGCGATCGCCGGGGTGATCAACATCATTCTCAAGCAAAACTCCACCGAGAAGACCGCTGAAATCGGCGACCGCATTACCACCGACGGCGGCGCCAACACGCGCGACGCGAGCCTGCTCCTGGGCTTTGGCGACTTCGCGAACCAGGGCTACAACGTCACTTCCACGGTAAGCCTCTACAAGCGCGACCAGCTCCTGTTTTCGCAGCGTGAAAATACTGCGGCTCAGGATTACCGCAACCTGCCCGACGGTGTCCTGTGGTGGCATATTTCGAACCAATACACGAGCGTGCCTGGGCCCTTTCCGAACTGCGGTAAGAATGGCATACCGGGGCAGCCGGAGAACGGCACCTCCGGATTTGGCTGCTATTACAACGATGCCAATCAGCTGCCCTTGGTTCCGGGAGCTGAGCGAGCCAATCTGACAAGCACGGGAAACCTGCGCCTGAATTCCGATTGGACGGCTTTCTCCGACGTGTTTTATTCCAACGAGAAGACGACGCAGTATTTCACGCCGGCTACCCTTGGACCGGGTAATTTCGTGGTGAACCCTGCCACCGGAGGCGCCGCGCAAATCTCAAACGTCTTGCCGGCCAGCAACCCCGCTAGCCTCGGTGGCGCACCGACTCCGATCCAATATGCTTTCCAGAGCGTCGGTCCTCGCGACGCTGAGGTCATTTCGAATACCTACCGAGTAAGCGGCGGCGTGAAGGGAACTTTGCATGGATGGGACGTGGAAGCCGCATATGGGCACTCGGAGAACCACGTTTCGTTTGAACAACAAAACGGAATCAATGCCACGACCTTAGTTACGGACATTAATAATGGTTCATTCAATTTCCTGAATCCGGCGCTAACGCCTGGCGCCAATGCCGCCCTGGGCATCCAGTATGGATTCTCGTCCGTCGCCAAGCTCGATACCCTGGGCGTCAAGGGCACGGAAGAAATGTTCAACCTGCCGGGCGGTAAAGCGAGTACCGCCCTTGGGGCGGAGTTCCGGCACGAATCGGTCGACGATGAGCCCGGCTCCGCGATTAATAGCGGAGTGGTGCTGAATGAAGGTGCCACGAGGGTCGTCGCCAGTCGCGACGTTTCCGCAGTGTTTGCCGAGTTCGACTTTCCGTTCTTGAAGTCGCTCGAGGCTGATATCGCGGCGCGCGAGGAACATTACACCGATGTCGGCAACAATTTTAAGCCGCAGACCACCTTGCGCTGGCAACCGGTGCGCGAATTCACCATGCGGGCGGTCTATGCGCAGGGGTTCCGTGCTCCGAGCCTCGCCGAAGCCAGCAACAGCATCTCCGTGGCGCACCAAAGCGTGATCGACCCTCTCGATCCGCTGCACCGGCCGACGGAGACCGTGGGTTTCATCACCGGGGGAAACCCGAATGTAACGCCCGAGACCTCCAAGAACCTTGATCTCGGATTAGTCTTCTCGCCAATTAGCAACGCCAACCTGTCGCTGGACTATTACAGCATTTATTTGTACCACGTGATAGCACCGAATGCGACCGCCCAACAAATCGTATCCGACCCGACGGCATACCCCCCCGGCTCACTCGTCCGTACGGCGAACGGTACGGTCTTATACGCGAAAGCGCTGTACACGAATCAATTCGAGGTCCACACGGCCGGTGTCGATGTCAACGCCGACCTCAGTGTCCCGCTTCCTTCCGGAGCCAAGCTCAAGTTTGCACTCGACGCCACCTACGTTTCCACGTTTCAGGTGAATAACGGAAGCCAATGGTCGGAATTCGTAGGAAACAACGGCTGGGACTATCTCTCCCCGATCAGCGGGGGCGGGCCGGTCCCGCGCTGGAAAGGTTCGATATTGGGGGCATGGGAAAACCCGGATTGGGTTGGTCAAGCGACCGTTCGCTATACCGACAGTTATGCAAACTCCTTGACGATCTTCGGGCTGACCCAGCAAGAAGTCGCATCCTTTACAGCGCTCGATTTGTACGGCCAATACCGCGGTCTTAAAAACTGGAAGTTTTCACTGTCGGTCGTCAACGCGCTGAACCAAAAGCCGCCCTATGACAGTGCCTTTTCGCTCTTTGGCCCGATCCCCACGCCCTACGACTTCACTACTTATGACGACCTCGGTCGCATGATTGATTTTCGCGTCGCGTATTCCTTCTGAGGCGCGCCGGCATAGGTTTTCCGGCCGGTGTGCGGCTGGCAGGACGGAGAAGCGATCCGCAACAGGGGACGAGTAGAGGATTTGGCGGGCTGGTACGGCGTACGAGCCCGTCGGTTCAAGGAGGTAGATCCGGAGCATCTTGAAAGTGCTCAACGGAATGGCTTGCGTCACAGGGCAAGTGAACTCGCAAAGGTCGGCACCGGTAGGTCTACTGGTGGGAGAAAAATGAAAACACGCAGAAGAGTGTCCCGCGCGATTGTGGCCGCGCTTGGGATGGGATTTTTCTCGTCTGCGCAGTTCGCGTTTGCGCAGCAAGATGCGTCGCCACAAGCGCCGGCGCCACCGGAGCAACCAGAGACAGCACAACCCGAGACGGCGCAACCGGAGATGGCGCAACCGCAGGTGGCGCAAGCAGCGCCGGAGCAGGTGCAGGAAAAGATCGTGATCACCGGATCGAACATCCCGCGTGCCGAATCCGAGACGGCCGAAAACGTTCAGGTCATCACGGCCCAGCAAATTCAGCGCAGCGGCGAGGTGACCGTCGCCGACTACCTACGCACGGTTTCGGCCAACTTTGCCTCGAACAACGAAACCTTCAGCAACAGCTTTGCGCCAGGCGCCGCCGGTATCGCGCTGCGCGGACTGAGCCAGAAGAACACGCTGGTACTGCTGAACGGCCGGCGGATTGCGGTCTACGGTTTTGCGCAAAACCTGGAAGACACATTCGTCGATCTGAACGTGATTCCCCTTACTGCGGTCGATCGCATAGAGGTGCTGAAAAGTGGTGCTTCTGCCATTTACGGCTCGGATGCGACGGCCGGCGTTGTCAACATCATCCTGAAGCAAAACAGTACGGACCGGATTGCTGATGCCGGGATCAGTACGACCACGTCAGGCGGCGGCGGCACGCGCGACGCCGCGTTGAGCTTTGGCTTCGGCAACTTCGCCACCGACCACTACAACGTTTTCACGACCGCCGGCTTTTTCAAGCGCGACGATCTCTTGGAATCCCAGCGCACGTACACGGCGTCGGAGAATTTTCAGAACCAGCCGAATGGTTACCTGGCGTGGACGCTGGCAAATAATTACACCAGCAACGCCAACCCGGCTGCACCGCAGACCGCGTTCCCAACCTGTGGCAAAAACGGCTTGCCGGGGCAGGTGATGAACCTGAGTAGTCTTCCGGCGATCGGCGGCAGCGGGACGGTCTGCGCCTACAACCCAGCCAGTCAAATATCCCTGATTCCTGGCACCGAACGGGCCAACCTGACCACCACGGCCAACTTTAAGATAAGTCCCGACTGGACTGCGTTCGGAGACCTGTTCTACTCGAACGTCAAGACAACCGCCCATTACACGCCGAGTTTCATAAGCGCGACGCAGGTGGTGTACAACGCGACAACCGGTGGCGTATCCAACGTGCCGAACACGCTGCCGGTCGGCAACCCCAGCAATCCGAATAAAACAGCCACGCAAGACATCAACTTCACATTCCAAAGCGTTGGCGGACAGGATTACGAGGTCCTTTCCAACACCTATCGGGTCAGCGGTGGGGTGAAGGGCAACTGGTTGAGTTGGGACTGGGAGGGCGCCTACGGACACTCGGAGAACCACGTACGCGATACGACGTACAACGCACTCAACGCTGCGAACCTGGCCACCGTGATCGACGACGGAACCTACGATTTTCTAAACCCCTTGTCGACTCCCAACGCCACCAACGCGATCCGCGCGATTTTTACGGACTCTTCGGTCACCAAGCTCGATACCGTCGGTGTCAAGGGAACCGGCACCCTGTACAAGCTGCCGGCAGGCTCGCTCGATGCAGCCTTCGGCGCAGAGTTTCGGCACGAATCGATGAAAAATAACCCCGACAGTCAGTTGTCCGAGGGACAGATCGTTGGTTATGGCCTGGCATCGGTCAACGGAGGCCGTTCCGTGTACGCCGCTTTTGCCGAGTTGACGGCGCCGCTCGTAAAGACGCTCGAGGCGGACCTCGCGGCGCGCGAGGAGCATTACAGCGATGTGGGTGGCAATTTCTCGCCGCAAGCAGCCCTGCGCTGGCATCCGGTCAGCGAATTGACACTGCGCGCGGTTGGCTCGAAGGGATTCCGCGCGCCGTCCCTGCCCGAGATCAGCAATGCCTCGGCCACGTCGTTCCAGACCGTGACCGATCCGCTTGACCCGCTCGGGCGCCCGAGCGAAACGATCGCGGCGGTCACGAAGGCCAATCCGGAGTTGCGGCCCGAGACCTCGAAGAACTTGGATCTGGGCATCGTGATTTCGCCGAGCGCGAATTTCAATCTGTCGGTGGACTACTACCACATCGCGATCGATCACGTGATCGCCTCGCAGCTTGCGCAAAACATCGTCGATGATCCGGCCGCCTACCCGGGCCAGATCGTCCGCACTCCGAGTGGCTTGTTGAATTACGTCATAGAGATCTACAACAACCAGTATCAAATAAATACGAGCGGCGTGGACGTGGCGGCCGATGCGACCTTCCGTCTGCCGGATGGGGCCAAGCTCCGCATCGATATCAATGCCACCTACGTTTCCACTTTGAACGTCAACGACGGCACCGGCTGGGCGAGCTACGCGGGGACCAACGGTTGGCTGTGGGACTCCCCGATCGCGGGGGGCGGGCCGGTCCCGCACTGGAGGGGCGAGGTGTCGGGAACCTGGGAAAACCCCAACTGGGTGGCGCAAGGCACGGTCCACTACATCGATGGCTATAACAACAATTGCTACACGGATGGGTTCTGCACTTATGCGGCGGCCCAGGTGCAGTCGAACGCGACGCTCGATCTATACGGCGAGTACCGCGGCCTGAAGAATTGGAGATTCATGGCCTCCGTTAGCAACGTGTTCAACACCCCGCCACCCTTTGACTGGTATGCATGGGCATTTGGTGGGCTTAACCAGCCCTATGACGATACCCTGTACGACGCCCGCGATCGCTTCGTACAGGCGCGCGTGCAATATAAGTTCTGAGTCGGCGCCGGGTATCGCGGTCCCGGGTGGACCTGTCGAACTGGCCCCATCGGCTGGTGTTTACTGGTACTGCTTCTTGGTGCTCGCCCCGTGATTCGTTTGCACCGAAGAAGCGGTCGGCGCATGGTTCCCATGCTGAGTACGTGGCAATCACTTGCTTAGAAATTACTTCCGCTCTAAGTCCGATTTGCCAATGGCGCAACAAAATCTGCTTGCCAATTCTTGCGAATACTTAGCAAAATGTGCGCGTAAACATTTCCGCGAGTGAACCTGAGCAGACCCGCATGACGGGTCCACAAGACGAGGGGCCATACCTGGCCTTGCGTCGCAGGGCAAAGCGAACCGAAGAGGTCGGCGCCGCGAATGTACTGGGGGAAAAAATGAAAAAATGGCAAAGGGCATCCTACGCAATCGCGCTTGGGATGGGAGTAATTTCGTCGACGCAATTCTCGTTTGCTCAGGAAGAAGCGCCGCCGCAGGAGGCGATACAACCGGCCGTGCCGCAAGCACCTCCGGAGCAACCGCAGGAGGCGGCGCAACCGGCAGCGCCGCAGGCAGCGCCAGAGCAACCGCTGGAGAAAATCGAGATCACGGGTTCGGCGATCCGGCGCACCGATACCGAGACACCGAGTCCTGTCCAGGTAATCACCGCCGAGGACCTGAAGCGCTCGGGCTACACCGATGTTTCGGACGTTCTGCGCAACATTTCGGCGAACGGCGCCGGTTCGCTTTCCCAGGCCTTCAATTTTGCCTTTGCCGGTGGCGGTGCCGGTGTCGCACTGCGGGGCCTGAGCGTCGGGGCGACGCTGACTCTGATCGACGGGCACCGGATGGTGCCCTACCCGCTATCCGATGACGCCCAGCGCAGTTTCGTCGACGTCACTGCGATCCCGTTCAATGCGGTGGACCATATCGAAATCGTGAAAGATGGTGCCTCGGCGCTGTATGGCTCGGATGCGATGGCCGGGGTCGTGAACATCATTCTCAAGAAGTCGTACATCGGTACGGAGGTGGGGGGAGAATTCGGCGTATCCCAGCAGGACGACGGCAAGATCAATCACTTTACGGGAATCACCGGGTTTGGCGACCTGGGCGTCGATGGCTACAACGGTTTCGTGTCCCTGGAATACCGGCATCAGGACAACATCCTGGTATCGAACCGCAATGGCGTCTGGAACGCCGCCAACCCGGCGCTGTGGACGAGCCTGGGGACGGGCACCAACAACCTAACACCCGGCATTCCGAATTCCCTAAACGGCGGGAGTCCGGGAAGTTTGAACTCGGTGACCGGTGTTCTTGTGAATCCAGGAACCGCGGCGACCGCCGGCATGCCGGCATACTCGTATTTGCCCGGATGCACACAGACCCTGCAGCAAGCCGGGGGTTGCGGCTTCCTCTACCCGGGGCAGGAGATTCAACCGTCGACACAGAATCTGAATCTATTGGGCCGATTCACGTTCAATTTCGGGAGTGGCTGGCAGTCGGCAACAGCGCTGTCGATGTTCAACAGTCAGGCAGAACAAACCGAACCGTTCAACCCATCGTCCAATGGCAGCACCAACTATCCCGGTGGGATGCTCGCCTACCGAGGCGGACCCGGCGTTACGCCGGGCCCTGGCCCCGGGATTCCCGCCGTCATCACGGTTCCCGCGAACTACCCGGGAAATCCGTATGGCGTGGCGGCGCCCCTCATCTATTCCTTCCAAGATATTGGCAATCCGGTGACGGACTACAACACCTACACGTATCGCCTAGTCGAAGATCTAACCGGTACCTACGCCGGTTGGGACGTACACGCTGCCGCCGGGGTGTCCTACGCAGACACCACATCGACATTTACAAACTTCATTGATATCCAGAACCTTCAAACGGCACTGAACGACGGCACCTACCACGTCGGGGAGGCCGCAAGCACAAACAGTCCGAGCGTCTATTCCTTCATCTCTCCGACCACGTACGGAAATGGAACGGATCTGCTGGATTTCGTCAGCTTGAATGGGCAACGCGATGTTTGGAAACTGCCGGGCGGTCCCTTGACCTTTGCATCCGGGGTTGAATACACGCACCGGTCCTTGAACAACCTGAACGCACCGCTCATCGCCCAGGGCTATGATTCGGGCCTCATCGGGTTTGCGGTCGGCAACCAGGACGACTACGGCGCCTTCGTAGAACTGCAAGGTGCCGTCATCAAGAGCCTGGAACTCGACTTTGCCGGACGCTTTGATCACTACAACACGAACTACGGCAATGGCGGTTCGGCAGCGGTCCCGAAGGTGCAGTTCAAGTACACGCCGGTGAGCACGGTGTCGTTCCGCGGGACCTGGGGCGAAGGCTACCGTATTCCCTCGCCGGCAGAAGCGGGCGCTTCTGGTGCTGTTTTTGAGGCGGGAACGATCAGCGACACGGCACTTTGTCCCGGCAACGGAGCCAATATTCCCGGGCTCAGTTACTATTTTCCGAGTCAATGCGCGATTGCGCCGCCGAACTTCCAGATAGCTACGCACACGCTCAGCCCGGAGCGTTCGACCAACAAGACCCTGGGTGTGATCCTGGAGCCGTCGAGGAACTTTAACTTCTCGGCCGATTATTACGACATCAAGATTCGCGACCAGATCGTCTCCGGCTTCGAGTTGGGCGGGCTGCAGTCGCTCACGAGTTCGCCGGTTACCGCCTCATCGCAGATTCGCTCTCCGCCGGTGCAGCTTCTGAACAGCAACGGTGCCACGGTGACAACGCCGGTGGGCCTGCTGATCTATACGGCGGTGCCATATTTCAATGCCACCCAGACCGAGACGAGCGGGGTCGATTTCGATGTCCGGACCAAATTCGATCTACATGATTATGGTCAGCTCATTGGAACCATTTCATTCACCCACGTGCTCAACTACAACCTGACGTACAACGGGACTACGTGGTATTTGGCGGGAACGCAGGGCCCATCGGGGGTTTCCGGGGATACCGGCAACCCGAGAAATCGCGGGACGCTGTCCGTGACCTGGGAGAAGCCGGCGTACGAGGTCACGGCCACGGCAATCTACACGGGCGGTTGGGATATCAACGATCCGTCCGCGGGCCAGTTTACCTGCGCCGACGGCGCGGGGGCCCAGTACAGCCTGACGTATGGTGGTGGATTGTTCGCGGGTGGAACGCCGAATTCCAATCTTTGCCACGTCGCCAGTTTCATTGAATGGGACCTGTATGGCTTATACAGAATCGATAAGCACTGGTCCGTTCATGGTTCGGTCCTGAACCTGTTCAACACGCCTCCGCCTCTTGACATATCCACCTATGGCGGTCCGGGAGGTGGCTTGTACAGCACCCTGGACCAGGCCGGTGCGATCGGGCGCTTCTACACGATCGGTGTGAACTACAAGTTCTAAATACTCTTAGAGAGCCGAGAACCATGAAACCATCTCTGCGCGATAGTTTGCGACGGGCGGCTGCTGTTCTGGGCCTTGCCGTTTTGCTGACCGCTTGTCCCGGCGGCGGTGGCGGGGGCTCGCCCGTGCCAACGACCCCATTGCCCACGTACACGGTCGGCGGGACGGTTTCGGGATTGGCTGGCGGCGATTCTGTCACATTGCTGAACAACGGCAACACGGCGGCGGCGCTAACGGTTACTGCCAATGGTGCGTTTACCTTCAGTGCACCGCTGGTGAATCAAACAAGTTACCTGGTAACCGTTCAAACGCAGCCTACCACTCCGGTCAGCCAGAATTGCTGGCTCAATTTCGGGTCGGGCGCGGGCAGCATCGCCGCGGCAAATGTCACCACCGTTGACGTCGAGTGCTCGCTTGCCAACGCGTGGACCTGGCAGGCGGGATCCGATACCGCCGGTGCTGCGGGCGATTACGGTACACAAGGCATCGCTGTGGCCACCAATGTTCCGGGGGCGCGCGTGGGTGCGGTCTCCTGGACCGACGCCTCCGGCAATTCCTGGCTATTCGGTGGCTGCCAGACGCAGCGCTCGACGTGCAGCGGCACGCAGAGCTTGCTCAACGACCTGTGGGAATACAGCCCGAGTGTAGGGACCTGGACGTGGCAAAGCGGTGCAAGTACGGTAAATGCTATCGGCGTTTACGGCGGGACGACGCCGGGAACTGCCACGGCGAGCACCGTCCCCGGTGCGCGCTGGTATGCGAACACCTGGATCGACGCGTCCGGCAATCTGTGGCTATTCGGAGGCCTAGGCTACGACTCGGCAGGCACCTACGGCAACCTCAACGATCTGTGGGAATACACCCCGGCCACCAGCTCGGGCCCCGCGACCTGGACCTGGGTAGCCGGTTCGAACACGGTAAACGCCAGCGGGGTCTACGGCACGCTTGGAACGGGCACCGCCAGCACCGTTCCCGGTGCGCGCAATGGCGCCGTCAGTTGGATCGACTCCTCCGGCAATCTCTGGTTGTTCGGGGGGGCGATCGGTTTTGGGGGAAGCGCGGGTTTCCTCAATGATTTGTGGGAGTACACGCCGGGCACCGGATGGACGTGGATGAGCGGAGCAAAGACCGTCAATGCCGATGGGACCTACGGCGGTACGACCGCTCCCGGCACGGCTTCGGCCACCACCACGCCCGGGGCCCGCGAATACGCCAGTTCCTGGATCGACTCCTCCGGCAACCTCTGGTTGATCGGTGGCTACGGCTACGACTCGGCCGCCACCTTGGGCTACCTCAACGACGTGTGGGAATACAACCCGAGCGCTGCAAGCTGGACCTGGGTCAACGGCTTGGATACGGCGAATGCGGCAGCGGCGTACGGCACTCCCGGCACTGCCTCGGCGAGCAACTATCCAGGCACGCGCTACGGCGCCACTACCTGGGTTGATGCATCGGGCAACGTCTGGCTGTTCGGGGGATTTGGAGACGCGGCAACGACCAGCCCCATCCTGCTCAATGAACTGTGGGAATACACCCCGCCGACCACCGCCGCGCCTACCGGACAATGGACCTTTGTCAGCGGCACCAACGGAGCGGGGGCCTATGGCACGCTGGGTGTGGCCGCGGCCACCAATGAGCCGGGAGCGCGCGTAGGCCCCAATTCCTGGACCGATGCCAACGGGAATGTATGGATGTTCGGCGGGCAGGTCAGCGCCGGCACCATCAACGATCTGTGGCGATACGTTCCAACGCCGCAGTAAAAGTTCTCGCATGCCGGGTTGCGGCGTGTTGCTGTCGGGCACGCTGAACACAGGAGGGACGACGGCGGCGCAGCCCCTTTTCACCGCTCGGTGCTTCGTAATTGGCGAGCCGGACCACGTGCATCGGGCTAGAGCAACGCTCCGGTCTGCCCAGGAGCCGGTGCGATCACCCCGAAATGCCGGTATGCCTCGGGCGAGGCGATGCGTCCGCGCGGCGTTCGCTGCAGCAGCCCCTGCTGGATAAGGAAGGGCTCGATCACGTCTTCGAGCGTGTCGCGCTCCTCGCCGATCGCCGCGGCGAGGTTGTCGATGCCCACGGGGCCGCCGGCAAAGCGGTCGATAACCGCACGCAGCAGCTTGCGGTCCATGATATCGAGGCCGAGCGCGTCGACCTCGAGCATACCCAAGGCCCGGTCGGCCACCGGCTGCGAGATCTGTCCCTTTTCGCGGACCTCGGCAAAGTCGCGTACGCGCCGTAGCAGGCGGTTGGCGATGCGCGGCGTACCGCGCGCGCGACGGGCGATTTCCCGTGCGCCGGCGGCATCGAGCTCGGCCTGCAGCAGGCGTCCGGAGCGCACG
>OMSW01000110.1 GCA_900290295.1 Burkholderiales bacterium
CCCGCCTCGCCGGGTCCGCCACAGCCGCAAAGCCGGGCGACAGCGCAGCCCTCCGTGGCGCCAGCCCATCCCTCCCAGGAGACTGACCCGGAACGGGACGCCAGATCGGCCGCGCAATCCGAGGTCGGTTCCGTGCTTGCATCCATGATGGCGGCATCGACCGCTGCATCCTCGAGCGCCCAGCCGGCCGTGCCGCAGCGCGTTGCGGGTCAACACGTGGTCGCCGCGGGCTTGGCCACCGCTGCGAGGGCCGCCGTCTCCGAACCGCTCCCAGCGGCCTCCGACAGCAGCGAGGCCGACGCGCGTGCGGCGGCACGCCAGCTCGTCGCGCCGGCCCCCGATCGCAGGCTCGCCCGGCGCGTCGTGCTGCTGTCGGGCGCCATCGCGGGCGTCGTGCTCGCCACCATTGCCGCCATGTACTGGCAGGCCGCATCGCCGGATTTTTCGGGGCGGCCGCGCACCAGGGCCACAACCGCGAACGTGGCGAGCACGGCCGCCAACAGCGCGCCATCGGCGCCGGTCGCTGTCGCCGGCCCGGCCGCGGCCAAGGCCAATTCGACCATCGAAGCACCCAGCCCGGTTCGGCATGCAGCGCACGCCGTCCCCGGTACCGCTATCGCCTCCGCAGCTGCGAGCCCGCCGGCATCGACAGGCTCCGATGCCAGCTCGGGCGCCGGCACACCGAAGGTCGCGGCCGCAAGCGTTGAGGCCCGCGCCGCGAGCGTGATACATCTGCGCGCGCCGGAGCTCTCTGCCGAAAAGATCCATGCCCTGCTGCAAGATGCCTACAGCGCCGCCGCGCGCGGCCAGAGCGTCGTTGCGCGCGCCGCCTACGAGCGGGTTATCGACATCGACAACAACAACTCCGACGCGTGGATCGGGCTCGCATCGCTAGCCGTGAACAGCGGCGACTTGGCAGGCGCCAACGGCTATTACCGCCACGCCCTGGAAATCGACCCCGGCGACAGCGTCGCCCTGGGTGGCTTGCTCGGGCTGCAATCGGGCGTAGAACCCCAGGAGTACGAGGCACGCCTGCGGCAGCTCATCGCGCGCGACGGTGCGCAGCCGTCCCTGCTGGCGGCGCTTGGCAAGCTGCTCGCCCGCCAGGGCCGCTGGCTGGAAGCGCAGGACGCCTTCTTCCAGGCCTGGACGGCCGATCCCAACCAGGCCGACGTCGCCTTCAACCTGGCGGTGAGCCTGGAGCGCATCCGCCAGCCGGATGCGGCGGTCTCGTATTACCGCCGCGCGCTGCAGCTGGCGCAAGATCACAGCGCGCGCTTTGACCAGGCGGTCGCACGCGATCGCGTCGCCGCGCTCCTGGCCGCTGCCGCCGCTGGCCTGCCCGGCGATGCCGAGGCCGAGGGCAGGGGCAGCGCGCCGTCCGCAGCGGCGAAGAACTAACACCATGGACGGCTCGCGCCAAGCCGGTACAGCGCCCGCAGTCACGCCGGCACCGCCCTCCGGGGCGGGCGGCGCAGGCACGCGCACAGGCGCCGAAGCCGGCACAAACCGGCCGACGGTGGCCGGTCCGGCGAAATCGAACCGCCGGGCGCCGCTGGGACAGTTGCTAATCGCCCGCGGCCTGATCACGGAAGATCAGCTACGCATTGCGCTGATCGAGCAAGGGATCCGCAAACAACCCATCGGCAAGGTGCTGGTCGCGCTGGGTTTTCTCTCCGAGGCAATGCTGCGCGACGCGCTCGCCGCCGACCTTGGTACCGAACAGGTCGACTTGTCGCGGGTGGTTCCCGATCGCATGGCGCTGGAATTGATCTCGCGCGAGTTCGCCCGCACCAATCTTGTCTTTCCGGTCTCCTTGGATCCGCAGTCGCGCACCCTGAAGGTTGCCGTCACCAGTCCGAACGACATCGTCCTGCTGGACCGCCTGCGAGAATTGCTGCCGCCCGATCACAGCATCAGCGCCATCATCGGCGCCGAGGGTGACATCAGCACGGCCATTCAGCAGCATTACGAATACAGCTGGTCGATCGACGGCATCCTGAACGAGATCGAGACCGGAGAGATCGACACCGAAAGTCTGGATGCCAGCGGCAAGGACTACAGCGGCCCGGTGGTGCGCTTGGTCGATTCGATCCTTGCCGACGCGGTGCAACGTCGGGCAAGCGACCTGCATTTCGAACCGGAGGCAGGATTTCTTCGCATCCGCTATCGCATCGACGGCGTCTTGCGCCAGATACGCGCCATCCATCACAAGCATTGGTCCTCGATGCTCTCGCGCCTGAAAATTATCTCGGGTATGAACATTGCGGAATCGCGTGCGCCGCAGGACGGGCGCTGCTCCTTGACCGTCTACGGCCGCACAATCGATTTTCGCGCGGCAGCGCAACCCACCCTGCACGGGGAAAACTTCGTGCTCCGGGTTCTGGACCGCAACGCCGCGCTGCTGCCGCTGCCCAACCTGGGCTTCGAGCCCGACCAGCTCGAAATGGTCGAAACGATGATCAGCCGCCCGATCGGCATTTTGCTGGTTACCGGTCCGACCGGCAGCGGCAAGACCACGACCCTGTATTCGATGCTGCAGCGGCAAAACCGCATCGACGTCAACATCATGACGCTGGAGGACCCGGTGGAGTACCCCCTGCCGATGGTGCGCCAAGCCGACCTCTCGACCGGTATCAAGATGGAATTCGCTTCCGGGATCCGTTCGCTGATGCGACAGGATCCGGACATCATCCTGGTTGGCGAGATCCGCGACGCTGATACCGCCAGCATGGCCATGCGCGCCGCGATGACCGGGCACCAGGTGTTCTCCACGCTGCATACCAACTCCGCGGTCGGTGCCCTGGTGCGCCTGTTCGATCTGGGACTGACGCCCGAACTGCTCGCCGGCAATCTGGTCGGCATCATCGGCCAAAGGCTTGCGCGCCGCCTTTGCCACAGTTGTCGCCAGCCCTACGACATCGCCGAGGACGTGGCAAGGATGCTGGAACTTGCCCCCGATGCGCCGCGCGTGCTGTACCGGGCGGTGGGCTGTCCCAAGTGCGAGTACCAGGGATACCGCGGTCGAATCGCCATCATAGAAACGCTGCGCCTAGATGATGAACTCGATGAGCTGATCGTGGGTCGCTGCTCGCAGTGGGAACTGCTGCGGGCAGCGCAGAAGAAGGGCTTTCGGCCGATCGCCAAGGCCGCCTTGCGCCGGGTCGTACTGGGCGATACCTCCTTCGAAGAGGCCGCACGCGTCGTCGATCTCACGCGGATCGGGACCGGCGAGGACAGGCCCGATGGTGCCTAAATCGTGAGTACCTTTACGTATCGTGCAGCCACTGCCAACGGCGCCATACGGCGCGGCCGGCTGGTTGCCCTCAATGCCCAGGAACTCGAGGCGCGCCTGCGTCTGTTGGGGCTGGACCTGATCGATGCAGTGCCGCAAACGGCCGGGCGCTGGATACGCTCGGCCTCGGTTCCGCGGCGCGAACTGATTTCCTTTTGCGTGCACCTGGAGACGACCCTGACCGCACGGGTGCACCTGATCGATGCCCTTGCCGACCTGGCGGAGGCCACCAAGCACCCGCGCTTTCGGGAAATCATCTCCGTGGTCCTGGACAATGTTCGCGAAGGCAAAAGCTTCTCGACCGCCTTACGCGAGCATCCACAGGCATTCGATCACGTTTTCGTCGGGCTGGTGGAATCGGGGGAACGGTCCGGCCGCCTGGAAGAAGTCTTCGCACGGCTTGCTGCCAACCTCAAGTGGCAAGATGAAATCGCGTCAGCAACCAAGAAAGCCCTGACGTACCCGGCATTTACCTTTGTGGTGTTGGTGTGCACGACGCTGTTCATCCTGTTGTACCTGGTGCCGCAGCTGTCGGTCTTCATCCGCAGCATGAGCGGCGGGCCACTGCCGGCGCAGACCCGCCTGCTGTTGGCGCTCTCCGAGGCTCTGCAGTCGTACTGGTATCTGCTGCCAACCGTCCCGGTAGCACTGGGGCTTGCTTGGCTGACGCTGCAACGGCAAGGTACCGAGGAAATGAAGCGACGCCTCGATGCCTGGCGCCTGCGGGTGCCGATCGTCGGTCCGATCCTCTCGCGCCTGGCGATTGCACGCTTTGCCGGCCTATTTGGCATGCTCTATGCCTCGGGGCTACCCGTCATCGCGGCACTGGAAGTCGCCGAACGCGGCATCGGAAATCGGGCAATCGCCAGCGCCGCGCAACGCGCGAGAGACAGCATCAGCCAGGGCTCTTCCATCGGCGATGCCTTCGCCGAGTCGGCGCTGTTTCCCAACCTACTGCTGCGCATGGTCCGCATCGGCGAAACGACCGGTGAGATCGACAAAGCAATGCGCAACGTGACGTACTTCTACGAGCGCGAAATCCAGGACTCGATCGAACGCCTCGAATCCCTGACCGAGCCCGTTCTGACGCTGATACTGGGTCTGTTGCTCGGTTGGCTGATGATGGCGGTGCTGGGGCCAATTTACGACCTGATTTCCAAGCTCAAGGTCTGAGCCATGAGGACGCACACGCGACGCACGTTATTTCGCAACGCGGTTGCCACCTGGACCGGCATCGGCGGGAGCGAACACGTCCTGTATATCAGTGCCGAGTCCCTCATTGCCTTGCGGCGCGAGGACAGCGGCTGGCAGTTGGAGAGGGTTTTCCGGCTGCGGGACTCCGACGGGCCGCCCTCCGCACTGTCGACCCAGACCCCGCCGCCAATGCCGGTGCCGGAAGAATTCCGCCAATGGATCGAGCGCTGGCGCGGGGACCGGTTCCGCGTCTTGATCGACAGCGTCGACGAGGAAGTCGAGACAGACGAGTTGCCGCGTGTGTATGGCAGTGATCGCATCAAGGTGCTGAACCGGCGACTGCGGCAGCGCTTTCGCGACGCGGCCTTGACAACCTGGATCGCCCCAAGGAAGCCGGATTCTTCGCCATGGAGACGCGCCGTCCGCGCAACCGCCCCGCAAGCCCCGACGAATGCGGGCGAGTGCACCATGATGGCGGCCCTGCGGCAGCGCAACCCCATGTACCAGTGGATCGACGCCGCGGTCGAGGCCGGTGCGCGCATCGGCAGCATCGAGAGCCCTACGCTGCGTGCGCCGGCCCTGCTTCATGGCCTCGGCACACGGCCAACGGCGTTGCTGGTCAGTGTTCAGCCCGCCGGCATGCGCGAAACCCTGGTGCAAGATGGCGAGATCCGCTTCACGCGGCTGCTGCCGTTGGCTGCCCCGGCACCCTGGAGCCAAGTTGCCAGTGAGCTGGATCGCACCGTTCGCTTCTTGATGATGTCGCGCGCCAGTTTGCGGCCCCGCATCCAGGCCGGAAACTTCCCGGTACATCTCATCACCGAGGGCATCGACGACGGTCCTGGTGTCGGCCCGATCCCGCCAAAGTTGCAGCTCGA
>OMSW01000111.1:0-220 GCA_900290295.1 Burkholderiales bacterium
CAGGACGGCCGGAAGGTCAATGTGATGGGCTGGGCCGCCTCCAATGAACGGGTGTCGGAGTTCCTGCGCAACTTGCAAAACAACGGGCGCTACGTCGAGCGTCCCGAACTGATCGAGATCAAGATCGCCGGGCAAGGGCCGCAGAACATTCAACGGCGCCTGTTCGATTTCTCCCTCAATTTCACGATGAAGCAGAACCCCGGACAGCCCGCCGCGAGCG
>OMSW01000111.1:230-3071 GCA_900290295.1 Burkholderiales bacterium
GAGCAAGCCTGCCACCACAAGCCCGGCCGTCAAGAAGGTCTAGGGCGTAACGGATAACGAAGAACCAAAGGTCCCGCACAGCAACCATGGCGAACATTTCCGATATCACGGCGAAATTCCGCGGCCTGACGCTGGAGAATGTTGGCAGCTGGCCGATATTGCCACGCATGACCCTTTGGGGCGCGGTGGTGGTGATCTGCGCCGGCGTGGGCTATCTCGGCGTCTGGCGTGGTCAGATGGAAGAGCTCGATAACCTGCGTCAGACCGAAGTCACACTGAAGGAACAGTACCGGGTGAAATTGCAGCAGTCCATCAATCTGGAAGAACTGCGGCGACAGAAGGAACAGGTAAATCAGTTCGTGCTCACCCTGGAAAAACAGTTGCCGAGCAAGGCCGAGATGGATGCGCTGCTATCGGATATCAACCAGGCGGGGATCGGACGCGGGCTACAGTTCGAGTTGTTCCGCCCGGGGCAGGTCACTCTGCGGGACTATTACGCGGAACTGCCGATCAGCGTGAAGGTCTCCGGCCGCTACCATGACTTGGGCGCGTTTGCCAGCGACATCGCCAATCTGCCGCGCATCGTTACGCTCAACAACCTCAGCATCCAGTCGACCAAGGATCTGACCTTGACCTTGGATGCAACGGCAAAGACCTTCCGTTACTTTGATGAAGATGAGATGAATGCGCAACGCGCGGCGCGTGCTGCGGCAAAGGCAGGCAAGAAATGACGGCTTCCATATCGGTCAGGCTGTCGGCAGCGCAGCGGTTGCCGACTGCTGGCAGTCGCATCCGTGGTCGCATCGATCGGGCTTTTGTCCGCCTGCGGGCTCTCGGATGAAGGCGAAATCCAGCAGTGGATGGCCGAGCAGCGTCAGGCGATGAAGCCCACGGCGCAGAAGGTCGAGGAGCCCAAGGAATTTGCGCCGTATGCCTATGAGCCGCACGGCCAGGTCGATCCCTTTGACCCGCAGAAGATCCTCATGGTGGTGGCGCGGCAACGCGAGGAGCGTGGCAGCGCGAGTGCGATCAAGCCGGACCTGGAGCGCCGTCGCGAGGTGCTGGAGGGTTTCCCGCTCGATCAGATACGGATGGTAGGAATGATGCGGCAAGGCGGCAACAACGTCGCCCTGCTGGAGACCAATGGCGCGACGCACATGGTGCGGATCGGCAATTATGCGGGACAAAATTTCGGCCTCGTGACGCGCATATCGGAGACCGAAGTCGTATTGAAGGAAATTTACCAGGACGCCGCCGGCGAATGGGTCGAACGACCCCAAAAACTCGAACTGCAAGTGAGCCAGGCGGGTTCCGGGCAAGGGAGCAAGCGATGATTTCTTTGGGAAAGCGTTCGATTCGTGCGGCGATTTGCGCTGCTGGCGCGGCCCTGTTGATGGCGGGCGCCGCGTTGGCGCAGGACACGCCGGATGCAGTGGGAGGCAACAGCATCGAGCGTATCGATGCCTCGCAAACCGGCGCCGGGGTCTTTTTGACGATCCAGCTCAAGGATCCGGTAACCGCCCTGCCGAACAGTTTCTCGGTCACGAATCCGGCGCGGGTTGCCCTGGACCTGTTGTCCACGGTCAACAATCTCGGACGCAATTCGATCGAAATCAACCAGGGCGATCTGCGCTCGGTCAACGTGGTCCAGGCACAGGGTCGTTCACGAGTCGTGCTCAATTTGCGCCGTCCCTTGACCTACACATTGAGCGTTAACGGCAATACCGTCCAGGTTGCGCTGGGAACCAATGCCGAGGCGCCGACTTTCCCGGCCACCGCTCCCGCGGCGGGTGCAGCGCCCGCGCCCACCACGCAAGCCGCCGCGGCGGCTCCGCTCACGCCGGCGCCGACCGCGCCGCCCATGGCACAAACGCCGGCACCGCGATCGATCCGGACGCTGGATTTTCGGCGTGGCGCCGATGGCGAGGGCCGCGTGGTCGTCGAGCTGAGCGATCCCAACACCAGCGTGGACGTGCACCAGCAAGGCCAGACCGTGGTGGTCGATTTTGCGGCCACGACTCTGCCGGAATCGCTGCGCAGGCGCCTGGATGTCACCGATTTCGGGACCCCCGTTGCCCAGGTAACCGGTACCCAAAACGGCCCCAACGCGCACCTGGTGATCGAGCCGCGCGGCCAGTGGGAGCAAAACGCCTACCAGAGCGACAGTCGCTTCGTGGTCGAGGTCAAGCCTGTCAAGGAGGATCCGACGCGCCTTTTCCAGGGCACCCGCAAGGGATACCAGGGTGAGCGCCTGTCGCTAAATTTCCAGAACGTTGATGTGCGTTCCCTGCTGCAGGTTATCGCCGACTTCACCAACCTCAACATCATCACGAGCGATTCGGTGCAGGGTTCGATTACCTTGCGCCTGAAGGATGTTCCGTGGGACCAGGCGCTCGATATCATCCTCCAGAGCAAGGGCCTGGACATGCGCAAGAACGGCAACGTGATCCTAGTTGCTCCGCGCGATGAGCTGGCCACCAAGGAAAAGCTCGACCTGGAGGCGCGCCTGCAGATCGCCGAACTCGAACCGCTGCGAACCGAGAATTTTGTCGTCAATTACCAGAAGGCCGATGACGTCAAGAAGCTTCTGCTGGCGGACACCAAGCAAAGCCTGCTGTCCAAGCGCGGCAGCGTCGTCGTCGACGTGCGGACCAACCAGTTGTTCGTGCAGGACACGGCGCAGCGCCTCGAGGACATCCGGCGGCTGCTGACGCGGATCGACATCCCGGTGCCGCAGGTGATGATCGAGGCGCGCATCGTCGAGGCCGAAGACAATTTCAGCTCGGACATGGGCGTACGCCTTGGCGCGGTGCATTTCAGTTCGCACTCCTGGCTCAATGG
>OMSW01000189.1 GCA_900290295.1 Burkholderiales bacterium
CCGAAGTGGGGGCGCAATCGCCACAGACGCGCTATCGTATAACTGACTCCCGTAGGAGCGTCTCTCACGCCAACGCGAGTTCGAAGGCTGTCCATGTACCGGCCCGTCGTATACATCGTCGACGATGATCCCGCCGTGCGCAAGTCCCTGGCACTTTGGCTGGGATTTCGCAGTCTTGCCACGCGCGATTTCGACTCCGCCGAACCGTTCCTGGCCGCGGTCGATACCAGTTGTCAGGGATGCGCGATCGTGGACGTTCGCCTGGGCGGCATGGACGGACTGGAATTGCAGAAGCGACTGGCGGAACGACAGATCCAGCTCCCCTTGTTGTTTCTGACGGGACACGGCGACGTGCCGACGGCGCGCGCCGCCTTGAAGGCCGGCGCCTTCGATTTTCTCGAAAAGCCCGTCGACAATGACCGTCTGATCGAACTGGTAGCGGCGGCGCTGGCCAAGGACGAAGAGCGCTGGCAGAGCGTCATACAGGCTGAGCGAATGCACGAGCGCGTCGCACGATTGACCGCGCGCGAGCGCGAAGTCATGGAACAAGTGGTTGCCGGCCGGCATAACCGGGAAATTGCGCTTCAGATGGGCATCAGCGCACGAACCGTCGAGGTATACAAGGCACGCCTGATGGACAAACTCGACGTGCGGCGCATAGCCGACCTGATCCGGTTTGCAATGAAGAGCGAAATCGCGACCCCGTCCTCGGCGAGCCCAGAGGGCCCGCCGTCCGAGCACGATCAGAAGACCGCGCGCTGACCGGAGACGCATTCACCAATTCGAAACCGCAGGCGAAACAGGTCGGCGACGCGCCGCACCTGCAGTTTTTCCATCATCCGCAGGCGCTGGGCCTCCAGCGCCGCAAGGCTGAGACCAAACTCCTCGGCAATCTCGCGGCTCTGGCGACCGTCGGTGATGCGTTCAAACAGATCTTTTTCATGCCGTGTCAAGCTGCCAACTCTCGCGACTAGGGCATCGCGTTCGCGGTTGCGCGCCAGTTGATCCTGATCGCAGCGCAGCGCGACCTCCACCGCCTCCAGCAACTCGCCTTCGTCGATCGGCTTCTCGAGAAAATCGATCGCTCCTTGCAGCAGCGCCGTGCGCGCAAATTCCGCATCGGCGAGCGCGGTCATCAGCAAAACCGGGAGTCCCCGATTCTCGCGAAAAATTCGCGCCTGCAATGCCAGGCCCGACATTCCGGGCAAGCGCACGTCCACCAGAGCGCAGGCCGGCCTTTCGCGGACCGTCGCAGCGAGAAACTCTTCCGCGCTGGCGAACTCCTCGGTGCGAAGCCCGTGCAGGCACAACAGCAGCGAGAGAGAACTGCGCACTGCTGCGTCGTCCTCCACCAGCAAGACGCTGCCGGCCAGGGTCGCTACCGAATCCTTGCTGCTATGCATGGGCGCGCAGATCCAGGCAAAACGTGGTCATCTCGCGGTCGGCATCGAACCATAGCCGCCCGCCCTGGCGTTCCGTGATCGATCGCGAGAGCGCAAGACCCAGTCCCATCCCATTGGGCTTGCTGGTGACCAACGGCGTGAAGAGACGATTGCGTAGCTCCGCGGGTACCCCGGGCCCGGTGTCCTCAACGAGGATTCGTACCGTGGAGCAGTTGCTGCCGGGAACGCAAAATGCTTTCAGGTGAATCTGGCGCCAGGTAAGCCGGTCGGCAAGCGCATCGCAGGCATTGGCCACCAGGTTACCCAGTACCGCACCGATCTGCACCGCGTCCGCACACACCGGCGGCAGGCCCGGCTCGATGGTGGTGCGCCACTGGATATCGGCGCGAACCAGCCGGTCGCGCAGGTGCGCATGGATGCTATCGAACAAACGGGCCACATCCACGCGTTCCTCGCGCATGGAACCGGTACGGAAGAATTCCCGCATGCGCCGCAGGTACTGCCCGGCACGGGTGCTCTCTTGCAAGATCTGCTCCAGCGTCTGGACCAGCTTTTCGTGCTCCGCTTCGCCCCGTTCGGCAAGAACCTGGCTGGCACGGGCGTAGGTCCCCAGGGCGGACAGGGGTTGACTCAGATCGTGCGCCAGTGCGGCCGCGAGCTCCGCCGTCGAAGCGATGCGTTGCGCCTCGGCCAGCGCGTGGCTGCGCTCGCGCAGGTTGCGCTCGTGCTCTGCGATGCGATCGGACGATCGCTGGCGCTCGTCCGACAACGCACCCAAATACAGTGTTGAGATGGCCAGTGTCAGCATCAGCAGCTGGAATTCGAAGGCCGTCGCGGGCCGCGTCCCAATGGTGGTAAGTGCACCCAATAAACCGAGCTGCACCAACGGTATCGCCGTCGCGGCCCCGAGCAGCCCGTAGCGCATGGCTACGACGATCATCGGCAGGAACAACAGGTAGGACATCCGAAACTCGTCCAAAAGCCGGAGCCCGAAAACCAAAACAAGAAGTGCGCCCACGACGGTGATGAAGATCACGGTGTCCCGCACCGCAACAGACGCTCCCACGCGCGCCACCTGCGGCCGCCAGCAACCGGCCGCCCACTGCAGCAGAACGGGCGTCAGGGCCACCAAGCCGAGCAGGTTCGCGATGAACAGTCGCAAGAACAACACGGGCAGTGCCGCGGCCTCCAGCTCGGGCGCGGCGATCAGGCGCAGGGCATCGAATGCGGCGCCCACAATCGCCGCTGCCAAGGCAATCAACAGCAAAACATGCACGTCGCGTGGCCGAACCTCCGCGCCGCCCCAGTGGCTCCAGCGGCGCAGGCCCAGGCCAGCGCCGCAGTATGTTGCCGTCAATCCGATCGCCGCCAGTATCGATGCGACACCAAGGTGCGAACCCGGCGCAAGCGTCCACCCCGTCAGCACCGCCAGCAAGACAACCGGTGCATATGCAGGGCCCCCATAGGTGATCAGGGCCACGGCCAGCGCCGCATGCGGGCTCCAGGGCTGAACGCCAAAGCGGGCATGGGGAAAGAGGTTGACCGAATCGGTCAGCACGTAAGCGATCCAGAACATCGCCCCGAGCGCCAGCCGTGCGTTGCCGAAGCGCCTCGGCGGCGCCGCCCGTTCCGTCGCACCTACGCTGGGCGCAGTACCGGAGCCAAGCGTTTCTGCCGGGGGAATCGATTCGCTGTTGGAGCTCATAGGAATAAAGAAATAACAAATTTCCCCGGCAAACGCAGCCGGGGTCAGCGTATGGTATTCCCGTACGGGCACAAACCGAGGCTGGGCGGGAACCCTTTGCGTACATTCTCGAGGTCGGAGGTACGGCGATTGTGCCGCCTCCGGCATATCTGCAGCAAAAGTCCCGTTCCCCCTGCACCATTCTGTGTTTTCCGCCGGCTGCAGAAAACGCACAGGGGATATTTTTCATGGCGCCTTCAACACCGTGCCGGCCCTTTCCAAGGCACAGCATCCGCGGGAATCGCAATGCGCACGCATTGCGTACGCACGCACCAATCCTCGAACTGCGCGAGGATGCAATCGAGCATCCTCACCGCCTCGGCGCGCACCGCCAACGGAAGGTCCAAGCCGGT
>OMSW01000113.1 GCA_900290295.1 Burkholderiales bacterium
TTTGACGCACTGCGGTACTATCGACAATATTAACGTCTGCCGCCGGACCCTTGCCGATGACCCACGTCGTTACGGAATCGTGCATTCGCTGCAAGTACACCGATTGCGTCGATGTCTGCCCCGTCGATTGCTTTCGCGAGGGGCCGAATTTCCTCGTTATCGACCCAGATGAGTGCATCGATTGCGCGGTTTGCATACCCGAATGCCCCGTCAACGCGATCTACCCCGAGGAGGATGTTCCGGCAGATCAGCAAAAATTTATCCCCTTGAATGCAGAGCTTTCCAAGGAATGGCCATCGATCACGCGCCTTAAACCGCACCCTACGGACGCGGATCAATGGAAGGACGTAAAGGAAAAGCTGCAGTACCTCAAGCGCTGATTCGGCGGGCGAAGAAAGTTTCGCGCGCCGGACGCGTGGCCAGCGAAGCAGCGAACGGAGGTCGAATTGCTCTACCAGATCCACGAGTGGCGCCGCCGGATGCTCAACCCGCTGTCGGCTTGGGCGGATGCAACATCCCAGCTGCTGACCAACCCCTACAGCCCGCTGTCGTACACGCCCTTTGCGCGTCGCCTGGCTGCCGGTTACGATTTGCTGCACCGCTTAGGCAAGCAGTACGAAAAACCCGAATTCGGCTTGCATTCGACCGTGATCGATGGCGTCGAGGTCCCGGTCGTCGAGCAGGTACCCTTGGCCAAGCCGTTTTGCCAGTTGCTGCACTTCGAGCGTGTGCTGCCGCCTGAGCTGTCCGGGCACGGGCGCGACCCTAGCGTTCTGATCTTTGCACCGCTGTCGGGACATCACCCGACGCTGCTGCGGGATACGGTGCGCACGCTGCTGCCCAACTTCAATATTTACATTACCGACTGGATCGACGCGCGTCTGGTGCCGATATCGCAAGGTCCGTTTCATCTGGACGACTATGTCGAGTACTGCTTGGAATTCATCCGCCTGCTGGGACCGAGCGTTCACCTCATCTCCGTTTGCCAGCCGACGGTCCCGGTGCTGGCTGCGGTTTCCCTGCTGGCCAGCGCCAAGGATCCCGCAATGCCGCGATCAATGACCATGATGGGCGGACCGATCGACTCGCGGCGCAACCCGACCCAGGTCAATGCCCTGGCAAAGCGCAAGTCCTACGAGTGGTTTCGCAGTCACGTCATCTTCAAGGTCCCCTCCAGCTACCCCGGGTACCTGCGCGAGGTGTACCCGGGATTTCTTCAGCACGCGGGATTCGTGGCGATGAATCCCGATCGCCATGTCGAGTCGCACTGGGACTATTACCTGGACCTCGTAAAAGGCGACCAGGAGGACATCGACGCCCACCGGCGCTTCTATGACGAATACAACGCAGTAATCGATCTGCCGGCGGAGTATTACCTCGACACGATACGCATCGTGTTTCAGGAGCACCAGTTGCCCAACGGAACCTGGCACGTTCGCGGCCGGCGCGTAGCACCCGAAGACATCCACGACGTGGCGCTGTTCACGATCGAGGGCGAACTCGACGATATCTCCGGCAGCGGCCAGACCCAGGCTGCGCACGATCTGTGTCGCGGCATCCCGGCTGACAAGAAACAGCACCTGACAGCGATCGGGGTTGGTCACTACGGGATCTTTTCCGGCCGCCGCTGGCGCGAAAACATCGCCCCGCGCATCACGGATTTCATCCGTGCGCACGACTCCTAATGTCCTTGCCGATCCGTAAGGCCCGTCTGCCGGATTTTCCGGAGGAAATTTGATGTCACCAGCAAGACGGGCGGTCGCCGCGATTGCCTCGATCTGCATGCTGAGCGCGGCGCTGCCCATGCCTGCGCAGGCCGCCCTGGTGGGAACCGAGCAGGTCCTGCACGCCGACAGCGCGGCGCGCATGCGTATCGACGCATGGCTGGCACGCGCTGAAGTGCGTCGGGCGCTGGTCGACAACGGGGTCGACCTGGGCCAGGTGCAGGGCCGGGTAGATGCGCTTTCGGACACCGAGGCGATCGATTTCGCCGCCCGCATCGACGACCTGCCGGCGGGCGGTGACATCCTGGGCATCCTTTTTGCCGTGTTCGTGATCTTGCTGATCACCGACATCCTTGGACTGACGAAAATCTTCCCATTCACGCACCCGATTCAATAGCAGGGGCGTGAAATGCTGCGGTGCGGGCCCCATGGCAGTGGGCCGGCTCCTGGAACAACCTGGCAAGCGCCCTGCTGTTCCAAGAATCTGTGGCGCAGGCGCGCGCAGCGGTCGCACGCGCGCTCGAGCTCGGCCGAGCGCACGGCACAACCTCGAACCGGCGGCTAATGAAAGCGGGCGATCAGGATCCGATCCTTGGTCGCGGAGCGCGGGCCCGCTCTGGGATAATGGGTGCATGCAGCAGATTGCGTACCCATCGGAGCCGGACGCGGCGCAGGCCGAAGCGCCTGCGGCCGGCGGCGCAGGCGACGATGAGGCCTTCGTGTCGGCAATTGACGCGGTGCTGCCCCAGACCCAATGTGGCCAATGCGGTTACAACGGTTGCCTGCCCTACGCGCGGGCGCTGGCCGCAGGGCAGGCGCCGATCAACCGCTGCCCGCCCGGCGGCAACCAGGGTATTGCCGAATTGGCGCGCGTACTCGGGCGCGAGATCATTGCTCTGGATCCGGCATGCGGGGCGCACCGGGCGCTGCACGTGGCGCGCATTGACGAGGGTCGCTGCATCGGTTGCACCCTGTGCATACAGGCCTGCCCGGTAGACGCGATCGTCGGCGCGATCAAGCAGATGCATACCGTCGTGTTGGCCGATTGCACCGGCTGCGACCTGTGCCTGCCGCCTTGCCCGATGGACTGCATCGAAATGATCCCGGTAAC
>OMSW01000114.1 GCA_900290295.1 Burkholderiales bacterium
ACTGCGGACAAGGCTGCTATTCCACCGACAAGCACTTCCGCGCGCTCGGCCTTGATCGCGTCGAAATGCACCCGCCGCACTTCGCCAAAGTCGAGCAAGGCCTGCCGCAGCCGGGCCAGTCCGGAGGCCGTCACGACGCCATCGGACCAGCCTTGACTGCGCAGGATCACCGCGGCTGCGCCAATTGTGCCGCTCGAACCGTATGCCTCGTCCCAGCCGTACTGGTGGAACGCCGCCTGCGCCTCTTCGAGTTCGGCCGCACACGCCACTTGCGCGCGCCGCAATGAGGTCCGGTCGATCCGGCCTTCCGGGAAAAACCGGATGGTCGTGCCGACGCAGCCGACCTTGAACGACTCGGCATGCGCCGGCGTGAAATCCCGTCCGACGATGACCTCGGTGGAGGCACCGCCAATGTCGACGACCAGGCGCCGACGTTTGCTCGGCGGCAGGGTCCGCGTGCAGCCTTCAAATACCAGCCGTGCTTCTTCCCGACCGGAAATGATTTCAATCGGATACCCCAGTACCCGCTGCGCCTCGGCCAGGAACTGGTCCGCGTTGACCGCCTGGCGCAAGGTCTGTGTACCGACTGCGCGCACCTGCGCCTCGCCCATGCCGCGCAAGCGCTCATTCATGCGCGCCAGGCAAACGCACGCGTTGTCGATCGCCCGACGACTCAGGCGATTGTCCGCACCGAGTCCGGCGGCGAGGCGGACGGTCTCTTTCCAGTAGCCGCTGCGGGCTATATGCGAGCCGATAGCCTGGCCGATCTCCAGCCGGAAACTATTCGACCCAAGATCGATTGCAGCGAGCAACATCACGTGCGCCAGCGCTCCCCCTATTGCGACAGCCCATACGCTGCCTGACAAACGCAAGGCTTGTCGTACCGCGGCCCGCAAGTATCGCCTCGCGAGAAATTGTTGGTGTTGACCGGCACAACCGATTCTATTGGAACCTGTTGCAAACCGTTACGAATTTCCCTCCGCCGCAACCAGCGCCTGCGCGAAATCGGCCGCGACAAACGGCTGCAAATCCTCCAGCGACTCGCCGACCCCGACAAACAGGATCGGAACGGGTTGCGTAGTGCGCTCGCAAGCCAGGGCAACGATGATGCCGCCCTTGGCCGTGCCGTCGAGCTTGGTCACGATCAACCCGGTAACGCCGATCGCGGCGTCAAATGCCCGCAGCTGGGCGAGAGCGTTTTGACCGTTGGTGCCATCGAGCACCAGCAGCACTTCGTGCGGGGCGCCCTCAAGACTTTTGCCGATGGCGCGCTTGATCCGCTTGAGCTCCTCCATCAGGTGCGCCTGGGTCGGAAGGCGCCCGGCAGTATCGGCAATCAGCACATCCCGGCCGCGCGCGCGCGCCGCGCTCACGGCATCGAAAATGACCGCGGCCGGATCGTTGCCGGACTGTGCGATCACCTCCACGCCGTTGCGTTGCCCCCAAACAGCAAGCTGCTCGCGCGCGGCAGCCCGAAACGTATCACCGGCAGCCAACAGGACCGTCTTGCCCTGGGCGCTGAGCCAATGTGTCAGTTTGCCAATGGAGGTTGTCTTGCCAGAGCCGTTTACGCCGGCAATCATCACCACGAAGGGCTTGGCCGCGCTGATATCCCAGCGCTTTTGGCTGGGCGCCAACAGCTCCGCGATCTCGTCCTGCAGCGCCGCGCGCACGCCGGCCGTGTCGCGCACCTTCGTACGCAGCACCCGCTGGCGCAGGCGGCCCAGAAGCAACTGCGCAGCTGGCACGCCGACGTCGGCCAAGACCAGGGCCGCCTCGAGTTCGTCGAACAGGCCCTCGTCGACCTTCGACCCCGAAAATACCTCGGCGAGCTGGGTGCGCGTGCGCGCCAGGCCCGATCGAAGCCGACCCAACCAACCCGTTTTCTCGGAAGCTGCCATTTCTGCAATCATGTGACGATCCGCGGGCGCGCAGTGTAGTGGATCGCCGCCCGTTTGCACTTGCATATGGCCCGATGAAGAAAACCGCCCGTTCCGTCACCCCGCCGTCCCGCGCTGCGCGTAGCGCCGCGCAGGCCGGTCGCGTCCGCATCATCGGTGGCCGGTACCGGCGTACGCCGATTGCGGTACTGCCGGCCCAGGGCCTGCGGCCCACGCCGGATCGGGTCCGCGAAACCCTGTTCAACTGGCTCGGACACCTGCTGGGAGATCTATCGGCGATCAGCGCGCTCGACCTCTTTGCCGGCAGCGGGGCATTGGGCTTCGAGATGGCATCACGCGGCGGGCGGCGCGTGCTGCTGGTCGAGAACAATGCGCGCGCGGCCGAGGCGCTGCGCGCTCTGCAGCGCAGGCTCGCAGCCACATGCGTGGAGGTGATCCAGGCCGATTGGCAGGCGGCAGTTGCCCGGTTGGAGCCGGGACTGTTTGACGTGATTTTTCTCGATCCACCCTTCGATTCGGGCGTTCTGCCACAGGCCCTGGATGCGGTACGCCGATTGTTGGCTGCGGGGGGGCTAATCTACGCGGAGACTCCGACGCCGATGGACGCGGCACAGTTGACCGGACTGGGACTGGAGCTGGCACGAACCGGCCGGGCAGGCATGGTTTATTTCCATTTGCTGCGGATGCAGCCGTGTTCAATAATTGCCGGCCAATCAAGGACAAGACCATGGTGATCGCCGTTTATCCAGGCACCTTCGATCCGCTTACCCGGGGCCACGAGGACATTGTTCGGCGCGCCGCCGGACTGTTCGCGAAGCTCGTCGTGGGAATCGCCGACAGCAAGGCAAAAATGCCGATCTTTTCGCTCGACGAGCGGCTGGAAATCGCGCGCGAAGTGCTCGGACATTATCCGAACGTCGAGGTCGCCGGGTTTCACGGCTTACTCAAGGATTTTGCGCGCGAGCAGGAGGCGCGCGTGATCGTCCGGGGACTGCGTGCAGTCTCCGACTTCGAATACGAGTTCCAGATGGCCGGCATGAATCGCTACTTGCTGCCGGAGGTCGAGACCATGTTCCTCACGCCTTCGGACCAGTACCAATTCATCTCCGGCAGCATCGTGCGCGAAATCGCACTGCTCGGCGGCGATGTCAGCAAATTCGTGTTTCCCTCGGTGGAGAACTGGCTCAAAGCCAAGATCTCGCAACTGCGCGGACCGAATCAGACAAATTGAAATACGTGCCGGACCATGCGCCCGCGCCATGGCATTGATCATCACCGATGAATGCATCAATTGCGACGTGTGCGAACCCGTGTGTCCTAACGGCGCCATCCGCCCGGGCGCCAAGATCTACGTAATCGACCCGGATCGCTGCACCGAGTGCGTGGGCCATTTCGCCGAACCGCAATGCCAGGTCGTTTGCCCGGTTGCCTGCATCCCGCACGATCCGCACCGGCGCGAGTCCAAGACACAGCTGCTGGCGAAGTTCGAACGGCTCCAGGGCGCCGCGGGCCGTGCCGACGGCTGAGGAGGGCCACAGTGCCCGTCCTGCGGGCCTCGGCCAACCGTACGACAAGCCACGGACTTGGATTCGGCATGTGCACGGCGTATCGAACTAGGCAGGGCGTGCCCGGGCGCATCGAGATCATCGATGCGCTGCGCGGCCTGGCTCTGATGGGAATCCTCCAGGTCAATATCCAATCGTTTACCTGGGGCGCCGGCGAACCCTTGGGCTACCTTGACCAGCCCCCCGGCGCGCTCGAATCGGGCGTGTATTTTTTCCAGGCAGCTTTTCTCGAAGGCAAGTTCTACCCGATCTTCGCCTTCCTGTTCGGCGTGGGCATCGCGCTGCAGACACGTAAGTTGCGGCGCCTGAACCAGGGCGACGCAAGGGCCGCAGCAGCGGCGTATCGGCGCCGGCTGACGGTGCTGCTGGCCCTGGGAATCGCGCATGGCCTGCTTTTGTTTTCCGGGGACGTGCTGAGCGCCTACGCGATCTGCGGCCTGGCATTTGCCGCCGTCGTGCCGTCGCGCCTTCGGGCGCTCGTGGTCTTCACCGCGTGGTGCTGGATTGCGGCGGTACTCAGCGCTTTTCTACCGGTGGTCCTGGTCGCCGCTCTCGGCATATACGAGGCGCCGGACCAGATTCCGGCGAGCGTCGTCTATGCACACACGATCTACTGCCATGCCGGCTTCTTTGCCCAGATCGGCCAACGCTGGATCGACGAGGCCTGGCAACAGGTCGGGGGGATTTTGACATTTTGGCCACAGGTGTTCGCCCTGATCGCCCAGCGAAGGAGGCTGGGATGAAGTGGTGCTGAGTGCGAGCAGCCTGCTGGCGACGGCCTACGTCGCCGCCGCCGTGGCCGGATTCCAGCAACCCTGGGGCCACAGGCTCTGCCGCTGGTTTGCCGACGCTGGCCGGCTATCCCTTAGCAATTACGTGGCCCAGTCGCTGGCAATGGGTGCATTGCTGTCCGGGTGGGGCTTGGGGCTGGGCGCCAGCGCAACGCGCGTGCAACTCGCCGCGCTGGCACTCCTGATCTTCGTCGCGCAACTCGCACTCAGTCGCTGGGTACTCGCACACTACCGCCAGGGACCATTGGAGGCGCTATGGCGGCGCTGGACCTATGCAAAGCCGCACACGGACAAGTAAGCCAATACCGAGGCTTCGAAATTCCCGCGTCCTGCCTAGGGCTGGTCGCCCGGATCGGGGTCCACGCGGACCCAGACGCTGGCCGGTGTCGCCGGCTCCGCTGTGGCATTCAGACTCTTGCCATATGCTTGCACGTCGGAGTCGCCCAGCGCGATCCATTCGCCTACCCGCCCAAGCAAGGTCACTGCAGGGGGGGGATCGGTGCCCGTGCCGCCATACGGCGCGGCAACGCTGCCGGCCCGCAGTGGCTCGAGCTCGATTCGAACGCCGGGCGGCGCCAGCGCGAAGCGCGCGACAAATGCCGTCACCGCCTCGAAAAACACCACGCCGGAGGCGGCCGGTCCGGACCCGCTACGGGCTGCCGAGCCGCCCGCCGCACCCGGCGTTGCGCCGGCACTTGGAGTCCGCCCTCCTGGCGCCGCAGGCCGCGGTGTACCGGCGCCGCCACCGGCGATCGGCACGTGAAATTGCAGCGATTGGACCGACGGCAGATCTACCCGCACGCGCTCGCCTTCCAGGACACGCACGAGGCGAACGCTCCCGGTGGTAGAGACAATCGTTGCATTGTTTGCCGCGCCGGCGGGCGCAAGATCATCGCGATCGCCGCCACCGCCCGTGGACACGGTGTATGAGCCGTCGCGTTCACGATGGAAGGCGGCAGCACCGTGCGGTGGCGTATCCCGAACCCGAACCAGCAGGTGGCGCGGCGTGTACACCGCCTCCGCCGCGGGCCCGGCATGCGTGGTCGACAGCAGGAGCAAGCTCAGGCCGCACAGGGCCGGACCGATCCGAGGCGGCCGCCGGCGCAGTCCCGAGGCCCGCGGGTTATCAAGCGCAAGACGCAACAAGATTCGTATCCTCATTCCGACTTCCAGACGCCAATCCCGAGTGCAGGCTGCCGCTGCAAGAGATCCACCGTGACAAATCGCATCACCAGGTCACCTGCCGAACCGCAATTGCCACCGCGCCGGGGCGTCCAGCATCGGTACGCCAACCGGAAAGCGCGGCCTCAAAAGCAT
>OMSW01000286.1:0-22805 GCA_900290295.1 Burkholderiales bacterium
AGGCTGTCGAGACCGGGAGACGATGAATCCAAAGAAGTATGGAAAGGCAATGGCCGCACACGCGCCTTTATGAAAATCCTGGCTTTGACGTCGATGATGCCGTGAAGCAGGACCCGAGCTTGATCGAATTGCGCCCGACATTCAACCCGAGATTATGTCCGCCGGCTGGACGAGCTAATGCACCAAGGCACTCATCAAGCGGGTGCGCGCTTGCAAAATCAGCGTAGGTGCCTCCGCAACCCAAGGCAGCTCCCGTACGACACCTGCGACGTGGAAGCGAATGCATCGATCGCCCAGCATCGCTACGAGGTGCAGAAGGATGCGGCCATGGCGGAATCGGGATAGGGTGAGCATTTGCGAAGAGACGGCGAGCGATGCCAGTGCGAGCATCCGCGGCAGAAGTTCGGGGAAGCCATGGTGCGGTACATGGTTTGCGAGGCGTTTGAGAATTGAGGGCATCATGGTTTTCCTCTGTGTAGTTGGAACCTTGTTTCACTATGGTGCGAAGTGTGTCTGGTGCCGGCAATCTGTGTAAGTGTCGAACGTCACTGCAGGCATTCCAGAAGGTGCGCCGTTGCCGGCTCGGCGGACTCCTCTTAGCTCATGACCTGGGCCGTACGTACAAAGATCGCGCGCCGTGGGGAGGGCCAAGCGTGGCCGACCGTCTCGTTGCAGGGCGGCGGCCGACCTGTCTTGACGCAGCTCGCTTCGGTATTGGCTCGGCGCGCCCGACATGTCTTTTGTCACTAGCCGAGCGGCCGGGCAGCGCGCACTATTGCGCCAACGGAATCGGAACACCGATCCCGACCGAAAAGCAATAAGTCCGGCGCTGGCCGCCGGCCGGTCGATGGTTACGTTGCAAACGCGCATCGAAACGTTGTGCTCGAGCACCGGGAACGTCGACCGCACAGGTTCGAACGACGCCCACGGATTTGATGTAGCAGCCACCACGGCGGCCGTTGCCTGATCAAACCCGCAAATCCCGGCACGGATGGCACCCGGAAGTTGGTCCGAACCGCCGCCGGCCTCTCGAACAGATCGTGGCGGCAGCATTCACGTCGCGACGAAGTTTCGAGAGATCGAACTGTTGGCACGGCAGCATCAGGATTTGCTCGCTCCCGGTGGCCGCACAGGTCGCCTCGGCCAAGTGGCTGGTTTGATACGGCAAGGCAAGAAAGGCGGTGGCGACGCTGGGCGAGATCCATGACGCGTTCGGGCTTCCTCCCGAGGACCGCTACTCAACACTGTGGTGGAATCTGCGCGATGCGTTCTGTTGCCTCGATTCGAATGACCGAATCCGCGGCCGCCTAGCTAGTTGGCATGCAGTTTGCGAAGAACCGCAAAATGCGATGGTCCGACGAGGGAACTCATCTGTTCGCACAGCCGCTTTCGCCCGGGCCGCATCCTCCTGCACCTATTAGCAATGCTGGGCGATCGATGCTTTCGTTTCCACCTTGCGGGCATCATGAGGGAGTTACCTTGGGTCGCGGCAGCATCTGTGCTGCTTTACCAAGCGCGCACACGCTTGATCGGCGCCTTGATTCGTTAGCTCGTCCAACCGGTTTTTCTTGAGCCGAATATCGGGTGCGAGTCCGGCAAGCAGCTAGCATCGATCGAGGCGCTTGCAGACCACGGCCTGCTTACCTTGTTAGCGCTGGCCCAGATCGGACCTGTGCATGTCATGGAGCACCTCGCCGATCACCGCCATCCAGACGGTAATCACGCGACGCGAACCATCGATCGGTAACTGAGCGATCTGAGTTTTCGTTTTGCGATTGACCACCATGGAACCACGCATGGTCAGCGCCAGCCTTGTTCGGCGTGTTGATCAGCGTTTGGAAACCTCGTACAGGTACCCGAGGCGCGCCGCAAGCACCACGAATCCGTCGCAGTGCCGGCGCATGAAACGGCTGAAAATTTGTTCTGTAGTAATCGTGGCGGCGCGGCGCACGCCGAAATCCTTGCGCAGGCGTTTCCAGTCAGCAGATTTCGTGCGCCCAGCCCGCCTTGATGGCCGGCATTTCGAGCCTGAAACGGACGAGCAAACCGGCTATCGTTATATCCTTATCTGGAACGCCGCCGGTGGCCCGATCTGGGCTAAGCGGTGTTCCTTGCGCCGCGCCCGTCACTTGGCCTCGCGCACGCTGCCGAACGTTGCGCACTGCGTTTGTCCGCCGTTGCGGACCGGGGCTCATGTGCGTCCCTTGCGTGGCACTAAGGACGCCATTTTGAATCGCCCTAGTATCACGGGTACCAGCAACAAGCATGATGCAACGGGAAATTGAGTGATACGAAATGAATGATTTGAGAGGGGATCTGACACAGTTGAACTCGTGGAGGCTATGCGTCGCCCCCATGCTCGACTGGACCGATCGGCACTGCCGCAGCTTTCACCGACTGCTGAGTCCGCATGCGCGGCTGTACAGCGAAATGGTGACCACCGGTGCGCTGCTGCATGGCGATATCGCGCATCACCTCGACTTTGATGCAGCCGAACACCCGCTCGCCTTGCAATTGGGCGGATCCGATCCCGGCGAACTTGCGCGCTGTGCGCGTCTGGGCCAGTCGTGGGGCTACGACGAAATCAATCTCAACTGCGGTTGTCCGTCCGAGCGCGTCCAGCGCGGCTCGTTCGGAGTCTGTCTTATGGCCGAACCGCGCCTGGTGGCCGATTGCGTGCGCGCATTGAGCGATGCGGTGTCGATTCCCGTGACCATCAAGCATCGCATCGGCATTGATCGCGACGAGGACTACGGCTTTGTCCGGGACTTCGTCGGCCACAGCTTCGATGCTGGGTGCCGGGTGTTCCTGGTGCACGCACGCAACGCCTGGCTGCGTGGATTGAGCCCCAAGGAAAACCGGGACGTGCCGCCGCTGCGATACGAGGTGGTCCGGGCCATGAAGCGCGATTTCCCGGACGCCACCGTAGTGCTGAATGGCGGTTTGACCACCCTGGCACAGGCCGCCAGCGCCATGGCGGGGGTGGACGGCATCATGCTGGGGCGGCTAGCCTATCAGCAACCCTATGTTCTGGTCGGTCTGGAGCAAGCACTTTTCGGCAGCGCTGGACCAGTGGCAGAACCTGCCGACCTGGTGGAACCTGCCTCACGGTACCTGGAGCTTGCGGTGGCGCGTGGCGTCGCACCGTGGGCGGTGATCCGCCACACGCTCGGCCTGTTCCACGGCTGTCGCGGCGCGCGCGCATGGCGGCGGAACTTGTCCGATCCGCTTTTTGTCGCCCGCCACGGCGTTGACGCACTGCGTGCGGCAGCGGTCAAAATCGCGCAAGGGGAATACGCAAAGGACACCGGCGCCGCGACGCAGGACGCAAGCGCCTGCGATCTCGCGGTGGAACCTTTGGCTAATGCATGACGCAGCTGGCCTGGTGCTCCTCTTGGAGCCGGCGCACGCCTAGTTCGATGGAGGCACGTTCAGCGGCAGCGGCGCTAAGCAAGTCCTGCTGGCCGTATTCGATCCGGCGCACGAGATCATCGCAGCGGGCCACGAGCGCTTTTTTCTGTTCCTGCGCATTTTCCGGGCTCTTCGCGTCGGCTTGGCCAGTGGATTGCAAGGTGCCGGTTACCTTTCCGCTTCGAACGTTGGGCATGGTTCGTTGGAGTAGGTAATCTGTCCATCAGCGGCCTCGCAGCGGCGAACATCTCCCAGTGCAGCCGAGTCCTTTGCCACCAAGGTGGCGAGGCCCGTAAGAATCACCGTTAGCGCTATGCCAACTCGTCCGCGTGCTGCCATTGTTGCTCCTGGACCGACCATGGTCCCTGCCGTAACTTCGCCATAGTACTTGTACCGGCGCGGTTACGGAACTACTTCCAACTTTCAGATGACCTTACCCGGGTTCATCAGGCCCTGCGGATCGAAGGCGCGCTTGATGCCTTGCATCATTTCCCGTTCCAGGGGTTGCTTTACGCGCTGGGCCAGGTCCCGGCGCAGCTGCCCCAGCCCGTGTTCGGCGCTGATCGAACCGCCGTGGCGCACGACGGCCGAATACACGATGTCGTTGATTTCCGGCTCACGCTCGAATGCCACGGAAATCGGGCTGCCTTCACGGGTTCCGACATTAAAATGCAGGTTTCCGTCGCCCAGGTGGCCGAAGACCAGTACCTGCAACTCCGGGCAAAGCTCGGACAGGGCCGCCTCGGTTTCCGTTACAAAGGGATCCATCGACAGGAGCGGCAGCGAAATGTCGTGTTTGACGTTCCCGCCGCTGCGCGCCTGGGCCTCGGGGATCCACTCGCGCAGGCGCCATAGGGACGCGCAATCGCTCAGGGAGTGGGAGACGACGGCATCGAGCGCGTCGCCCGCCTGGATCGCAGCCGCGCAGAGGTGCTCGCATTGCCCTGCCGCGTGCGTTTCATCCTCGTGATCCGACCACTCGAGCAGCGCGAGCCACGGGTACTCCCGTCCAAAGGGCGGTCGTTGCTGCGCCAGGACACGATCGACCAGCCGCACGCAAACCCCCGACATCAGTTCAAAGGCGGTCAGCGCCGGACCGGCCGCCGCGCGTGCACGCTGCAGCAGCAAAATGGCCGCCGCCAGGTGGGGCAAGGCGGCCAGGCAAACCACGCGCGCGCGTGGAATCGGAAACAGCTTTACCGTGGCTGCGGTTATTACTCCGAGGGTTCCTTCGGAGCCGATGAACACCTGCTTAAGGTCGTAGCCGGAATTATCCTTGCGCAGCCCGCGCAAGCCGTCCCAGATGGCACCATTGGCCAGCACCACTTCCAGGCCCAGCGCAAGATCGCGTGCATTACCGTAGCGCAGCACCTGGGTCCCGCCGGCGTTGGTCGCCAGGTTTCCACCGATGGTGCAGCTGCCTTGCGACGCCAGGCTCAAGGGAAAGAGCCGATGCTGCGCGAGCGCCGCCTCCTGGACATGCTGGAGCAGGCAACCGGCCTCGACGGTGATGGTGTCGTTGGCGGTGTCGACCTGGCGCACGCGATTTAGCCGCCGCGTGCTGAGCACCACCGCATTTCCCGTGGTATCGGGCGTCGCTCCACCGACCAGTCCGGTATTGCCGCCCTGGGGCACGATCGGTATTCCCCGGCTTGCGCACAACTGCACGACCTGGGCGGTCTGCTGTGTCGACCCGGGTTGCACGACGGCGGCTGCACGACCGGTGTAGCGGCCACGCCAGTCGGTCAGGAAGGGAGCCAGGTCCTGCGTCTGGTCAAGTACGCCCTGGGCCCCAACCAGCCGCCGCAACTCATCGATCCAGTTCATGATCTCGTTGACCGCAGGGTAAGGTATTGCGCAACCTGCATCCATTTGTGAATCCGCGCGGGCCGGACTTGCGCAGGTCGCCCATCGAATCCGGGCCCGTCGCGGCGCGAAAACCGGGTCCGGACCGCACCGATAGGATAATCCGGCCACGAGCCCGCGACCTGCTGCTCGATTCGTCGGCCATCGCCGTCATTACAGGAACCGCATGTGTGCAAAAAAATTGGAACCGGCCATACACGATTTTGCCCCAGCCACGATACTGCCTGCCGACGTGCCGGCGGGCCTGGGGCCGAAGCTCGTACATGCCCGGGAGGTGTTTGAATTCGCAGTCCACAAGGCTCGCCAGGCGCAACTGGCGCAGGTTGCCGGCAGCCTGACGTTTTCTTCCGTGTTGGCGCTGGTGCCGTTGTTGGCAGTGATCCTTGCGATCTTGACGGCATTTCCGCTGTTCACGGAATTTCGGCAATCTCTGGAGCGCGATTTGCCCAAGGGGCTGTTGCCCGACCCGTACGCCCAGACGATTCTTCGGTACTTGGCAGACTTTGCCGCGAAGGCGGCCGCGGTCGGCGCGGGGGGCCTGGCCTTTCTCGTGGTCGCGGCACTTTCCATGATTCTGACCGTCGACCATATTCTTAACGACATCTGGCAGGTGCATCGACGCCGGCCCCTGGGCCAGCGGCTGCTCGTGTACTGGGCGGTATTGTCCGTCGGCCCGGTGCTCCTCGGGGTGAGCCTGAGTCTCACGTCGTACGTGGTCTCGATGTCCGACACTCGCATCAGCCACTGGGGCACCGGCGCCCGGCAGTTCTTCGCGCTGGTGTCGCCGCTGATTGCGGCCGCAGCCTACAGCGCGGTCTATGCGTTGGTGCCCAATCGCCGGGTTGCATGGCGCCATGCGGTCACGGGCGGGGTGGTTACGGCAATCACCGGAGAACTGATGAGTCGTGGCTTTGCCGCCTATGTCATCCACGGCAGCGTGCTCTCGATCTATGGCGCGTTTGCCGCGGTCCCGATCTTCCTCGTTTGGATCTATCTTTCCTGGCTGACCTTCCTGTTCGGTGCCGCAATCGCCGCGACGTTGCCACAACTTCACATGACGCGTTTTTCCGACTCCAAGCGTGCCGGAAATCAGGCAATCACGGCGATCGCGCTCATCAAACTGCTGTTCGATGCGCGCGGCAATGGGCCGCTGCGCGCGATCGCGGCGGCCGATTTGGCCCGCGCGCTGCGTACCGACGAGGAGGATCTTGCCTTCCTGCTTACGGAACTCGAGGCCCTGGGCTACGTGCGCAAGCTCGCGCCGAATGACTCGGCCGCTGAGGAATGGATCTTGTCCTGTGATCCGCAGATCCAGGGACTGGGACCGGTGTTCCGTCACTTTGCGCTAGATCCGGAAAATTCTCTGCTTCGCCGCAAGGAGCTCGGGCTGTTCCCATGGTTCGCCCCGGCCATCACGGGCGAGTGGCTGCAGCGAGGGCTGGCGCGCATCGATACCGGCGCAACGACGTGGCAGAACGCTTCGTGAGCGCCGGGCAGGGGCCTGGTTCGCAATGCCTGATGAACACCCGGCGCGCTCAGGCGGCGTTTGTCGCGGGAAGACTGCTTTCCGTTAAAAGAGCGCCTCCCGTCGTGAGTGCGATGTCCGCGTTCGCCAAGACCGTGCGGAAATCCTCGCTGCCAAGCGCAGCATATTCCATCGCTCGGGCCGCCGCGATCGCATCGCCGGGCTCCGTGCGCAGGGAGGGATGACACATCAGGACCGTTCCGTCGGGGCCGCCTCGGACCCAGTGCGAGAGCCGATGCCAATACGACTCGCGGTCCGCACGAAAATCGTAGACGCCGACCAGATAGGCACTGGTGCGAAGGTGTGCGGCCGCCGCAAGATCGCGCAGTCGACGGTCACCCAGTGCGGCGATGCCGCGGGCCTTGAAATCGCGCACGGTCGAGGGGGGGCGCGTGCTGCGCAACCAAGGCGGGTCGCTCGGGTACCGGCGCAGCAAGGCTGCGATCAATTCTTCGCGCACAACGGCAAACTGGTGCACGTGCTGGTGGCCATCGACATAATCCGGGCGCCGTCCCATTTCGTTCTCGAAGGCGTCGAGTTGGTGCTCGATGGCGGCGCGCAGCGCGGCGCGCGAAATGGCGCCCAAGGCGCAGCGCAGGATCAACTCGCCCAACGGCCAAACCGCCGTCGCTTGGGCCGCGAACGCGTGCGTCAGGTTCAAGTGCAGACCGATATCGGCGCGCCGCGGGGCCATGCCGGCGCTGCGGCCGACGCCCGTTGGCAGCATCCCGGCGGCCGCGCGCCAAAGTGGGGAACCGACCAGGGCACTGGTTGCCGTAATGTGACCGCGCGCTATCAGGTCCACGATACCGTCGACTGCGCCCGAGTCGATGGCGAAATCGTCGGCGCATACGATCCAACGACGCGTGCTCCGGCGCTGCGCAATTGGCTCCGTGCCGATCACCGTGGCTGCGCGGAGAGCGACGGTGGCGGCATGTCGATCTGGCTGCTTCCGAGGCGCCGCGCCACGATGTACCGCGGCCGCAGCTTTACTTCTTCGTACACCCGGCCGAGGTACTCGCCCAGAACGCCGATGAACAATAGTTGTACGCCGCTAAAAAACATCAAACCGACAACGATCGTGGCCCAGCCGGCGACATCGCCGCCGTTGATGAAATGGTCGATCATGACCCACATGCCGTAGGCGATTGCGATGAATGCCAGTACAAACCCCAGCGCGCTCGCCAGACGCAGGGGCAGGTTGGAGAACGCCGTGATTCCGGATGCTGCAAGGGAAAAAAGCGCCCGAACTCCGAACCCGCTGTTTCCGGCAAGGCGCGGCGGAGGCGTGAACTCGATCGCGCTGGAGCGATAGCCCACCCAGGCATAAAGGCCCTTCATGAATCGTGTGCGCTCCGGCAGGGCGCACAAGGCGTCGACGACGCAACGATCCATGAGGCGGAAGTCGCCCGCATGTGGGGGGATTTCGATCGATGAGCCGAACCGCATCAGGGAGTAGAACACCCGGGCGCCGAATCGCTTGAGCGCAGATTCGGCGCTGCGGTCGGCGCGTACCGCGTACACCATGTCCGATCCCTCGCGCCAACTGGTGAGCATCGGCGCCAGCAATTCGACCGGGTGCTGCAGATCTGCGTCCAGCGTGATCACGACATCCCCGCGCGCGTGATCCAAGCCCGCACCCAGCGCCGCCTCCTTGCCAAAGTTGCGCGACAGCGCCAGGCAGACCACTCCGGGCCCGTTCAGCCATGGCTGCAAGGTCGCCAGGGTTGTGTCGCTGCTGCCGTCGTCGATGATCACGATCTCCCAGCTATTGGTCAGCAATCGGAGCTGGTCGATCAAGACCGGCAGCAGGCGCGGCAGGTTCTGCGCCTCGTTGAAGGCCGGCACCACGCACGAGATCGACGGGGTTCGCAGCGAACGGCTGCTAGCATCGGCGTGCAGGTCCGGATGCATCCCGCCCTTGGCGGCGCCGGGGTCGTTCCAGTGGGGGGACGATTGATCGCGTGCAGACATGGCGGAACTGTACGCGAACCAGCTCGACCTGCGCCAGTGTGGCGCATGCGTAAAATGGGGCCCACGAGTGGGGAAGCGAATGGCCTATGTTTTTGCGGCGCCCGGCCAGGCCGTGGTGCCGGTCGTGGGAAGCACCGATCTTTTCCCGGTGCACCGAATTTATTGCGTCGGCCGCAATTATGCGGAGCACGCGCGCGAAATGGGACACTCGGAGCGCGAACAGCCGTTCTTCTTCGCCAAGCCGCCGGACGCGGCGTTCGTAATATCCGAGGGCATGACCGGGAAATTGCCCTATCCGGGGGCAACCTCCGATCTGCAGTACGAGGTGGAGCTGGTTGTGGCGATCGGACGCCACGGTTCGATCGTTCCGGAGGAAAAGGCGGCGGAACTGGTCTGGGGCTACGCAGTCGGACTCGACCTCACGCGCCGGGATCTGCAGGCAGCGATGAAGGCGCAGGGGCGGCCCTGGGAGATCGGCAAGTCGTTTGACCGGTCCGCTCCGATCTCAGCGATTCGGCCGATTCACCTTACCGGAGCCCTAGCCAGCGGGCGAATCTGGCTCGATGTGAACGGACAACGGCGGCAGGACAGCGACATCGCGAAGATGATCTGGAGCGTGGACCAGATCATCGAGCATCTGTCCCGCTACTTCGTCCTGGCGCCGGGTGATTTGATCTTTTCGGGTACGCCGGCGGGCGTGGCAGCGGTTTTGCCAGGTGACGTACTGAACGGCGGCGTGGACGGGGTGGGACAGCTTTCACTTGAAATCGTCACGGCAGCCCCGTGACAGGACACGGGAGGCCAGCTGCGCGCAGGCCGCGATGGCGCGCCGCGCTCTGGCTATGGACTCGCGCGGATCGGACGCCAAAGGCGCAGCTGCATTCGCAGTGTGCCGACGTTGACAGGCTTGCCCTGCGTAGTGGGGCGGGCGTATCGCGCTGCTTCGATACCGGCCAGGAGGCGGCGCGCTTCCGGTAGACAGCTCGGATCGAGCTCCTTGGCCAGGCGCTGTTCCATGCCCTGCAGTCCGATGTTGGGGGGAATCTCCACACCCACACGAGCCAACTTGATGCGCAACTGAAATACCAGCTCCGCGAGTGGTTCGCGAGGATTGCGGCGCCGCATGGAAACGATCGCCAGTATCAGCAGTAAAGTGCTGAAGACGGCGATCGCTACCGCAGAAATATTCGCCACGCTCGGATCCAGTCCGATCCAGGACATCAGCGCGCGCTGGCGATCCATCGAGTACGAGAGGAACCACTGGTTCCAGGCGTTCTCGACCGCTTCTCGGTTAAAGCGCCACTCGCCGAGCCAGGACCAGCCCTCCTGCGGCCCCGCCAGTCCTTCCAAGCGGCGCTCGCGCAGGGTGTGCTCAACGCGTTCGGGAGCAACGGCAGCGGTCGGATCAACCCGCACCCATCCGCGATTTTCCAGCCAGACTTCGGCCCAGGCGTGCGCGTCGGACTGGCGCACGGTCAGATAGCCATCGACCGGGTTGACCTCTCCGCCCTGGTAACCCGTCACGATGCGCGCTGGAATGCCCATGGCGCGCATCAGCACGACAAAGGACGATGCGTAATGTTCGCAGTAGCCGGCGCGCGTGTCGAAAAGAAATTCATCAACCGAGTCATGTCCCAACAGCGGCGCATTGATGCTGTAGCGAAATGGCTCCTGCCGGAAGTGGGCCAGGACCGCGTCGACCAGCCGGCGGTCAATTGGCGTGGCAGCTTCCGCCTTGGAATGGTTTGCCAGCAACTCGATACGGGTCTTGAGTTCGGCGGCCCACTGCAGGGTCTGCGGGTTATATCGCTCCGGAAGTTGCAGCCATAGCTTCAGCGAACCATCGTCGTTGGCCGGCCCGGCTACAAACGAGGTATAGCTACGGACACGATAGCGCAGGCGGCTCGACACCGGCGCTGCCGTCTGCAGTTCGAGGGTCGGTGTCAGACGCGACTGGGCCGTGGGCACGTCATCGATCGCCGCGGCAAACTCCAGCGCGATAAGTCCACGCCGCTGTGTTGGCTCCAGGGTCACCGTGTAATCGACGTTGCTTGCTGGGTCGAAGCGTACGTCGACCGCGTAGGTCGCGCCCGGGCGTGAGAGCTGCAGCGGCGACCAGGTCCGTCCGTCGAAGTATCCAAACACGGGTCCGCGCCAATACAGGTTCCGCTGTTGCGGGACGCGCTGATCGAAAACGGCGCGCAGGGCGACCGCATCGTTGCGTAGCAATTCGCTGATGGATCCCGGCGCCATCGCGTCGGACAGCCCCGTCCCCGCCTGCGTCTCGGATCCGCCCGAATGCCAATACGGTGCGGAGATGCGCGGAAACAGGAAGAACAGGGCAAGCGTAAGCGGCAGAGCAAGGAGAAATACTCGCGCGAGATAGCGTAGCTTGCCCGTGAACGAGATGTCCCCCTCGCGCAAGTTCGCGCTGAGCAGGACGAAGAACAGCATGGCGACGGATATCGCCATGATGGCGGCCGAGAACAGGCTCTGATCAAAGAGAAACTGGGTCTGGAGCACGAACAAGGAAAGAAAAACGATGACCAGTACATCACGATGCGCCCGCATCTCGAGAACTTTCAGGCCGATCAGAATGAGCAGGAGATTGATGCTGGCATTTCGGCCGAAGATCGTGCTGTGTTCCAGCCATACCGCGCCGGTGCCAAGCACCAGCAGGACGAACATCACGATCCGCCCGGGGGCCGGCTTGAGCGTTTGCGTCAGCCACGCCCGCCAAATCCACATTGAACCTAGGGCGACGATCGACCACAGCGGCAGATGTTCGAAATGCGGAACGACAACGACCGCGACCGCGAGCAGCAGTACGGCCTGATCACGCTGTTCGCGTGCGCCGGTGGAGACCTGCGGCTGCAGCCAGGCGCGCACGCGCCGCGTGTAGGCCTGCGCGCGAGACGCTTGCCCCTGCGCATGTGCTGCGGCGCTAGCCATGTCTATGCCGGAAACAGCGCAAGGGCCTCGAGGCAGCGCGCGCGTTGCGTTGGTCCGCTCGCCGTGGCAACGTGGCTTCCGGGCAGGTTAAGGCTGTAGCGCAGGCCGGCGGCCTCGGCCACGAGTACCCAGCGCGTAAGGCGGGCGATGTGCTGCTCCACAGACAGGGATGATGGGAGGCTGTCGTAGTCGAGCACGGTTTCCTCTCCCGCACTGGATTCGAAAAGCTTCACGGAGAGCTCGTCACTGCGTGCGGCCAGGCGCCATGCGACCGAACGGAGCGGATCGCCCGGGCGATAGGGCCGCACTCCGGCAAAGTCGTCATTGCCGGCGATTACGCCATTGGCAATGTCGCGGTCGCCACCGCTGCCCAAGGGCAGCGGCGGGGCGTCCGTTTCGGGCGCCGGGTACACCACGGTTGCCAATTGCGGCGAAGCGTACGCCCATGCTTCCCACAGCCCGAACGGGAAGCGCGTGGAAATGCGCACCCGCGGACAAAGGCGCTGGCCTCGCCGGCGCGTCGGCAGGCCGATGCTGACACGCGCGCTGCTGGAGGCTGCGATATCGACCCATGCCCCCTGCATTGGCTGCTCGCGCGGATGCCGGGGACCCGACCGGCGGCGTGTCGGCAGGACAAAGGCCAGATTGATTGCAAAACGCGGCTCGGCCGTCGGGTTGTCGATGACAAAATCGAAATCCGCGATCTCTCCTGCGTGTACCGGAGCGGCGCGTTGTTCGCGGACCGAAAGCTGCACGAGATTGCGGTGGGTCTGGTACATGCTGATAAGAGCAATGCTCAAAATCGAAAAGGCGAGCAGGTAGCCCAATTGCAGGTTGAAATTCAGCGAGCCGTACCATACGGTCAGCGCCACGACAGCCAAACCGAAGCCGGCACGCGTGGGAAGAATGAAGATACGATGCCGTTCGAGTGTGAGGTCGCCAAGGGGCTCGCCGTGGCGCCGCAACAGCCACGCTTCCAAGCTCGGCCGCAAGGCATGGAGAAACGCGCTCACGTGGATTGCCCCCGTTGCATTCGATTCACGGTACCGCCACCGATTGCAACAGATGGGTCGACAGTTCGCGGCCGTGCAGCGCGCGGCTGCCGTCGCGCGTTGCCGCGCGCAAGCGGTGACCCACGACGCTCGGAACGATATTCTGCACGTCCTCCGGAATGACGTGGTCGCGTCGGTCCAGCCAGGCCCAGGCGCGCGCCGCAGCCAGCAGCGCCAGGCCCGCCCGCGGACTTAGGCCGTCAACATAGGTTCCCGAACTTCGCGAGTGTGCCAGCAGCGCCTGCACATAGTCCAGGAGGGCATCGGAACAATAGACCTTCTTCACCTCCTCCTGCGCCGCCAGCAGCTCGGAGGCACGCGACAGTGCCGGCATGGATTTGAGCATGTCGCGGCGTGACTCACCGGCAAGCAGAGCGCGCTCTGCGGCGTGATCCGGGTAGCCCAAGGATATGCACATCAGGAACCGATCCAGCTGCGATTCGGGGAGCGGAAACGTACCGATCTGGTGCAGGGGATTCTGGGTGGCAATGACGAAGAACGGCTGCGGTAGCGGGCGCGCCATGCCGTCAATGGACACTTGGCTCTCCTCCATGGCCTCGAGAAGCGCGCTTTGCGTCTTGGGACTGGCGCGATTGATCTCGTCGGCCAGCAGGACCTCGGAGAAGATCGGTCCTGGATGGAAAGCAAACTGCGCGCTCGTGCGCTCGTATACGGAGACTCCGATGACGTCCGACGGCAGCAGATCGCTGGTGAACTGGATTCGGCGAAACGGCAAGCCGAGGGAAATCGCGATCGCATGTGCCAAGGTCGTCTTGCCGACACCGGGGGCATCCTCGATCAAGAGGTGTCCGCCGGCGAGCAGGCAGGTCAAACTTTGGCGGATCTGAAGATCCTTGCCGACAATTACGGTCGCTATGCGTGCCGCACAAGCCTGGAATTTCTCTAACATTGGCAAATGGATTTCGGGAAGGGGAAAGAGTCTTGAATACGGGGTTGTTGTCGCACGGCGCTTGCGCGGCGCACGAAATGGGAAGCTGGCACCCAGAGTGTCCCGCGCGTCTCGCAGCGATCCAGGATCGCCTGATCATCTCCGGACTTGCACCGCACCTGGAATACGTCGAGGCGCCGCAAGCGCCGATTGCCGCACTTGCCCGAGCCCATGATCCGGCATTCATAAGGATGTTGCAACGCAAAACCCCGACGAGTGGATATTACGCGCTTGATCCTGACACACTGCTGTGCCCGAGTTCCTGGAATGCTGCACTGCACGCCGCGGGAGCGGTGCTGGAGGCCACCGATCAGGTGGTCGCGGGGTCTTTGAGCAACGCGTTCTGCGCCGTCCGACCGCCCGGCCACCATGCACGTCCGGGCGCCGGCATGGGTTTTTGCCTCCTGAACAACATTGCTATCGGCGTAATGCACGCGCTCGAGGTGCACGGCATGGAACGGGTCGCGGTGGTCGATTTCGATGTGCATCACGGCAATGGCACGGAAGAGATACTCGCGGCAATCGACCATGGCAATGAGCGCGTCCTGATGACAAGTTTTTTCCAGCATCCCTTCTACCCGTACTCTGGCACCGAGAATCCAATGGAAAACATGGTCAACGTGCCGTTACCTGCTGGATCCAACGGGGCGCGCGTGCGCGCGGTGGTCGATGAGATATGGATTCCGCGATTGGAGAAGTTCCGCCCCCAAATGATTTTTGTCTCGGCCGGATTCGATGCGCATCGCGAGGACGAAATCGGGCAGATGAGCCTGGTTGAGGCCGACTACGCGTACATCACTGAACGCTTGATGCAGGTCGCGCGGCAGCACAGCCAGGGCCGCATCGTAAGTTCTCTGGAGGGCGGCTATAACTTGAGCGCGCTCGGGCGCAGCGTGGCCACCCATGTTCGTGTGCTGGCCCAGCTGTGATTGCCGTGCGTGCTGCTGCGGATTTGCCAAGCCACCCCCCATCACCGCCGGACACGGAGACACCATGAACGCCAGCATCGCAGATTCCCCGCCGGTCAGCGCAGCCCTGCTCACGCGTCAGCAGGTCGATGGCGTTTTGCATCTGACGCTGAATCGGCCGCTGCAATTCAACGCTCTCTCGGAGGAAATGCTTGCCGCCCTGCGTCAGGCGCTTGCCGAGGTCGCTGTCGACGCCTGCGTGCGGGTGCTGGTGATCGGCGGCGCGGGCAAGGCGTTTTGCGCTGGGCACGACCTGCGCCAGATTCAGGACAATCCCCGCCCGGACTACTACCGATGGCTGTTCGCCGAGTGCGCCAAGTTCATGGGGCAACTTCGCAGCATCCCGCAACCCGTCATCGCACGCGTGCACGGGGTTGCCACCGCCGGCGGTTGCCAGCTGGTTGCCTCCTGCGACCTGGCGGTTGCGTCGACTGCGGCCCGCTTTGCCACTTCCGGAATCAACATCGGGCTGTTCTGTGCGACGCCGGCGGTCCCATTGACCCGCAATGTCGGTCAGAAACAGGCATTTGAAATGCTGTTCACGGGCGAGTTCATCGACGCGGACGCGGCCCGGCAATGTGGCCTGGTCAACCGCGTCGTGCCGCCCGATCGCCTGGATGAAGAAATCGGCCGCCTCACCAGTTCGATTCTCGCTAAGCCCGCAAACATCGTCGCCGCGGGCAAGGAACTGTTCTATCGCCAGCGGGAAATGGGGACCGACGCCGCTTATCAGCTGGCCGTGCAAACCATGGCCTGCAACCTGATGGAACCGGCTGCTCAGGAGGGCATCAACGCGTTCCTGAACAAGCGCAAGCCGAACTGGCCCAACGCCAGCAGCTGAACCGGCGCGGCCGTCGCGGTTCGGGCTACGGCCGGCCACCCAGGGCCAAGCGCACCTGCTCCAGTGCTGTGGGATCCTCGATCGTCGTAAGATCGCCTGCATCGCGACCCTCGCAGATCGCCTGAATCGTCCGCCGCAGCAGCTTGCCCGAGCGGGTCTTCGGTAGCCCCGCAACGAAATGCACGCGCGAAGGACGCGCGACGGCGCCCAGTTGGCTGTCGACGAGCTTGAGGATTTCCCCTTCCATCTGCGCCCGTGCGGCGGGGTCCGCCACTTCGGCGGGGTTGCGCACGACGGCAAAGGCGATCGCGACCTGGCCTTTGAGCGCGTCGGCGATGCCAACCACGGCGACTTCCGCCACGCCCGGGTGCGAGCTGATCGATTCCTCGATTTCGCGCGTCCCCAAGCGATGGCCGGCGACATTGATCACGTCGTCGGTGCGGCCAAGGATGAAGTAGTAGCCGTCGTTGTCGCGAATGCCCCAATCAAAGGTCGAATAAACGCTGCGGCCCGGGACGCTGTGCCAGTACGTGCTGACAAAGCGTTCATCATCGCCCCAGATGGTGCTCATGCAGCCGGGTGGCAATGGTCCAACAATGGCCACCACCCCCTTGGCATTGCTGCCGACCTCCGCGCCGGTGGTTTCGTCGAACAGGCGAACGTCGTAGCCGTAGCAGGGCACACCCGGGCTGCCGAACTTGGCGGGCAATGCCTCGACGCCGCGCGGCGTTGCGATGATCGGCCAGCCGGTTTCGGTTTGCCAGTAGTTGTCGACGACGGGTTTGCCGATTCCCTCCGAGATCCAGTGGGCGGTGGGCTCGTCGAGCGGTTCGCCAGCGAGGAACAGCGCCTTTAGCGAGGACAGGTCATGCCGCCGCAGCAATGCTGGATCCTGTTTCTTGAGGACACGGATGGCCGTCGGCGCCGAGAACATGACATTGACGCGGTACTGCTCGACGATGCGCCACCAAATCGCGCCATCGGGACGGATCGGCGTTCCTTCGTAGACGATCGTGGCCATCCCGGCGAGCAGCGGGCCATAGACGATATAGCTGTGACCGACGACCCAGCCGATATCGCTGGTTGAAAAATATGTCTCCCCGGCCTCGCCGCCAAACACGTGCTTCATGGATGCCGCCAGCGCGACCGCATAGCCGCCGGTGTCGCGTTGCACCCCCTTGGGCCGGCCCGTCGTGCCCGAGGTGTACAGGATGTACGAGGGCTCGTTTGATTCGAGCCAGGCGCATTCAACCTTGCTATCCCATTGCTTGCGCCGCTCCACCGCAAAGTCCACGTCGCGCCCTGGCGCAAGCGCCATCGGCGCCAGCCCGCGGTTGACCATTAGCACATGTTCGGGCGCGAAGCTCGCCAGCTCGATCGCCTGGTCCAGCAGCATCTTGTACGGGACCGCCTTGCCCGAGCGCGACCCCGCATCCGCGGAGACGATGACCTTGGGGCGGGCATCGTCGATCCGCGTTGCGAGGCTGTGCGAGGCAAAGCCGCCGAAAACCACGGAATGAATCGCGCCGATGCGCGCGCAGGCGAGCATGGCAAACACCGCCTCGGGGATCATCGGCATGTAGACCAGGACCCGGTCGCCGCGAAGCACGCCCAGCGCGAGCAGGACGGCGGCGAACCGGTTCACCTCCCGATGGAGTTCGGCAAAACTATATGTCTTCTCCGTGCCGGTCTCGGTCGAGACGTATATCAGCGCGGGCTGGTCGGCGCGCGAGGGCAGGTGCCGGTCGATTGCGTTGTAGCAAAGGTTGGTGCTTGCCCCCGGAAACCAGCGCGCAAAAGGTGGCCGTGAAGCATCGAGCACCCGGTCGACCGGGCTCTTCCACTCGATAAGTTCGGACTGCTCGCGCCAGAAGGCCTCGGGTTGCTGGAGCGAGCGTGCGTGAAATTCGCTATACCGGCTCATTGCTCTCTTTCTGCACTAGGCGTGGGATTGGAAGCTCCCACGTTCTGCTGCTGGCGAATCAGCCGAATCAGGGGATTGAGTTGTTCGAGCAGCCGTGGAAGGTGCGCGACGACTTCCGCGGAGCGTCCCGATCCGATCAGTGCTAGGGCCAGGTTGACGTCCATCGAGCCGGTTTCCCCGCGCGGGTCAAAGCCCACGGCCTTGCCCGACTCGACCGCGCCGAGCATGATGCGCCGGGATCGGGAGCTTTGCGCCATCTGCGCGCGCCTTTGCGCCTGCGCACGCAGGTCGACCGCGCCGCGCCGCAATTCCTCCGATAGTGTTGCTACTCCGATACAGGTCCAGACTTCGACCCCGGGGCCGGCAGCGTCGACGTTTTCCAGGACCTTGCGCAGGCGCGCCGCAAATCGCAGCATGTCGGTCATGCCGTTATTCTGCGTCGCAACACAGAATTCCGTCTTGTCCGACCGTGTCGCCAGATCTTCGAGCCGGATCGAGGCGCTCAAGGCGCGCCCGACGAGCTTCATGCGCTGTTCGATCTCGCCATCCCAGGCTTCGTTGTGCGACATCGTCAATTCGACGCGGATGCAGATCAGCGCCAGGTCTAGTAGTGCGCGGCGCGCATAGGAAAGCAGCTTGTCAACCTGCTTGTCGAAGGCCGGCAGGGTCAGTAGTTCGGTATCCGGATCGACCGTTCGCGCCGATTCGAGCTCGGTGCGGCTCTCCACGAGCGCATCGCGAGTATTCGCCAGATCGACGAGTACTCGCACGCGCGACAGCAATTCGCTGGCTGCATCCTGCGCCGGAGGCTCGCCGACGACGAGCTCGGTGGCCTCCAGCGCCACGACCCGCTGGCTATCGGCAGCATTGACGCGCTCGAGCAGCGCAATTGCCGGCATTTCACGAATTCGCTGTACCTTGGAGGCGCGCAGGCGAGCGAGCAGGTCAAATCCGCGGATCGAGGGTGCCGCTACCTCGGCGATTACGATGCGTATCGAGGCATCCAGCAGCACCGCCTGCCAGGCGGCTTCTGCATCGGCGACCTCCCGAACGTCAAATTGCTGACGTACCGACTCGGCGACCGCCCCGCGGGAAATCCGCCCACTATCGGCCAAAAGGATCCTCGGGCGGGCCGTTTGCGGCGACGGCGCCGCGCCGGCCTCCGGCACCGGAGGCTGCGCCGCGCCTTGCGTATTGTTTCCTCGTAGAGTCACGCCGATACCACCTTCCGGGTCCGGAACATGCCGTTCGTCCTCAACATATCACGTAGCGCGGGCAATTGCTCCTATCAAATCAAGGGGTCGGAGCCGAAATGGCGGAAACGGCCAGGTTTTGTTGCACTCGCGCCAGGACCTCGGAAATCGTCTTGGCTTGCACCGCGACCGCCTGTTCTCCTTCCTCGATCGAGGACTCGCGGGACGCAAAGTCGGTGCTGCCCACCGCACCTAGGGCCGGCCGCAAGACAACGTCCGCTTCGTCCAGTTCCGCCCGCGCAATTACCTGTCCCATGATGTTGAACGTTTGCAACAGGATGTCAAAGGCCCCCGTGGTGCTTTGATAGGCCGGCTTTTTCGAGATGTCGACCGCAATGACCACGTCGGCGCCCAGGCGCCTGGCCGTGTGCACCGGTATCGGGCTCACCAGGCCGCCGTCGACGTATTCGTGGCCGCCGATTGCCGCTGGCTGAAACACTCCGGGTACGCTGCTCGATGCACGTACGGCCATTCCGACATTGCCCCGCTCGAAGACCATCATTTCCCCGGTGCCCAAGTCGGTAGCCACGATTGCGAGTTTTCGCGGCAGCTTTTCTATCGGCCGCTGATCGACCTGGCGGTTGACAAAATCCTGCAAGGCCTGACCCTTGAATAGCCCGCGCGAGGGCAAGGACCAGTCGGTAAGCGTGGATTCCTCGAACTGCATCGCCACGCGCTGCAGATCTGCGCCATCACGTCCGGAAGCGTACAAGGCGGCAACGAAGCTGCCTACGCTGGTGCCGACGACGATGTCCGGGACGATCCCCCGGGCCTCCAGGGCTCGGATTACGCCGACGTGGGCAAAGCCGCGGGCCGCGCCACCGCCCAGCGCCAAGCCGATCCGCAGGGGGCGCGATGCTGGGGCCGGCGGCGGCACAGGGACCTGCGGTTCGACCAGCGGCGTGGCCGAGAGCTCGGGCGTAATCGGCGCAGCCGGCACGATCGAGGCCAACGGGGCCGCCTGGGAAGCCAGGGCGCCGGGCGCCGCCGCGACCGGTGATTGCTTGGCAACGGAATCCGCGCCGGGCGGCAGCGTCTGGCAGCCGACCAGCAGCGCTCCGATAATTGCGGTTAATGCGCGCCGAGCAGGAAACTTTGCGGTTGCCATCAGGGACATGAAACCATAGAGCCAGGTAAAAGCAGGACAGCGCGGTGACGCTTGGGCGCACGCCGGGCGGAGGGCGCTGCAAATATGCCGCTCGCAAAGGAGGGGAAATGGCCGTCCCGGGCACCGACGTCATTGTATTAGGCGCAGGCCACAACGGCTTGGTTTGCGCGAACTATCTCGCTGCGGCCGGATTGAAGGTCAAGGTACTCGAACGGCGCCCGGTCGTGGGAGGGGCCGCGGTCACCGAGGAGTTTGTTCCGGGATTTCGCAATTCCTCGGCGAGCTATACCGTAAGTCTGCTTCATCCCGTCGTCATTCGCGACCTGCGGCTGGTCGAACGCGGTCTTCGCATCGTCGAAAGGCCGTTTGCCAATTTCGTCCCGCTCGAAGACGGCCGTTCGCTCCGATTCGGGGGCGAGGCGGCGCAGAAGGCAGGCGCGCCGTCAGCAGGCAATCTGGCGCACTTGTCACCCAAGGACGCCGAACGGCTGCCGGCCCACCACGCACGCCTGCAGCGGCTTGCCGACGTGCTGCGCCGGTGGGTGCTGCGCACGCCGCCAGAGCTTGGCGGCCCCTGGGTATTGGCGGATTGGCGCTCCGCGCGCACGAGCGCACGGTTGCTGCTCGAGTTCGGCAAACTGGGACTGCCGGGCCAGCGCGATTTGCTGGACGCCTTCACCAGCAGCGCGGGCCGTTGGCTGGATTCCACGTTCGAATGCGATGCGCTCAAGGCCGCGCTCGGCTGGGATTCGATCGTCGGCAACTTTGCCAGCCCATACACGGCCGGCTCTGCCTATGTCCTGCTGCATCACTGCTTTGGCCAGGTCAACGGGAAACCGGGTGCCTGGGGTCACGCACTCGGGGGCATGGGACGCATCACGACCCTGATGGCCGAGGAGGCGCAATCCCGCGGCGTGCAGATTGAACGCGAATGCGAAGTGCGCCGGGTGCTCGTGGAACAGGGGCGGGCCGTCGGTGTTGCACTGGCCGATGGCAGGCAACTGTCGGCCCGCGCCGTCGCCGCCGGCGTCAACCCCAAGCTCCTGTATCAAAAGCTGGTGGACCCTGGGGTTCTGACCGATGATTTTCGCGCCGCAATCGGGGAGTATCGCTGCGGATCAGGTTCGTTTCGTGTCAATGTCGCGCTTTCTGAACTGCCCGATTTCGTGTGCCAGCCGGGCACCCACGCTCAGGAGCATCACGCCAGCGGCATTCTCCTGGGGCCGTCCTTGCACGCCATGGACCGGGCCTGGCACGATGCGGTTCGCCACGGGCATTCCCGGGTGCCGATCATCGAGATGCTGCTTCCGAGCGTCGTCGACGAATCGCTCGCACCTCCGGGACGCCACGTTGCCAGCCTGTTTTGTCAGCATTTTGATCCGGCGCCCGCCGGCGGTTGGGACGCCCGCAAAGACGCAGCGGTGGAGGCGATTTTCCAGGTGGTCGATACGTATTGCCCCAATTTTCGGCGCTCCCTGCTGGGCTACAAGGCATGGACGCCGCTCGATCTGGAGCGCGACTATGGGCTGGTCGGCGGCGATATCTTTCATGGCCAGCTCGCGCTCAACCAGCTGTTTTGCTTTCGCCCCCTGATCGGCAACGCGCGCTACCGTGGTCCCATTGCCGCGCTGTACCATTGCGGGTCGGGATCCCATCCGGGCGGTGGCGTGACCGGTGCCCCCGGACACAATGCCGCGCGCGAGATCCTGCGCGACTGGAGCGTGCTGCGGCGGGGTGCCAGCCAGAGCACTTCGTATAATTTGCCGCCGGAACCGGCACCATAGCCGGTCTACGCCGGCAGCGTCGCAAGGATGGCACGGAAGAGACCGAACCCATACGATCGGAAAACCGATGAAAGTGCTGGTCTGCGTCAAGCGAGTGGTCGATTTCAACGTCAAGGTTCGCGTCAAGCCCGATCAAACGGGAGTCGATGTCGCGAACGTCAAGATGTCGATGAATCCCTTCGACGAAATCGCGGTCGAGGAAGCGATGCGCCTCAAGGAGGCGTCGGTAGCCACCGAGATCGTTGCCGTCTCCTGCGGTGTGAGCCAGTGCCAGGAGACCTTGCGCACCGCGCTAGCCATCGGCGCCGATCGCGCCATTCTCGTGGAGACCGACGCAGAATTGCAGCCGTTGGCGGTGGCAAAACTGCTGGCGGCCCTGACCGAGCGCGAACAGCCGCAACTGGTGATCCTGGGCAAGCAGGCAATCGACGATGACGCGAACCAGACCGGGCAAATGCTGGCGGCATTGCGATCCATGCCGCAGGCGACGTTTGCGTCCCGTCTGCGGATCGCGGACGGCTGGGCGGAAGTCACGCGCGAGGTCGATGGAGGGCTGGAGACGGTCTCGGTGCGCTTGCCGGCGGTGGTCACCACCGACTTGCGCTTGAATGAGCCCCGTTACGTGACACTGCCCAATATCATGAAGGCGAAGAAGAAGCCGCTGGAGATCGTGTCGCCCGCCAGCCTGGGTGTCGACGTAGTGCCGCGTCTGAAGACCCTCAAGGTGAATGAACCGCCGCAGCGCCAGGCGGGCATTCGCGTCCCGGACGTTGCGACGCTGGTGGCCAAATTGCGCGATGAAGCCAAGGTAATCACGTGATTTTCGGGGCGGGAAAATGAGAGCACTGGTACTGGCGGAACACGACAACGCGACGCTCAAGGCGGCAACGCGCAACGTCGTCACGGCTGCGGCGCAGGCGGCGGGTACGGTCGATATTCTGGTTGTCGGCAGTAACTGCGCGGTGGTAGCGCAGCAGGCGCGCACGATCGCCGGCGTGAGCAAGGTGCTCGTGGCCGACGCGCCGTACTTTGCCGATGCGCTCGCGGAAAACATCGCTCCACAGATTCTTGCGGCGGCCAAGAACGGCTACACGCACGTGTTCGCGCCGGCCAGCGGCTTCGGCAAGAACGTGCTCCCGCGCGTTGCCGCGCAGCTTGACTGCGCGCAGGTCTCCGATGCCATCGCGGTCGTGGCCCA
>OMSW01000286.1:22815-27457 GCA_900290295.1 Burkholderiales bacterium
CCGGTTGTCTTTGCCACGGTCCGGCCTACCAGCTTTGCCGCAGCCGCCGACGGCGGAACGGCCGCCGTGGAAGAGCTCACGGCCGTTGCCGACACCGGTATCTCGCGGTTCGTCGGCCGGGAGATTGCCAAGTCCGATCGTCCGGAGCTCCAGGGGGCCAAGGTGGTTGTCTCCGGCGGGCGTGCGCTCGGATCGGCGGAGAATTTCAAGCTTCTCGACCGGCTCGCCCATCGCCTGAACGCGGCCTTGGGTGCCTCGCGTGCCGCGGTCGACGCCGGGTATGCCCCCAATGATTGGCAGGTCGGACAAACGGGGAAGATCGTGGCGCCGCAGCTGTATATTGCCATCGGAATCTCGGGGGCGATCCAGCATTTGGCGGGGATGAAGGATGCCAAGGTGATCGTCGCCATCAACAAGGACGCCGATGCGCCGATCTTCCAGGTGGCCGACTACGGGCTGGTCGCCGATTTGTTCCAGGCGGTGCCGGAGTTGATTGAAAAGCTTGGCTAACGAGATGAGCTACAAGGCACCGCTTCGGGAAATGCAGTTCGTGGTTCACGAGCTTGCCGGCTTGCGGACCGTGCAGGCCTTACCCGGTTTCGAGGATGCCAGCGATGAGATCGTTGGCGCCGTGCTGGAGGAATGCTCCAAGCTCATGAGCGAGGTGATCGCGCCGCTGAACCGGGTGGGCGACACGCAGCCGGCCCGGTGGGCGGACGGAGCGGTCACGACGTCGCCGGGATTTCAGCGGGCATTTCGCGCCTTTGTCGATGGCGGTTGGCAAGGCGTGATGCACCCGAGCCGGCATGGCGGCCAGGGCCTGCCCAAGTTGGTCGCGACGCCGTGCCTGGAAATGTTGCAGGCCGCCAACCTGTCGTTCGCGCTGTGCCCGCTCCTGACCGATGGTGCGATCGAGGCATTCCTGATCGCCGGCTCCGAAGAACAACAACAGCGCTACGTGCCCAAGCTCATCGATGGCAGCTGGACCGGAACCATGAATCTGACCGAGCCGCAGGCCGGCTCGGACCTTTCCCTGGTGCGCACGCGCGCGGAGCGCCAGTCCGATGGGCGCTACCGCATCTTCGGGCAAAAGATCTTCATCACGTACGGCGAGCACGACCTGGCGGAGAACATCGTGCACCTCGTGCTGGCGCGCACCAGCGATGCGCCCCCTGGAGTCAAGGGGCTCTCGCTGTTCGTCGTGCCCAAGTTCGTCCCAGGTGTTGACGGCCGCATCGGCGCCCGCAACGACGTCTACTGCGCTTCGCTCGAACATAAGCTCGGCATCAAGGGCAGTCCGACGGCGGTGCTGATTTTCGGTGATGGGCGCGGAGAGCTTGGTCCCGGTGCCATCGCCGAGCTCGTGGGGGAAGAGAATCGCGGGCTGGAAATGATGTTCATCATGATGAACGCCGCGCGCTTCCAGGTTGGTCTGCAGGGAATAGCAATCGGCGAGCGCGCCTACCAGCAAGCGGCGGCCTTTGCCCGTGAGCGTGTGCAAGGTCGGGCGGTGGAGGGTTCCCCGGGACCCGTGGCAATCATCGAGCATCCGGATGTGCGCCGCATGCTGATGTTCATGCGTTCGCATATCGAGGCGGCGCGCGCGATTGCCTATGTGGCCGCCGCGTATGGCGACTTGGCACGACACCATTCTGACAGCGGGGAGCGCGCGCGCTCCCAGGCGCTGTACGAGTACCTGGTTCCCGTCGTCAAGGGCTGGAGCACCGAGATGGCGGTCGAGGTGACGTCGGTCGGCATCCAGGTCCACGGCGGAATGGGCTTTATCGAGGAGACTGGGGCCGCGCAGCACTATCGTGATGCCCGCATTCTTCCGATCTATGAAGGTACGACCGCGATCCAGGCCAACGATCTGCTCGGGCGCAAGACGGTGCGCGATGCCGGCGCCACGGCTGGCCTGTTGATCGAGCAGATGCGTGCCACGCTCGCGCAGGTCCGGACACAGTCCGGTGATGATTTTGCGGCGATCGCGACGCAATTGGAGTCCGCAATCGTCGCCTACCGTGCTGCGATCGATTATTTCCTGCGCGGTTTCGGCGGAGACATCCGCGCAGCGTTCGCCGGGTCGGTACCGTACCTCAAGCTCGCCGGCATCGTGCTCGGCGGTTGGCAATTGGCTCGAGCCGCGCTCATCGCCCGGCAACGGCTGGCGACCGGCGATGATCCGTTTTATCGCGCCAAGATCGCGACCGCGCGATTTTTCGCCGACCATGTGCTTTCGACCGTGCCGGCACTGCTCGCAGCCATCGAGGCCGGTGGCGCGGGCGCACTCGCGTTGGACGCCGCGGATTTTTAGCAGGCGGCTCCTCGGCTGACTCGACCGGTTGTGGGACCCGGCGGGCCAGGAACGCTTCCCATTCGCTTGACGTCGAGACCGCGCACTCGCCATTTTGCGGTAGCCGGGATCAATGCGCGGCGGCTATATAGTTATTGGCTATTGATACGATAAGTACAATTCATTTGTTTAATCAAGCCGCGACGCGTAGATTGCACAATACCGACCGATTTCGGAAGGATCGCGCTGCAGCGATGGATCAACCAGGAGAGTTTCATGGCACTGAAGGGATCGAAGACAGAGGACAATTTGAAGGCTGCATTTGCCGGTGAGTCGCAGGCAAATCGGCGCTATCTGTATTTTGCGGCAAAGGCCGACGTCGAGGGTTACAACGACGTTTCCGCCGTTTTCCGTTCCACGGCCGAAGGCGAGACCGGCCATGCCCATGGGCACCTCGAGTACCTCGAACAAGTCGGTGATCCGGTAACCGGGTTGCCGATTGGACCGACGCGCGCCAATCTGAAGGCCGCGATCGCCGGGGAGACGCACGAATACACCGACATGTATCCGGGGATGGCCAAGACGGCGCGGACCGAGGGGTTCGAGGAGATCGCCGACTGGTTTGAAACCCTTGCCAAGGCGGAACGCTCGCACGCAAATAAGTTTCAAAAGACGCTCGACGCGATCGTCGACTGAAGTCATACCGTGGCCGCGATGCGCGCATCGCGGCCACGGTAGGGCGCCGCAGCTGGACCGTCGCGGTAATGCGTCGCCGGCGCATTTGATCTGCCGCTGCGCCTTTTTGCGCTCGCTGCTGCCGCCTCACGAAGGTTTCACGCGAGCGTCCCGATGTACCGGATTGAGACCAAACCATGAGCGTCAAGGAAGGAAGCCTCGAGGCACCGACACGGCATCCCATCGCCTGGGACAAGCCCGAATTTTGGGACGAGGCCGGGCTGGAAAAGGAGCTGGAGCGAGTATTTGATATCTGCCACGGCTGTCGACGCTGCGTGAACCTGTGCGGGGCGTTCCCGACGCTGTTCGACCTGGTCGACGCGAGTTCCAGCGGCGAGCTGGAGGCGGTCGCCAAGGAGCGCTACGTCGAGGTTGTCGACCAATGCTACCTGTGCGACGTGTGCTTCATGACCAAGTGCCCGTACGTGCCGCCGCATCCCTGGAACCTGGATTTCCCGCACCTGATGCTGCGCGCCAAGGCGGTCGCATTTCGCAAGACCGGCGGCAGGCTGCGTGACCGGATCCTGTCCTCCACCGATCGCCTTGGATACTTTGCCGGCATCCCGATCGTGACGCAGGCCGTCAACACCGTGAATCAAAGCGGTGCCGGGCGTTTGGTCACCGAGAAGCTGCTCGGGGTCGATCGCCGGGCCTGGCGACCGGACTACGCGCAAACCAAGTTTCGCCGCTCGGCGCATGCCGACGCCTCGACGCCGGTTCGCGACGGTGCCCGTACGCCGGGCAAGGTCGCAGTCTTTTCGACGTGTTACGTCAACTACAACGAGCCCGGCATCGGCCACGACTTGCTCAAGATCCTGGCGCACAACGAGATTCCGCACGTGCTGGTGGAAAAGGAGGCCTGCTGCGGCATGCCCAAGCTAGAGCTGGGTGATCTGGACGGCGTGCGTCGCCTGAAGGAGATCAACATACCGGTGCTGGCCCGCCTGGCACGGGATGGCTATGCGATCCTGGCTGCGATTCCGTCCTGTACGCTGATGTTTTCCAAGGAATTGCCATTGCTGTTTCCCGGCGATGCCGAGGTCAAGCAGGTCAGCGAGGCGATGTGGGATCCTTTCGAATACTTGGTAGCACGCAATAAGGATGGCCTGCTCAAGAACGAATTTCCCAGACCGCTGGGGGCGGTTTCGTATCACGTTCCTTGTCATAGCCGGGTGCAGAACCTGGGCCGCAAGACCGAGGAGGTCCTCAAGTGGATTCCACAGACCTCGGTCACCACGGTGGAGCGCTGTTCGGGACACGCCGGTACCTGGGGCGTGAAGAAGGAATATCACGCCATGGCAATGAAGATCGGCAAACCGGTGTTCAAAAGCATGGCGCAGCCCCAATCGGACTTCATCAGCTCCGACTGCCAGTTGGCCGGGCACCATATCGAACAGGGAATGGAGCAGCTTGGCGGCGCGGCGATTTCCGGCAAGCGACCACAGCTCGCGCATCCGATCACGCTGGTGCGCATGGCCTACGGCATCGAGTAGCAAAGAGGAAGCGAGCGGACCATGAGCACAATCTCCCCGTCGAGCCTGTTGACGCTGGAAGCGTATTCGAAGCAACGCAAGGATTTTCGCAGCCGGGTGTTGGCGCACAAGAAGAACCGGG
>OMSW01000085.1 GCA_900290295.1 Burkholderiales bacterium
CGTCGCGCTCGTCGCATCGATGCGGTTCACCCGTGCTGCTCCGTGGCGCCAATCAACGGGTGCAATGCGAACCGGGCTGAGCCGAGGCACCCCGCCCGGCGGCGACCGCATCGACGGCAGGTCTCCTGGCTCGCGGTTCGCCGCCCGTCACCGCCTTCCCGGATGCTCCAGTGGCTCTTTGGTACGGGCTTTCCGCTTACAGTTGCGGGGGCAGCTGCGGATTAGGAACCTGCGTTCCGCACCGCATTCCCTGTTCGCTCTCTGACGAGAGACCGTCGATCGCAGCACTTAACGTTTGCCGGTGCGCCTTTGTCAATGGCGCCGCCCGGTCGCTATAGTGCCGCGGATTGACGGTTCCCGCTCCGCGAAGGGCCGCAAAATGGCACTCGCAGCGATACAACGCATGACACCGGAGGGGCCGCCATGGGCGCCTCGCTGACCTTCGTCCTCGGCGGCGCGCGCTCGGGCAAGAGCCGCTATGCGGAGGGCTTGGTCGCCGCCTTGCCGCCGCCCTGGGTCTATGTGGCGACGGCGGAAGCGGGCGACCACGAGATGGCCGCGCGCATCAGGGCCCATCGATCGCGCCGCGGACCGTCCTGGCAGACCATCGAGGCGCCGCGCGATCTGCAAGCGGCGCTTGCGGCGTGCGAAGGGATGCCGGTGCTGATCGATTGCCTGACGCTGTGGCTTTCCAATCTCCTGCTTGCCAACGCGGATATCGACACGGAAATCGGCAGCCTGGAAAAGACGCTGGCGGAAGCCGCGGCGCCAATCGTTCTGGTCGCGAACGAAGTGGGATCCGGGATCGTGCCGGATCATCCGCTCGGGCGAAAATTCCGCGATTTGCACGGCCTTCTCAATCAGCGCATCGCTGCGCGCGCGGACCGCGTCGTCCTCATGGTGGCGGGCTTGCCGGTCGCGGTGAAGGGTGCTCTGAAGGAGACATCATGACGGAAACGATCGATAAGGCGGAGGCTGAACGCCATCGCGCCAAGATGGCCAAGCGCAAAGCGGTGCAGGATGCCGAGGTCGCGGAGAAAAAGATCGAGAAGGGCCTTCTTATCGTACATACCGGCACCGGCAAGGGAAAATCGACGGCTGCCTTCGGCCTTGCCTTGCGCATGCTCGGCCGCGGCCACCGCGTCGGCGTGGTGCAGTTCATCAAGGGCGCCTGGCACACGGCGGAACGCGACGCGCTCGCTCAATTCGGCGAGCAAATCGCCTGGTACACGATGGGCGAAGGTTTTACCTGGGAGACGCAGGATCGCGTGCGCGACGTCGCCGCCGCTGAGCGCGCCTGGTCGAAGGCGCGTGAGCTCATGGCCGATCTGAGCTTCGGACTCGTTATTCTCGACGAGCTCAACATTGCGCTGCGCTACGATTATCTCGATCTTCATGCCGTCGTCGCCGCGCTTGCCGCGCGCCGCGAGGGCCTGCACGTCGTCGTCACCGGCCGCAACGCCAAGCCGGAATTGATCGCCGCCGCCGATCTCGTCACCGAGATGACGCTGGTGAAGCACCATTTCGCCTCCGGCGTGAAGGCCCAGCCGGGCATCGAGTTCTGAGCGGAGCGGCGGCGATGGCGTCCGCCCGCGCGCTTATGTTCCAGGGCACGGGCTCGGATGTCGGCAAGTCCTTGATCGTTGCCGGGCTGGCGCGTGCGTTCACGCTGCGCGGGCTCGCGGTGCGGCCATTCAAACCGCAGAACATGTCGAACAACGCAGCAGTCACGGCGGACGGCGGCGAGATCGGGCGCGCGCAGGCGCTGCAGGCGCGCGCCGCGCGCACGCCGGCCAGCATTCACATGAACCCGGTGCTGCTGAAGCCACAGAGCGAGATCGGCGCGCAGATCGTGGTGCAGGGCCGCGTCTACGGCAGCGCCAAGGCAGCCGCCTACCAGCAGATGAAAAGCGATCTGCTGCCGTTCGTGCTCGACAGTTTTACGCGGCTGCGGAGCGAGGCCGATATCGTGCTCATCGAAGGCGCCGGCAGCGCCGCGGAAGTCAATCTGCGGGCAAACGACATCGCCAATATGGGATTTGCCCGCGCCGCCGCTGTGCCGGTCGTCCTGATCGGCGACATCGACCGCGGCGGCGTCATCGCCAGCCTTGTCGGCACCAAAGCCGTGCTGGCGCCGGAAGACGCGGCGCTGGTTTGCGGCTTCATCATCAACAAATTCCGCGGCGACGCCGCACTGTTTGCCGCGGGAATGGAGCGGATCGCGCAAGCGACCGGGTGGCAGGCACTCGGCTTGGTGCCATACTTCACGGATGCGCGCTTGCTGCCGGCGGAAGATGCGCTCGCGTTGGAGCAAAGCCGGCCGTCGAAACCGCAAGC
>OMSW01000115.1 GCA_900290295.1 Burkholderiales bacterium
CCGGATACGCTTTGTCGTTGCTCGCACCGTCACCGCCCGGATGCCGCGCGCGATAGTCGGCGATGGCTGCCCGGATGGCATCTTCGGCGAGGATGGAGCAATGAATCTTCACCGGCGGAAGAGCCAGCTCCTCGGCGATCTGGGTATTCTTGATCGCAAGCGCCTGGTCGAGCGTCTTTCCCTTGACCCATTCGGTGACCAGTGACGAGGAGGCGATGGCCGAGCCGCAACCGTAGGTCTTGAATTTGGCATCCTCGATCACGCCGTCCTTGCCCACCTTGATCTGCAGCTTCATCACGTCGCCGCAGGCCGGTGCCCCCACCATGCCGGTGGCAACGCTGTCGTCGTCCTTGTGGAAACTTCCGACATTGCGCGGTTTTTCGTAGTGATCCAGCAGTTTCTCGCTGTATGCCATGGTCTATCCCCGGTTTGTCTGATCAGTGGGCTGCCCACTGCACGCTCTTTAGATCGATTCCGTTCTGATGCATTTCCCACAAGGGCGACATTTCGCGCAGTCGATTGACGCTGTGCTTGATGAGCTTGATTGCGCTATCAACTTCCTGCGCGGTGGTGTAGCGACCGAGGCTGAAGCGGATGGCGCTGTGCGCCAGTTCGTCCGGCAGCCCCAGCGCCCGCAGCACGTAGGAGGGCTCGAGGCTTGCCGAGGTGCAGGCGGAGCCGCTCGATACGGCGATGTCCTTGATGGCCATCATCAGCGATTCGCCCTCGACAAAGTTGAAACTGATATTGAGGTTGTGCGGTACGCGCTGATCCATATCGCCGTTGATATGCACGGCGTCAAGATCGGCCAGTCCCTGCAGCAGGCGGTCGCGCAGGCCACGGATGCGTTCGTTTTCCTCTGCCATGGCCAGGCGGGCGATACGGAATGCTTCGCCCATGCCGACGATCTGATGGGTTGCCAGGGTGCCGGAGCGCATGCCGCGCTCGTGGCCGCCGCCGTGCATCTGCGCTTCCAGCCGCACACGTGGTTTGCGCCGCACATACAGCGCGCCGATGCCCTTGGGGCCATAGGTCTTGTGGGCCGATAACGACATCAAGTCCACCTTGAGCCGGGACAGATCGATTTGCACCTTTCCGGTTGCCTGCGCAGCGTCGACGTGGAACAAGACGCCGCGTGCGCGGCAGATTTCGCCCAGTGTCGCGATGTCCTGAATCACGCCGATCTCGTTGTTTACGAACATCGCGGAGGCCAGGATCGTGTCGGTACGAATCGCCTCGGCAAATTGCGCTGGATCGATCAGGCCATCCGGATTCACCGGGAGGTACGTTACGTCGAATCCTTCCCGCTCCAGCTCGCGCATGGTGTCGAGAACTGCCTTGTGCTCGGTGGCGAGCGTGATGAGGTGCTTGCCTTTTTTCTCGAGAAAGCGGGCCACACCCTTGAGCGCGAGATTGTTGGATTCCGTGGCCCCGGAGGTCCAGACGATTTCCCGGTGATCGGCGCCGATTAGCGCCGCGACTTCGGCCCGTGCTTGCTCAACCGCCTGCTCGGCCGTCCAGCCGAAGGAATGGGAGCGGCTGGCCGGATTGCCGAAGTCCTGCGTCAGGAACGGAATCATCTTGGCCGCCACGCGCGGATCCACCGGCGTGGTGGCGGAATAGTCGAGGTAGATAGGCAGCTTGGGCATGGATGCTCCGCGTGGCGCACGCTGCCAGCATTCGATGCTGCAGCGCTCGAACATTCATGAGCAAGGAACAGGCCAGGATCCCGAGATGCCGTCTAACCATATGAAAGTAAACAAAAAGTCATTCAAGACCGAGCGGGCCTGGAATGCCTTTTGTCGGGCTTTGTCGGCTTTCGTACAGCGCTCTTAGCGTTCCGTGAGGGTCATCAGAACGTCGGCGTACCAGGCGCAGTTCAGCCCCAGGGCTTCGTCGAGCCTGCTGTCGCGGGTGCGCATATCGACGCGCGACGAATGCACGCCAAGCAAGCGCCACGGCAGGTCGCCGTGGCCCGCATCCGGTTCGCGTATGCGCATCACCACCGGGGCGCCGCTGCCGCCACGGTGCGTGCGTGCATCCGTGAGAAAGTAGCCCTCCCCTTGGAAGCGCAATCCGAACGAGGAAGCAATGCCGGCTTGTCGCACGACCGGAAGATGGTGCAAGGTGTCGTGAAAGCCGAGCGGAAAGCCTACCACCAGTATATGGGAGCCCACCTCGACGCGAACCTTCGGGTCGTATAGATGCTGCGGCACAAAGGCGCGATAGACCGCGGTTGCCGGCAGCGCCGCGCGCTCCAACTCGATCACCGCAACGTCGATCTCGCCGGCCGAATCTCGGGCCTGGCGCCACAGGCTCTTGCCGTTGCGGTACAGCGGTATGGAATAACCGGTGGATTTTGCGATGTTGTACGGGTCGACGTGAAGTTCGATTTCGATGCGGTCCGGGAAGTGCTTGCTCGGCTGATCGATCATCACGTGCCGGCTCGTGACCAGGAACAGCCGCCCCTCCCGCTCAAAGAAAAACCCGCTGGCGTTGGTGAGTGGCGCGCTGCGGTCGAAGGTGAAGATCTTTGCGGCGGCGAGCAGCAGGGATTCGATTACCAGGGTCGTGTGACCCAGCGGCAAATCATAGGAATGGGTTGCGAAATCGCCGGCGCCGGCCCCCGCAACCTTTTCATCGATGGCCGTCGTACCGACCTTCCCGCCAGCGCTAGGGATACCCACCGCCAATGCCGTTACCGCGGCAGAAAGGGCTGCCCGGTCTCCTTGGAATCCTTCTTGGCTTTTTTCGCAGCGCGCTTTTCCTTCAAGTTCATGCTCGCCGGCTTCTTGCTTTCCTTGCTGCTTTTTTGCGCCTTGCCCATGGCATTTTCTCCTGAGAGTAGGGACCAGCCCAGTATAGACTGGCGCGTTGCCCGCGCGCGGCTAATCCGTCCTCGGTCCGACCATTTTGATCGGGTCGACCCAGCGCGCAAAGTCACTTGCGGAAACATACCCCAAGACCAGCGACGCCTCCTGCAGGGTAATGCCGTCCTGGTGCGCCCGCTTCGCAATTTGGGCGGCCCGGTCGTATCCGATGTGCGGCGTCAGTGCCGTCACGAGCATCAGTGAACGCGACAGCATCTCCGCGATTCGAGCCCGGTTCGCGCTAATGCCCCGTACGCAGTGCCGGTCAAAGCCATGCATACCGTCGGCCAGCAGCCGGACACTTTGCAGGAAATTGTGTGCAATGAGGGGTTTGAAGACATTGAGTTCAAAGTTTCCCGATGCCCCGCCGAAGTTGATCGCGACGTCATTGCCAAGGACCTGGCAGCAGACCATGGTGAGCGCTTCGCACTGGGTGGGATTGACCTTGCCCGGCATGATCGAACTGCCCGGTTCGTTCTCGGGGATGTTGATCTCGCCCAGGCCGCAGCGGGGTCCGGATGCCAGCCAGCGGACGTCGTTGGCAATTTTCAT
>OMSW01000268.1 GCA_900290295.1 Burkholderiales bacterium
CTGGAAATGACCTTGCGGGTGCAGCTCATCGGCACCAACCCGGCACGCGCGCTCGCGTCGGCGCAGTTCGATGAGGTCGAAGATGCTCCAAGCGATGACCCCTATGGCGGCGTCACTGCCGCCAACCGTGCGCTCTCGCGCCTCGTCGGGCGTGTCGCCGACTTCTGCGTCGCTCAGGTGCCCCACCCTTGAGCGCGGCTGGGCGGCCTCTGTCTTATGGCTGATCCACGAGCTAAGGGAGAAAGCATGCCTCTGCGTTCAAACGGAGATGCTGTCATGACCGACGAGTTCGACAATGGGATCAATTCAGTTGGACATGCGTGCGCGAGGCAATCCCGTTATTGACCTGCTGCGGGCCATTGATGATGTTCGCCTGCTTGGCAAAGATCACCGGGGGCTTCTTGATCGCCGCCACGGTTTCCAGTGTCGCCCGGTTCCTCCCTACGGCGTGGCCACTGCTTCGGAAAAGTCGGCATTGAAATGCGTAAGTAACATTTCGATGAATCTACCGTGATACACGCCATAAATTAGCCAAGTCAGCTGGATGTTCGGCGGCAAAACAATTCGGAACGTAAGAATTCCTTGACTAACAGTAGGCCGCAACCATGCTTGCCGTACCCATTGATTTGGCGTGTGCGTGAAATCACCTGCAGTGTCGTAAGACCAGGTACTGACAAGATTGTTGTCGATTGCCTTCTTAATGGCCGCCAATAACGCAACTGGCTGAGATGTTTTCACCGCGAGTGCCATAATCCCCCTCCGTTCGTGTCGGTTCGGAAAGTATTGCCCGCCCCAATGCAAAGCGCGAACCGCGCCCTTACATCTTGCGCGTAGCATGCGGCAGGTCGCTAGAGTTTTCAACCTGACAAAGGTGTTGCCTGTCATCCGCCCCTGGCGCCCGCTCCCAGAACGCGCGGCCTTTGCCGAGGGTGGCGAATCACTGTCCCAAAATTTACCGAATCACGCCCTACGCGCCGACAAGCACGACGGCGAGCAGGATGGTGTCGACCGCGATCGCTTGGCGTGGAGGTTGAGAGTCACCGCCGTATCGGCGTGCGAAGTAGATGCCCACGGCCAGCGCGATTAGCGGGGCGACGATAAATCCGATCAACGTCGGGCCAACAATCTGCATCATCGGCGTCACGTGCCTCTACCCATCATTTGCACCCGGCTCCCGCTCCCAGAAGGCGCAACCGTTCCCTGGCCCCTGAAAATGAAAACGGCGCAGTTCTTTAAGCCGCGCCGTTGCAACTGTGGCGGGGTTTAACCGCCTACCCCATCTTCGCCAGCTTAGCGATCGAGTCGAGAACTCGGGGGCGTTCGTTGCATTTTTCACTCTACACTTGGGGCTTTCTGAGTCAAGCCCTGGAGCCCGCCGGCTATGACGTACATCAACAATCCGCGGGCAGAAAAATAAAACGGCGCAGGGTCATTTGCCGCGCCGTTACAACGACCACGGGCCTTAACCCGCCGTCCCCATTTTCATCTCGCGTATCGGGAGGTACTCGTGGGAACGCCGTTGCGGTTTTCAATTTACGCGCGCACCGTCCCGAGTCAATACCCGATTTCGCTGGACATGACGTGCGTCAAACGTTCCCGACAAGGTCGCCGCAGTGAAAGAAACATCAGCAGTCGCTTTTATTACAAATGTGCCCACGCATTCCATAGCGAAGTGAAACGTGTTTCCCAAAAACTCCTGTCCGAGTACGTGTATCCAGAGGCACCGGGTGTTGCATCACCGCCCTTCGCCGGCGCCCTACAACAACCACCAGACCCAGGCCAGCCAATATCAAGACTCGGGTCTCGGGCTCAAAAACAGTTGCGGCCCATCCGTATTCACTTCCTAGTCGTCAGCCAACCCAGCGGATCTGTGGCTCTTTGCGGGGCACGGGCGCCGGCACGGTCTTAGGATGACCAACGATGATCGGCGCAACCGGCACCCACGTAGCAGGGATGCCGAGCGCGCTCTTCCCATCCGACGTATTAAGAAAACTCTGAGAAAAACCAATCCAGCAGGTACCGAGCCCAGAAGCATAGGCCGCGAGCATCAGATTCTCGGCAGCCAATGCGCAGTCTTCCACGATCCACGGACCTTGCGCGATCCCTGAAATCACGATCAGAACCGGGGCGTGATGAAAGATCTGAAAGCCCGGGACCTTTAGCATCGATCGCAAATGTTCGGCCTGGGGGCCTTCCGGCATGGTCGCCAGCATGTAGGACTTTGCCTCATCTGAGATCTTTTCGAGCAGGGCCTGATCACGTACGACGGTGAATGAATCAAGTAGCCGGCGATTTGAACCAGTCGCTTCATGAGCGTCTCCCCTTCGGGGAAACCTCGGTCGAGGAGGCGGCCCGCGCCGTCACCAGTAGCTGCTGAAGATCTTGCGGAATCTCGGCGTAAGCAAACTCGATCTCCCGCGGTACCCGTCCGCTATCCCGCTCCTTCAAGCAGCGGTCGTACATGTCATTCTCAGTTAGAACAACGAGATGCCGTTCCACGTCTTTAAGCAACAACAGAAATAGCATGTCAGAACGGATTTTGAGTATCTTTCCCACAGCGCTCTTCCCGCTGGCCGTAGTGGCGCCGCTCGTCGAGATCGTCGCCGCGATCTTGTGGTCAGGACTGACGGCGTCAAAATCGCCTCTACCGAATTTCGAGTGGGTAATGCGGTTTCCCCGTGCATTGTCGAGCGCGGACGGTGCTGAAGCGCGTCATGGACGCGCGCCGTGTTTGCCGGATCGATACGCGCCGGCCAGCGCGCCGCCGCCGTCATGAGCTTGATCCAGTCGGCCAGGATGAACGGGCACGACCCATATGCCAATGTCAAGGACGTCTTCACGCGTCTGCCGGCGCAGACCGACAGAAAGATCGAGGAACTGCTGCCCCATCGCTGGAAACCGGCACGCTCCAGCACTGACAAATGCCGCCGACCGCCTTCCGCTTGGGTCGGAATCGGACTATTGTGGCCTCAGCCAGATGGCAAAACGCCGCCCATCTGGGAAATATCGGATTCCGTTTCGGGGGGCAAAATGAGCTGGAAAGATGAATTCAAGAAAAAGTTGGTGTCGGTAGAAGACGCCGCGGCCGTCGTGAAATCAAATGATCGCATTTATTTCTGTCCGGTCGGCGGCGCTCCAGTAGATCTTGTAAATGCCATTTGCAGAAGAAAAGATGATCTGCAAAATGTCCTGATGATATCGGGCCTGCTTTTGTATCCTTTCGAAGTTTTCAAGGCAGAGTTCAAGGGACATATCGGCTACGTTTCCATCTTTCCGGGCCCTATCGAAAGGAAGTTCTTTCCTCAAGGCAATATCGACATTATCAGCTACCAGTTTGGCCAGACCGATTGGGAAACGGAGAATATCTTCCGGGCCAATGTTTTTATCGCCGATGTGTCACCACCCGACGAGATGGGCAGAATGAGCCTGGGCGTGATGGGCACGTTCAATGGACACCAGGCCGCGAGACTCGCCGAAAAGGTCATTGTGCAGGTAAACCGCCAATCGCCTTACGTCTATGGTGACGACGAAGCCTTCCTGACCGTGGACGACGTCGATTACATTTGCGAGCAGGATCACAAGCTGCCTGAGTTGCCCTCCATTCCCCTCACGGATATGGAAAAGACGATTGCCAGCAAGATAATCCCCTTTATCGAAGACGGCTCGACGATCCAGATCGGCGTCGGTGGTCTGGGCAACGCCGTGGGGTTCTATCTCGATCATCACAAGGATCTCGGCATCCATACCGAGATGCTGGTCGATTCGATGGTCGCCCTGGCGGAAAAGGGTGTCGTCAATGGCAGCCGAAAAACACTTCATCCGGGCGAAATAACCGTTTCGTTCGGCATTGGTTCGCAAAAGCTCTATGACTTCATGAACAGGAACAAGGTATTGAGGGCCTACCCGCTTACTTATATCGCCAATGAGAGCGTCATCGGCAGCAACGAGAAGTTCATTGCAATCAACAATGCCATCATGTGCGATCTCACTGGCCAAGTCTGCGCCGAGTCCATAGGCTTCCAACAATACAGCGCAACCGGCGGTCAATTGAATTTCGTGCGAGGAGCCCGGCTCTCCAAAGGCGGGAAATCCTTCCTTACGCTGGATTCCACGGCGACGAAACAGGACGGCACCGTGCTCTCACGCATTCTCAGCGCACTCCCACCCGGCGCGGTCGTTACCACGCCAAGAAGCGACGTCGACTATATCGTCACGGAATATGGCGCCGTGCATTTGCGCGGCAAGTCTATTTCGGATCGGGTAAAGGACATGATCAGCATCGCCCATCCCAATTTCCGTGAAAAATTGACGAAGGAAGCCAAGGAAGCGAAGCTCATCTGGTAGAGGTTGAGGAAGCCGGCGCTCTAGGCGGCAAGGTGCAGAAGCTGACGATGGAGATCGGGATGAAGGCCATCGGCAATCCCGACGAGGTCGGCGCAGCCGTGGTGGACTACCTGCGCGTCGCCGGCCACCTCGTCTTCGCCTATTTCTGGGCCCGCATGGCGCAGGTCGCGTTGGCGCGCTGCGCGGCTGACGGCGACGGCGTCGATCCCTTCTATCGCAGCAAGCTGGCCACGGCGCGGTTCTACTTCCAGCGCCTGTTGCCGGAGACGGCTTATCACATTCGCGCCGCACGCTCCGGCGCGAAGAACCTGATGGAATTCGAGGCGGATTGGTTCTAGGAAGCGCAAAACATGAAGAATTTCTTGGTCCGCAAAGTCGCCGTTCTCGGCGCGGGCGTCATGGGCGCCCAGATCGCCGCCCATTGCATCAACGCCCGCGTTCCCGTCGTGCTCTTCGACCTGCCGGACGCCAAGTCCGCGGACAAGAGCGGCATCGTGCGCCGCGCGATCGAGGGCCTGCGCAAGCTCAAGCCCGCGCCGCTCGGCCTGGACGAGGACGCGCGCCTCATCGAGGCCGCCAACTACGAGGAGCACCTCGAGCTGCTGCGCGGCTGCGACTTCGTCATCGAGGCCATCGCCGAGCGCATGGACTGGAAGCTCGACTTGTATCGCAAGGTCGGCGGGCACGTCGCGCCGGGCGCGATCTTCGCCAGCAACACCTCCGGCCTTTCGATCACCGCGCTGTCCGCGGGCCTGCCCGAGGCGCTGCGCGAGCGCTTTTGCGGCGTGCACTTCTTCAATCCACCGCGCTACATGCACCTGGTCGAGCTCATCCCGACGCCGTCCACCCGTCCGGCGATCCTCGATGAGCTCGAGACCTTCCTCACCAGCACCCTGGGCAAGGGCGTCGTGCGCGCCAAGGACACGCCCAACTTCATCGCCAACCGGGTCGGCGTGTTCGGGATGCTGGCCACGATCCACGAGGCCGCCAAGTACGGCCTGGCCTACGACGTCGTCGACGATCTCACCGGCATGCGCCTGAACCGCGCCAAGAGCGCCACGTTCCGCACGGCCGATGTGGTCGGCCTGGACACCATGGTGCACGTCATCCAGACCATGCAGGACACGCTGGGCCCGGACCGCGATCCCTTCGCCGCGCACTTCGCGCTGCCCGCGGTGCTCAAGAGCCTGGTCGACAAGGGCGCCCTGGGGCAGAAGACCGGCGCCGGCTTCTATCGCAAGCAAGGCAAGACCATCCAGGTGCTCGACCCGGCGCGCGGGGACTACGTCGACAGTGCCGGCAAGGCCGACGAGCTCATCGCGCGCATCCTCGCCAAGCCCACGGCCGAGAGTCTCGCCCTGTTGCGCAGCACGGACCATCCGCAGGCCCGCTTCCTGTGGGCGATCTTCCGTGACGCCTTCCACTACGCGGCGATCCACCTAGAGTCGATCGCCGAAACCGCGCGCGACGTCGACTTCGCGCTGCGCTGGGGCTTTGGCTGGGAGACCGGGCCTTTCGAGACCTGGCAGAGCGCCGGCTGGAACAAGGTCGCGGGATGGGTGCAGGCGGACATCGATGCCGGCGAGGCGCTTTGCAAGGCGCCGCTGCCGGCCTGGGTCCTGCGTGGGCCGGTGGCCGATGCGGGCGCGGTGCACACCCCGGCCGGTTCCTGGAGCCCAGCGCGCAAGGCATTCGTGCCGCGCGCCGAGCTGCCGGTATATGCGCGGCAGCTGTTCCGCGCGCCGCTGCTCGGCGAGGGCGTGCGTTCCCCCGCGAAGGCCGGCATCACGGTGCACGAGGACGATTCCTGCCGCATCTGGCACTGGGACTCGGGCATGCCGGCCGAGGTCCTGGTGTTCTCGATCAAGTCGAAGATGCACGCGCTGGGCCCGGGTGTGCTCGCGGGCCTGGGCAAGGCCCTGGACCTGGCGGCGTCGGAGTACCGAGGCCTGGTGATCTGGTCGGCCGACGAGCCGTTCTCGGTGGGCGCCGACCTCAAGGCGATGATGCCGGCCTTCATGAGCGGCGGCGCCAAGGCCATCGGCAAGACCGTGTGCGAATTCCAGAACGTCATGATGCGCGTGAAATACTCGCCGGTGCCGGTGGTCGCGGCGGTGAGCGGCATGGCGCTTGGCGGCGGCTGCGAGCTGGCCCTACACAGCGCGAAGCGCGTCGTCGCTTTCGAGTCCTATTTCGGCCTGGTCGAAGTCGGCGTGGGCCTGATCCCCGGGGGCGGCGGCCTCACGGAAGGCGCGCTGCGCGCCGCGGCCGCGGCCTCCGCGGCGGGCATGAACAACCTGCTGCCCTTTGTCGCCGGATGGTTCCAGAACGCCGCCATGGCCAAGGTGTCGACCTCGGCGCTGGAGGCGCAGCGCATGGGCTACCTGCTCGCGTCCGACGTGATCGTCTTTCACCGCCACGAGCTGCTCTGGACCGCGATCGGCGAGGCCAACGCCCTGCACTCGCTCGGCTACCGTCCGCCCCTGCGCACGCGCCCCGTGCCTGCCGCTGGGCGCTCGGTGCTGGCAACCATCAAGGCCCAGGCGGTCAACCTGCGCGAGGGCGGGCTGATCGGCGCGCACGATTTCCACCTGGCCTCGTGCGTCGCCGACGTGCTGTGCGGCGGCGACGTCGACCCGGGCACCCTGGTCGACGAACAGTGGTTCCTCGACCTGGAGAGGCGTCATTTCGAGCAGCTGGTCGCGCATCCCAAGACGCAGGAGCGGATCATGGGATTCATGCAGGGCGGCAAGCCGGTGCGCAACTAGGAAAGCGAGGAAGACATGAGCCGTCAAGTACAGGATGCGTACATCGTTGCCGCCACGCGTACGCCGATCGGCAAGGCGCCCCGGGGCAGCCTGCGCAACACGCGACCGGACGACCTGCTGGTCGCAGCGATTCGCGGCGCGCTGGCGGCCGTGCCGGGGCTCGACCCGGCGGCGATCGAGGACGCGATCATCGGCTGCGCCATGCCCGAGGGCGAGCAGGGGATGAACGTTGCGCGCAACGCGGTGCTCTACGCCGGGCTGCCCGATTCCGTGGGCGGCTGCACGATCAACCGCTATTGCTCCTCCGGGCTGAACGCCATCGCCATGGCGGCCGACCGGATCCGGGTCGGCGAGGCCGACGTGATGATCGCCGGCGGGACCGAGTCGATGAGCATGGTGCCGATGGGGGGCAACAAACCGTCCTTCAACCCGCGACTGTTCGAGTCGCAGCCCAACCTGGGAATCGCCTTCGGCATGGGGATGACGGCCGAGAAGGTGGCGGCGCAATGGAAGGTCTCGCGCGAGGACCAGGACCGCTTCGCCCTGGCTTCGCACCAGCGCGCCATCGCCGCCCAGCAGGCCGGCGAGTTCCGCGACGAGATCACGCCCTTCGAGATCGTCGAGCGCTCGGCCGACCTGGCCACGCGCGAGGTCGCCGTGCGCAGGACCCGCATGGAACTGGACGAGGGCCCGCGCGCCGACACCAGCGCGGAGGCGCTGGCGAGGCTCAAGCCGGCGTTCTCGGCCAAGGGCAGCGTGACCGCCGGCAACAGCTCGCAGACCTCGGACGGCGCCGGCGCGCTGATCCTGGCGAGCGATGCGGCGGTGCGCCGCTTCAACCTCACGCCGCTCGCGCGCTTCGTCTCCTTCGCCGTGCGCGGCGTTCCGCCCGAAATCATGGGCATCGGACCCAAGGAAGCGATCCCGGTCGCCTTGCGCAGTGCCGGCCTGGCGCAGGACGACCTCTCCTGGATCGAGCTCAACGAGGCCTTCGCGGCGCAGTCGCTGGCCGTGATCAACACGCTGGGCCTGGACCGCGAGCGCGTGAATCCCCTGGGTGGCGCGATCGCGCTCGGCCACCCGCTGGGCGCGACCGGGGCGATCCGCGCGGCCACGGTCGTACACGGCCTGCGGCGGCGCGCGCAGCGCTACGGCATGGTCACCATGTGCGTTGGCACGGGCATGGGCGCCGCGGGGATCTTCGAGCGCATCTGATCGAGCACGACAAATCGGGCGGGACGGAATCTGGTTGAAGCCAGGAGGCGTCGTGAGCATCCGCATGGAGATCCAGGACGGGATCGCGCGCATCGAGATCGCGCGCCCGGAGCGCAAAAACGCCATCACCTCGCAGATGTACGACCAGCCCGCCGACGCGCTCTGGGCGGCGGCTGGCGACGCGCAGCTGCGCGCCTGCTAGTGACTGACCTGCTGTAGGTCGCCCCCGCCCTCCTCCGGTATCCGGCGACGCCTTGCGCGCCCGCCAGGATGACGAAGTGTTGGTTTCTGCCCTGGAACGGCCGCGCCATGCGTTCCCTGCATAGCAGAAAAGAACAGAGAGAACACAACGACGGGTGCTGCGTTCTTCGTTGTGTTCTTTTTCCCGTACACCAAACGAGCGAAACGAAGCAGATTCTGCATGCAGTGGCGGTTTTCCAATGATTTTTGTCATTTTCTAAAGAAGTAGATAAAGCCTCTACCGGGGTCGACTCGTTTTCTGTGCAATAAGTGACGGTTGACGATCGAGCACTGATGCGGTGGTGGGGTTGCAAGTGGCTGATTTGGCGCGTATTCCTGTTTAGTTTTTTTGAGGCGTGTCGTGACCGCCCCGATGGCGGAGCGGCGCGATGCAAGGCTGGCAGACGACGTACCTGGGCATGCGCAAGCTGCCCCGCGAGTTCAGCGCGTTTGAGTTGCGCGCGTTCTTCACCTTCAGCCGCGCTGAGGGTGACTTGATCGAGGCGCGCCGTGGCGACGCACTGAAGCCGGGCCCGTTGGATGATGCAATAATCCGCCGCCGCGTGCGAAGCGGCCTATGCTGGAAGTCATTTTCACAGGCATCGTCCTGCGCGCCCGATGCATCCACAGCTACGCGGCACTTCGGCCGCTTCCTTCGCTGAATCCTGTGCCTTGGTCGACAAGGTGCAGTTTCTCGGCACGCACGCCGCGTATGGCAAGGGCACGATCCGGATCGAGAATTGCGAAACTCACATGTCGTGGCTTTTTACTGTGGACGGCCTAGTCTTCAAGCTCAAGAAACCCGTTCGCTATCCGTTCCTCGATTTTTCAACTGTTGCAGCGCGGGAGCAGAATTGCCGCGCCGAAGTTCACTTGAATGCACGCCTCGCTCCCGGGGTGTACCTCGGCGTCGTGCCCCTGCGCCAGCATGCCGACGGGCGATTCACGTTGGGCGATTTACCGGCTGACCATGCGCCGGATTGCGGGTTGATTGTAGACTGGCTCGTCAAGATGCGCCGGCTGCCGCCGGAACAAATGCTCGATTACCGGATGGCCCGGGGCACTCTCGAGCCGGGCGACGTTGATTCGGTCGCCAACCTTTTGGCACGGTTCTATCGTGCTGCGGACGCATCACCGGTTGAGCCAGCAATCTACGCTGGACGTTTCGCAGCCGAGCAGGCGATCAATCGCGAGGTGCTGATGCACCCGCGCTTCGAAAGCGACCGCGCGCAGAGTGAGCATGCGCTCGACCGGCTCGACCATTTGCTGCAAAGCTATCGCGCCCTGCTGCTGGCGCGCGCCAGGGACGGTCGCGTGGTCGACGGCCATGGTGACCTTCGTCCTGAACACGTGTGTCTTCTCGATCCGCCGGTAATCATCGACTGCCTGGAGTTCAACAGTGAACTGCGGCGCGTCGATCCGTTTGACGAGCTCGTTTATCTTGGGCTC
>OMSW01000221.1 GCA_900290295.1 Burkholderiales bacterium
AGCACCTGCGCTGTTCAGAACGCTAGCGATCCTCATCGTGACGGCGAGCTGCGTGACGCTGGTCGACGCCCAGCAGCAGTCCCAGGTCCAGCGTGGCGAATATCTGGCTCGCGTCGGCGATTGCCTTTCCTGCCATACGGCCAACGGCGGCGACCCATTTTCCGGCGGCAACCGGCTCAACACGCCGTTCGGTTACATGCTGGCGTCGAACGTCACCCCTGATCCCGATACGGGGATCGGACGCTGGACAGCCGACGATTTCTATCGCGCGCTGCATGACGGCGTCAATAAACGCGGTCAGGACATGTATCCAACGATGCCGTACGATTTCTATACAAAGGTCACGCGCGAGGACATCGACGCAATCTACGCGTATCTAAAAACCGTAAAGCCCGTGAAAAACGCGGTAGACGTCAACCACCTGAGCTTTCCGTTCAAACGACGCTGGTCGATGGCGGTGTGGCGCGAGCTGTACTTCAGCGAAGGCGCATACAAGCCGAACGCGGCAAAGTCGGCTTCATGGAATCGCGGCGCCTATCTGGTCGAGGGGCTGGGTCATTGCAGCGACTGCCACTCGCCCCGCAGTTTTCTGGGCGGCATCGAGAAGAGCAAGGAATTCACCGGTGCACTGAACGATGGCTGGTTCGGTCTCGATCTGACTTCCGATATCGCGACCGGTCTTGGTAGCTGGAGCGCCGACAGTATTGCTGCCTATCTTAAGACGGGCACATACGAAGGAAAGACCACTGCGTTTGGGCCGATGGCCGATTACGTGCAAAGTAGCACGAGTCATTTGAGTGATCTCGATCTCAAGGCTATGGCCGAATATCTCAAGTCGGTTCCAGCCGATTCTCGCCTGCGCACCGGTCTTAAGGCGACCAATCCCACGGCGCAGCAGGGCGCAACGCTCTATATCGACAACTGCGGCGGCTGTCACCAGGCAAAGGGACGTGGCATCCCCGGCGTGGTCCCGCCGCTTGCGGGCAACGGCTCCGTGGTTGCCCCCAATCCTGCTGACGTCATCAACGTGGTGCTTGTAGGCATGCAGCCGCACGGCAGCGATCACGGTCCGATGCCGTCGTTCGCGCTGCAACTCACTGACGTGCAGATCGCCGAGATCACGAATTACCTGCGCACGAGTTGGGGCAATTTGGCTCCGGCAAACGCCACGCCCGAGGGTGTCGCGTCGCTGCGAGTTTCGGCCAAGTAGCGCGCGCTAGGTTGAGCTGTGCCGCGCTGAAAGATATTCAACAATGCCGCACGCGCCGACACGCCCGTGCTCGAGGTAGACCATCTCGCATGCGACGCCTGCCGCTCTCGCAGCCACCGAGACGGCGTCAAGGGTTTTGTCGACATGCTTCCGCACGTGCGCTTTGTACCGTGCCGCCGTGTCCTCGATCATTTCCGAGGCGGCCGTGACCTTTTGGAAAGGCGGCGATACCGTGAGTGCAGTAAATTTGGCGCTGATCCATCTGACCAAGGCAAATGCCATGGCCGACTGTCTTCCCGGTGAACTCCGAATCGTCCGTCGGACTCACGACGTTGGTACGCATCGTCGCCTCCTTGGTCAAAACCGTCTTGCGCCGTCGCGCTCAAGATCGCATTTTCCGAGGCGCTTGCGGCTTAACTGCAATTGCTAGCAGCGCCTTGCACTGTACGTTAGCGCACAGAAATGCGCATGGTAGGGGACTACCGTAAACAAAAGGTCCTTCGGACTTTTCGGGGGGTGGTTTTCCGTAATATTTAGGGCTTTAGGACGACATCCTTTGCTTGCCAAATGCCGAAGATCCTTGCCACGCCTTGCTTTCCAGACCATCGGCTAGCACGTCAGGGCTCCGCAACGCAGGCAAGCTGGCGCTCACGGCCTGACTTTCTTCCCTTTACCCCACAAAACCCGGAAGGACCAAACAAAATAGTGTGCAAAACACGAAATCGTAATTGTTCGG
>OMSW01000167.1 GCA_900290295.1 Burkholderiales bacterium
AAAAAACGCCCCACCGGGCAGACAAAGGAAAAAACAATGGAATATCACAGCAACAACAACACCAACCGCGACGGCTCAGCCGCCGTCAACGCGGCTTCCGGCAGTAACAACCGGAAGCCAGCCACCGCACAGCAACTCATCCGCGAAAACGTGAAGTATCTCATCGAACAATTGGAAGCGGGACACAGTGAAACGCTCACCGCTTACTTGAATGCAATGGCGAATTTCCACACGTATTCCTTCGGCAATGTCCTGCTCATCGCGAGACAACGGCCCCAGGCCACGCATGTGGCGGGCATACGGACTTGGAACGAGCTTGGCCGACGCGTGAAACGTGGGGAGAAGGGCATTGCCATTCTTGCCCCGATGATCGGCAAGCGCCGCAAGAAGGAGAACACCGAGGCCGCGACGGAGGAAGAAGCGAATCAATCAACGTTGCTCGGCTTCCGCCGCGTTTTTGTGTGGGACGAATCGCAAACGGAAGGCGTATCGCTGCCCTCAATCGGCGAGGTCACCGGAGACGCCGGAGTCTATCTGAATCGCTTGCGAGATTTCGTGCAGGCTCAGGGCATCGCGCTTGAATACAACGAGAACATTGCCCCCGCATTCGGCATGTCTTACGGCGGCAGGATCGCATTGCTGCCCGGACAGACAAAGGCCGAGGAATTCGCTGTTCTGGTGCATGAGGCCGCACATGAGCGGATTCACAAATCCGAACGCCGGACGGCGACTACAAAGCGTGTACGCGAGACCGAAGCCGAAGCCGTGGCTTTTGTAGTCTCGAAAGCCATCGGCCTGAATCCGAAATCTAGCGCCAGTTACATTCAGCTCTACCACGGCAACGCCGAGTTGTTGATGGAAAGTCTTGAGGTCGTGCAGCAAACCTCAGCCGTGATTCTAGGGGCAATCAGGATGGAAGAACCTGCCCCGGCAGAAGTGCAGGAACCGCAGTCCGCACCCGACGCGCCACCCGAAGACGCTGGTTACTCGCCCACACCGGCAGATTTCGCCGAGGCCGCAGAGCCAGCCGCCTAAACCATGCAAACGCTCATCGGCGCGGACAGGCGAAGTGTGTCTGTCCGCATGACTTCCACCATCACTCAGACAAATCAAATAAGGAGAAGCATTTTATGGAATCCACAGTTGAAAGCAGCAAAGAATATCGCAACTTGCCCGTGGCACAGTTGCTGGAATCCACCACCAACCCACGCCGACGCTTTGATGAACACAGCCTTGCGGAACTAGCATCCAGTTTTCAAGCACAAGGCGTCTTGCAACCCTTGCTTGTCCGCACCATCGAAGATGACAAGTACGAGGTAATTGCCGGGGCGCGGCGGCTGCGCGCCGCCAAGCTCGCCGCGTTGGAAGAGGTGCCCGTTCGTGTCGTCGAACTCTCGGACGCCGCTTGCATCGAAACGCAGTTGGTTGAAAATATTCAACGCGAAAACGCACATCCGTTGGAAGAGGCATACGCGTTTCATGGCCTCTTGCATACGGATGGGCTTCAATACGACATCGCCAGCCTAGCGGCGAAAACCGGGAAAGGTCCGGCATTCGTGGCTACGCGCCTTCGCTTGGTCGAGTTGCATCCATCCATCGCAGAGGCGTTCTTGGCAGACGAAATCGGCGTGGGCCATGCGCTCGAAATCGCCAAGCTGCCGCAGCAGGAGCAACAGCGGGCGTTTGAGGCCGCGTTCCACACTGCTTGGAACGGCGGGAAGGAAACACGCATTCTGCGCCCCGTCCGTGACTTAACGGCGTGGGTCGAGCAGAACATTTTGCTCTCGCTCGATTCCGTGGCATTCGACAAGAACGACGAGACGCTTGTGCCGGAAGCGGGAAGCTGCACGAATTGCCCCAAGCGCACCGGCTTTAACACCTTATTGTTCGACGCGGCCTTGCAGGATTCCTGCACCGATAAAAATTGCTACAACAACAAGCTGACGAAGAATATCGAGCGTCAGATCGCCGAGAAACCTCAATTGGTGCAGATTGCGACCGAATGGAGAACTCCCGCAAACAGCGGAGTGTTGGGAAGAAACCAATACGTCGCCTTGAATCTCACGGCAAAGTCCGCGAAATCCAAGAAGCCGCTCTCGCCCTATCAGAAACCATGCAAGAACATGAGCGAGGCCATTGTGGTAGACGGCACCGAACGCGGGCGAACTGTAAAAATCTGTGCCGAGCCGAACTGCCCGGTACACTTCGCCGACCGCCGCGCTCCTAACCCGGAGCAAACAGCGAAGGAACGCGCACAGCGCCGGAAAGAACTGGAACGGCAGAAGCTCGAAACCACAGTGCGGCACCGTGCATTGGCCGAAGTGCTCAAGCGCATCGGCGCTCCACTTGAACGGGCCGACCTTGCGCTGGTTGCGAGCACGCTTTTGAATAAACTTGATCCGTTGCGGAAGGAACTGCTGGCGCGGCGGCACAAGTTGGTCGAAGGCACAGCCAGCGAAGTTACGCACCCGCAGGTGCAGCAGGCCATCGCTCGGTTGCTGCGGCAGCCGGACGAGGGCGCACTTTCAAAACTGCTGGTCGAAGTCGTTTTGCTGGAATGCACAGATCGGGCGCCAACCAGCGACCCGGATGTGCTGATCGCAACGGCAAAGCGGCATCGCGTGGACGTGGACAAACTCCGCAAAGCCGTGGAGCAGGAATTCACCGCAAAGCGTGCGAAGCTCGCCGCCAAACAAAAGAAAGCTGCAAAGAAAGGTTCGCCAAAGACAGCAGCCTAGCCTACTGCAAGACCATTCAGGCGCTCGGCAATTGCCCGAGCGCCGTTTTCATTTGGACCGTTATTTCTTGATCGCCAGCGGAGAAGTTCGTTTCCCCCGTCGCCAATCTGCGTCCAGCCCGAATCCCGCCCTTCAAAGGTGTCCTGCTGACGCAGGAGGCTTCTTTGTCCCACCCGACGGGCTGGGCGCGTCCGCGCCTCCTAGTCGTGGCACGGATCGCAATGTTACCGGCGGAGGCTCTAACGCAATGCCGCCAGATCCGCAAAATGCCGGGGCTGCAAGACTTCAAATCCCTTTTGCGGAACTTTTCGATATCGCCATACCTTTCCTGTCAGAGCAGACGCGTTCTCACACCAGTTCTCAGCTGCTGCATCTTTCTGCGATACCTCTGACGATTCCATTCCCTTCGTCTCGATCAACCAATGTTGACCCGCCGAATCCAGCGCAACGAAATCGGGATAGTAGGAGCGCAGGTTCATCCCGAAGTCTACGTAATCAATCGAGAAGCCAAACGGTTGCGGCAGCTTGGCAAAAGCGGTGACGTCTTCCGCGTCGTCCAAAAAGCGCGCAAAGCTTTTCTCGAAATCGTTGTCGCAGGGAATCATGTTGAAGACGCAATGATTCGCTTCGTACACCTTGCGCGACCAGGGAAACGGCTGACAGGCGGAGAGCATACGGGCCGGTTCCAACAGTTGCGGCTCTTGCTCGGCGATACTTAGCTGCTTGAGCACCTTGCTGAATTCTTGGATACACACGTAGGACGCTACCTGCGTGCTCATAGCTCTCACCGTAGCCATGTCGCTCAAATCCACTCGGCGACCAAAAGCTTTGTCCTCGAAAAACTGGCGAACTTTCGGAGCCAGCGCCGCGAATTGCGAGGGCAGCTTAACCGCTTCGGCAATCCGGCGTGCATAGTATCCGATCAACTCCTGCGCTGTCTGTGGCTGGGGAACCTTGTAATCCCGCTCAACGATTTTCTGGAGAGTAATAATGTCGTGCCCTTCGTAGCGGAAGGTTTTGTTGTTGGGGTCATCGGCGCCGAGCGGCAGGAGCATGGTCTGG
>OMSW01000016.1:0-823 GCA_900290295.1 Burkholderiales bacterium
TGTCGGTAGCTTTTCAAGTTGTCCGGTTTTGGTAGCACATCATTTGTCCGCTTCGGGCTTGGGTCGAGGCGGCAGGGTCGGAAGCGGTGGACGCCCTGTCGCATGGTGTCAGGCCACGCCGAGGCCGGCGGGGCTTTTCTTTCTGGCCCGTTTCTTTGTTCGATCCGAGGGCCGTTTCTTCGTTCTCTAATCGCCGCCACGAACGCAAGCACTTTTTTCTTGCTGACTTGCGTTTTTGCTTGGGCCCTTTCTTTTGTTCGACCGCGCCGCAGGCTTTCTTCTGCCCCGACCGCAGATTTCCGACGCCGACGCGCGCAGAAGCTGTCACGGCCGGCCGTCGCTCCGCCATAGCGGCGCACTCCGCCGTTTCCAGGCCGCGCCTTGACAGCTTCGAGCACGGCGGCAGACTGGATGAACACGGGCCGGAAGAGCGCTCGGTTGTCGAGTGTGGTCTCCTTTGGTTTTCACTCGCGTGGATTGATGTCGCTGCCAGATCCACCGTTCTCTACGCGGTCCAGGGTCGCTGGCCGCACCATGGCCCTCAGGGTTTCGACGCCGCTATGTCCCGAACGCACTCAACAAGAGATCGGCGCAGGAAGAATCGCGCGGTCGTCGAGGCCCGTCCCAGCAGGGACAGCATTGCGCCGCGAGATGCGGCGAAGGGATATTTGGATCGCCTCAGGCGGCTGGAGAACCAGCTTCAGCGTTCCATTGGAACGTCGTGCCGGTGGTCCACATGCGATGCAGGATGACGGCAAGCTTGCGGGCAACCGCCATGGTTGCCTTCTTAGCTCCGATGCGTTTGCCAAGGGCTTCGCCCCAG
>OMSW01000016.1:833-1641 GCA_900290295.1 Burkholderiales bacterium
TGGAGATACGTCCGGCGTAATCGACCTCGCCGGATTGATAGCGCCTGGGCGTCATCCCGAAGTACGCGGCAACCGACGACGATCGCTTGAACCGCGCTGGATCCTCGACGCCGGTCATATAGGCCAAGGCAACCACCGTGCCGACGCCCGGTGCCGACATCAGCTGGCGGGCAGTGTCGTCGCTGCGAGCGCGTTGAATGACGGCCTTGTCGTACACGAGGAGTTGGGCCCGTGCTGCCTCCAGCACCTGCAAGGTCGGCTCGATGATCGCCCCGAGTACCGGATGCCCGTCGATCGCCGCGCGGACACGCGCCGGGAACTGGCTGCGCAAGCCTTTGGGCAGGACCCGACCAAAGGTCTTCAGAATGCCGCGAACGCAATTCTTCAGCGTCGTGATCTGCGACACGATCTGGGCGCGTGCCACCAGCAGCGCACGCACAGCTTGGCAGTCGAGGCCCTTCACCGTCACCTCGCGGTACCAGCCGACGCGCATGATCTGCGCCAGGCCGAGGGCATCGTTGGCGTCGGTCTTGTTGACCTTGAGCGACAGCGCCGCCTTGGCGTGGCGCGCATCGACGCAGATCACGGGGAGCCCAGCCTCTTTCAGCTCGTGGAACAGCCAGCTCGACAGCTGCCCGCTTTCGAGCCCGATCCGAACCGCATGGGGCGCGTGCTGCTTCACGGCCGATGCGATGGCTTTGGGCGTCGAATCAACTCGGCCGCGCCACACGATCTTGTCGGCATCGTCGATGACGCAGATCGACGTTTCTTTCAGTGACACATCGAGGCCGACATACTGGTTGCTCTG
>OMSW01000016.1:1651-4379 GCA_900290295.1 Burkholderiales bacterium
GCGATTACGCCATGTCCCGACCTGCGCTGGCTCGGTGACGCCGCGCGCAGACGCCGTCAAGGATGGCCGTCGCTCCGAGCGGGCGGCAGGTCGCGGCATCGGCAGGCCACGCCTTGACGGTGGCGAGCACGGTGTCACGCTGCGGGTGGTCGGGCCGGTGACGATCTCAACTCCTTGCGTGGTGTAGCGCGCGATGCATCGCGGCCCGTGGAACACCGCGAGGGGGCCGTCCGGGTATTGCTGGACGCGAACCCGCGCCTTCACCCAGTGATGACGCAGCGGGCTCTCGGGGAGCTGCAGCGTCAGCCCGTGCCAACTCACCGTGTTGTCCCGAGCGACCACGCGGTTGTCCTGAACGCACAGGGTCTCGGCCAGCGTCGCGGTGTCACGAACCGCCACGAACGCGGTCTCCGGCACCGCGGCAGGCCGTGCGAAGCGGGCCTTGTGCGCGGGCAGGTACACCTCCCGGATCCATGCGTTTGCGGCATCGATCTCGCTCAAGCCTTGCTTGGCCAGCTCCTTGATCAGGCGATCCTGCAGCGTCCCGAACATCCGCTCCGAGCGACCCCGAGCCTCGGGCGAATAGGCTGGAATGTGCTCGATTCCCAGGCGATCGAGCGCGCGGCCGACCTGTGTGAGCCGGTCTTTGTCGACCGCCTCTCCGGCCTTCGGCGTGAGAAAATAGTGGCTGCCGCGATCGGTATGGAGGCTCAGCGGAAGGCCCTGGGCGCCGAATACCTCCAGCAAGGCCCGGAACGTCGAGGAGGTACCTTCCTCGTCGACCAGGAAGGCCGAGTAGATCGTGCTCGTCGCGTCGTCCATCGTGACGATCAGATCGAGCGCCGGCCGGCCGGAAAGCCACGCCGCGCGCGAGCCGTCCTGGTGCAGCATCATGCCTTCGCACGGCTTGCGCTCGCGCTTGCGACGATGCGCGCCACGCTTCTTGTTGCGTTCGACGAGACCCGCCGTGTGCAGTTGCGTCTTCACAAACGTGTAGCCCCACCGGAATTTGTGATCGCGCACCAGGTGCTCGTGGAAATGCTTCACGTTCCAGCCGTCGTAGGCTTCCCGGTAAAGCTGCAGCATCAGCTGAACGTCCTTCGCCGGAACCCGCCTCGGGGAAGGCCTGCCGAGCCGTCCGTCAAGGAGTCCCTCCAGCCCGTCTTCCGCGTAACGGTCGCGATATCGCCGGAACTGCCGCTCCGACATCCCAAGAAGCTCGCCGGCTTCCCCCATCGACAACCCGCCCCGTTCCCAGCGGCTCAATACATCCCGAAACTTCTGCATCCTGCGGTCCTGTAGCCACGCTGCCCGTTTCATCGCCCCGCTCCTTTTGCGGGGCATAAAACCGGACAACTCGTGTGCTACCTAATCCGGACAACTCGTGTGCTTACGACATGGTCCGGCCGGCCGGTTGCGGTCACGCGACGCTCCCCCTATGGTGCGGTGCGGGCAGTGGAGAAGGTGGGACTCGATGGCGACCGTGGGCTGTTCCCTGTCCATCCGGTTGAGCGCACTGGCGATCGCCGGTCTCGGCGTCGCTGCTGCCGGTCCGGCCCGGGCCGAGAACGACGCGCCGATCGCACTGGCGCCGCATCGCGCGATTTACGACCTCAAGCTCGCCGATACCCACAAGCGCTCGCTCGAGGCGGTGCGCGGCCGCATCGTGTACGATTTCTCCGGAAGCGCCTGCGAGGGCTACGAGCTGCGGTTCCGCCAGGTGACCGAGCTCGATTCCGGCGAGGGCAAGGCGGCAGTGAGCGACCTGCGCTCGACCACCTGGGAGGACGGCGCGGCGAAGACATTCCGCTTCACCTCGCAGAACTACCTGAACGACGACATCGTCGACACGGTCGACGGGCACGCCGAGCGGCAATCGGACGGCGTCACCGTCGATCTGACCAAGCCGGAAACCAAGAAGGCCGACCTCGGCGACGTGGTGTTTCCCGCCGAGCACATGCGCCGGGTCATCGCTTCCGCGCGCGCCGGCAAGACCATTCTGGAGGTTCCGATCTTCGACGGGTCGGAGACCGGCGAGAAGGTCTACAACACCTTGACGGTGATCGGCCACAAGCTTGCGGCCGACGCCAAGAAGCCGGACGATCCGACCGCCAACGAGAAGACGCTCGCCGAGATGCCGCGCTGGCCGGTCACCATCAGCTATTTCGACAAGTCCAAGACCGAGAACGGCGAGCAGACCCCGGTGTACTCGATCCATTTCGAGCTTCTGGAGAACGGGATTTCGCGCGCGGTGTCGCTCGACTACGGCGACTTTTCCATCGCCGGCGAGATGACGTCGCTCGAGCTCAAGGACGTCAAGCCCTGCAAGTAGAGCATTTCCCGCAAAAAGCCTGCCCCGGACTTGATCCGGGGTGGACACCGGTTTTCCGAAAGGAAATGCGACAAACATAGGATCTGGAGCGCTTTCCGTAATCGGAAAGCGCTCCAGTCAGGCGCCGAGCACCTCGCGAATCTTTTGCGCCAGCTCGCTCTTGCGGTACGGCTTGTTGATCAGTGCGACGCCGGGATCGAGCCGGCCGTGGTGCACGATGACGTCTTCCGAATATCCGGAGGTGAACAGCACCTTGGTGGCGGGACGCTGCCCGACGATGGCGTCTGCCAGCTCGCGGCCGTTCATGTCGCCGCCCACGATCACATCGGTGAACAGCAGGTCGAATGCGGCGCCGGCGGCCACGAGCTTCAAGGCCTCGTGCGCCGAAGCTGCCGA
>OMSW01000116.1:0-136 GCA_900290295.1 Burkholderiales bacterium
CTGGGATGCACTGGCGTCTCAACGCGCCGGCATGCCGGTCCTGGCTCCCGGCCACGTCTGGCTCGCAGGCGCGGGTCCGGGCGATCCCGGCCTGCTCACGCTCGATGCGCTGGCCGGCCTCAACCAGGCCGATGTG
>OMSW01000116.1:143-2543 GCA_900290295.1 Burkholderiales bacterium
TGTCGATCCGCGCGTCTTGGCGCTCGCCGGGCCGCAAGCGCGGCTCGAATTCGCCGGCAAGCGTGGCGGCAAGCCGTCCGCGACCCAGGGCGACATCACGCGGCGCCTAGTCGAGCTGGCGCGCGCCGGCCAACGTGTGCTGCGGCTCAAGGGCGGCGATCCGTTCGTCTTCGGACGCGGCGGCGAGGAGGCGAAGGCACTCGCGGCTGCCGGCGTTACCTTCCGCGTTATCCCCGGCGTCACCTTCCGCGTTATCCCCGGCGTCACCGCCGGGCTGGCGGCGCTCGCCGCGGCGTCGATCCCGGCCACGCTGCGCGGCGTCAACCGTGCAGTCATCTTTGCCGCCGGACACGGCGCCGACGAAAATTTCGATTGGGCGCCGCTCGCCCGCGCCGGACAGCCGATCGTACTCTACATGGTGATGCACAACCTCGAACAGATCGCCGCTGCCTTGCAGGCAGCAGGACTCCCGGGGCCGACGCCCGCCGCCATCATCGCTTCGGCGGCTACGCCGAAACAGCGGGTTCTGGTCTCGACGCTGGAAAGGCTCTCCGCCGATGCGCGCGAGCAAAAACTCGAACCCCCGGCGATCGTGGTGATCGGCGAGATTGTGAATTTTCGGGCGCTGCTCCTCGGCGAGGAGGTATCGGTGGAAAAAAAGGAAATGGAGCGAGAGTGACGGCACGCGGACTCATCATCGCCGCGCCGCATTCCGGCGCCGGTAAGACCACAGTAACGCTCGCGCTGATGGCGGCGCTGCGGCGGCGTGGGCTCGTCGTGCGCGCGGCGAAGGCCGGGCCCGATTACATCGATCCGGCGTTCCACGCCGCGGTTACCGGTTCGCCAAGTGTTAATCTGGATAGCTGGGCAATGTCGCGCGAACTTCTCGACGCGCTCGCCGCGCAAGCGGCGGACGGCGCTGATATCGTCGTGATCGAAGGCGTCATGGGCCTGTTCGACGGTGCCGCGACAGCAGCCGGGCAACGCGGCGCGACGGCCGACCTCGCCGGGCATTTTGGCCTGCCGGTCCTGCTCGTGCTCGATGTCGCGCGGCAGGCGCAATCGGCCGCAGCCTTGGTGCGAGGCTTTGCCGTGCACGATCCGGCGGTGAAGATCGCGGGCGTGATTCTCAACCGCGTCGGCAGCGAACGGCACCGCGCGCTCGTCACAGACGCCATCGCCGGAGTCAATATTCCCGTCCTCGGCGCGCTGCCGCGCGAGATCGCGATGGCCCTGCCCGAACGCCACCTGGGCCTCGTTCAGGCCCGCGAACACAGCGAACTTGCCCTACTGATCGACCGCCTCGCCGCGGCGGCGGAGCGCCATCTCGATCTCAACGCTATTGTTGCGCGCGCGGCTCCGATCATGACGGCCGGAGCGGTGGCGCGACCGATATATGTCCCTGCCCTGCCACCGCCTGGCCAGCGCATCGCGCTGGCCAGCGATCAAGCCTTCAGCTTCGTTTATCCGCACCTCATTGAGGCGTGGCGTCATGCCGGCGCCGAGATTTTTGCATTTTCGCCGCTGGCCGACGAGCCGCCGCCCGATGGCGCCGATAGCTGCTGGCTGCCCGGCGGATATCCAGAGCTGCACGCCGAGGCGCTCGCCGCCGCGCGGAGATTTTCCGCCGGATTGCGGCGTTTTGCCGAGACGCGCCCGGTGCATGGCGAATGCGGCGGCTACATGATTCTGGGCGAGAGCCTCGAGGATGCGGCAGGGAAGCGCCACGCCATGACCGGACTGCTCGGCCATGCAACAAGCTTCGCCCGCAGGAAGCTGCATCTCGGCTACCGTACGGCGCGGCTTTTGGCGGATGGTGTGCTCGGCCGCAGCGGAACCATCGTCCGCGGCCACGAATTCCATTACGCCTCGCTCACTTCCACCGGACGCGACGAGCCGTTCGCCGAGCTGACCGACAGCGAAGGCTGCACCCCGGTAAAGGCCGGCGGCCGGCGCGGTCGCGTTACCGGAACATTCTTCCACGCCATCGCCGCGGCGGACAAGTGAGCTCAGAGCAGCGACGCGACCTAAGCATTGGCGCGAACGATCTCTTCCTCGACGTCGCGCAGCCGATCCTTGCCAAAGAAGATTTCGCGCAGCCGATCCTTGCCAAAGAAGATTTCGTCGCCGACGAAGAAGGTCGGGGCGCCGAACGTGCCGCGGGCGACAGAGGCTTGCGTGTTCTGCAGTAGCCGATCCTTGACCTCGGGCTCCTGGGTCCGGGCCATCAAGGAAGCGGCGTTGAAGCCCGATTCTTCGAGAGCGGAGCGCACCACCTCGGGATCGTCCATCTTCTTCGGCGCGGCCCACATGTGGCGGAACATCTCGTCGACATAACGCTCGAACACGCCGTCGAGCTGCGCCGCGATCGCGCCGCGCATGATCAGGAGTGTGTTGACC
>OMSW01000117.1 GCA_900290295.1 Burkholderiales bacterium
GGGCGCCGACATCATCGTCGAGGCGTCACGGCTCACCGCGCCGGCGCCGCTGCTCGAGACCGCATGGATCAAGAAGGGCGCCTTCGTGGTGCCCTATGGCACCATGAGCGCCGTCGAGCTCTCCCTCACCGACATCATGGACAAGATGGTCGTCGACGATTGGGGACAATGCAAGAGCGGGCAATTCGGCTCGCTGCGCGCTCACGTCTGGGGACAATGCAAGAGCGGGCAATTCGGCTCGCTGCGCGCTCACGTCGAGGCCGGAAAGCTTTCCGAGGCGACACTGCATGCCGAATTGGGCGAGATCGTCGCCGGCCGCAAGGCCGGTCGCGAATGGGAGGATGAGACCATCCTGTTCTGGCACCGCGGCCTCTCGCTTTCCGATATCGCGCTCGGCGCCGCGATGCTCGACAAGGCGGCGGGGCTCGGCATCGGGCAACGCCTGCGCTATGCTTGAGGCGAAAATGCAGACGCTGATCGCCAATGCGCGGATGTACGCCGTAACGCCGGCCATCCGGGATGCGTGGCGCGCGCTTTTCGACTGGGCCAGCCGTCGCGCCGGCGTGCCGCTCGTTTACGTCGACCACGCCGCTCCGGCGCCGCTCGAAGAGCTGTGGTCGCGCGGCGATCTCGGCGCCACCTTCATGTGCGGCTTCCCGTTTGCATTGGCGATGCCGCGGCCGCTGCTGGTCGCGGCTCCCATCCCGGCGCCGCCGCGCTACCAGCACCAAGCACTCTACTGCACCGACTTCGTGGTGCGGGCGGACAGCGCATTTGTGCGTCTGCGCGATACCTTCGGCGCGCGGATCGGATGGACGGTCGCCCATTCGCAATCGGGATTCAATGCGCCGCGACATCATCTGCTGGCGTATCGCAACGGCAAGTCCGGGCCACTGTTCGCCGCCAGCATCGGTCCCCTGGTGACGCCGCGGCGCGTGATCGAGGCCCTGCTGGACGGTACGATCGATGTCGGGCCGCTCGATTCGTATGTCCACGATCTGCTGAAACGGCACGAGCCCACGACGGCGTCGAGGCTGCGCACCATCGAGTCGACCGCGATGACGCCGATTCCACCATTGATCGCCTCGCCGGCGACGCCGGCCGACACGGTGGAACGTCTGCGCGCTACCCTGTTGGCTGCGGCCGCCGATCCGGAAACGGCGCCGATGCTCGATGAATTGCTGCTCGCGGGCTTCGCGCGGGGCGCCGCCGCGGACTACGACCGGATGCCGGCGCAAGCCCTGGAGGCGGCCGCAGCCGGCTATCCGGTGCCGGGCTAGAGCGGATTCCGATCAGGTTGCAGCATATCCTGCGTGTCTGAAATAGTTGGCGCATTCTTGTGGGGTGAATTCGGGGATGAACGAAGCGATCCGGCGCCAGAGGCCGCGAACGGATCGTTCGGCGGTTTTGCGCAAAAAGGCTTTGAGCTTGGCAAAGGCCATTTCGATGGGGTCGAGGTCTGGCGAGTATTGCGGCAGGTAGAGAACCGTCGCGCCCGCGGCCTCGATGGCTTCACGCACTCCGGCGACAAGATGGGCTTTGAGATGATCCATGACGACGATGTCGCCGGGCTTGAGTGTCGGCACCAAGCATTGTTCGGCATAGGCCAGGAAACTCGCACCGTCGATGGGACCATCGATCACGAACGGCGCCACCATTCCGTCCTGTCGCAGGCCAGCCACAAACGTGAGGGTCTGCCAATGGCTTTGCGGCACATGGCCGATCAATCGTACGCCGCGTCCGCAACGCCCGCGCAGCCGCGCCATATTGGTCGCGGTCGCGGTCTCGTCGACGAACACCAGCCGGGCCGGGTCAAAAAAGCCCTGTTCGCGCATCCAGCGCCGGCGCGCCTGCGCCACGTCAGCCCGCTGTTGTTCCGCCGCGCGCAGGGACTTTTTTTTAACCGTGATCTGGTGCCGTGCGAAAAACCGCCAAACCGCGGTGCGGCTGCCGGCGATCCCCTGTTCGCGCATCGCGGTGACAATCTCGTCCAGGGTCAAATCGGGATGCTTGGCAACCCGTTCGAGAAGCCAAGCCGCATGCGCTTCCAGCGGCGACGTGCTCCCACCGCTCGGTTTGGCGGCGGCGTTCCCGAACCGCACAAACCGCTGCATCCACCGCACCGCAGAACTCACGCTCACCTCGAACCGTTCCGCCGCCTCGCGCCGCGACGCTCCCGCCTCGATGCACTCCACCACCCGCGTCCGCAGGTCCAAGGAATAGCCCCTCGACATCGATCGCCTCCAAAAAGCCGAATCAATGTCAAAAAGATTCGCGCATCCCTGAGCCTTTGGGAATCCCCCGATTCGCTCACACCGGAACATGCTCTAGTACTACTG
>OMSW01000119.1 GCA_900290295.1 Burkholderiales bacterium
CCGCCAAAGCCCCAGCGCAGGACACCCTCGCCCCAGGACCACCGGGACCACCACGAATCGGACGGCTGCACCGGCTCATCGCCGGCCCCGGCCGCCACAACCGGCAACAAAACGCAAGCCATAACGAGCGAGCCTGCGAGACCAGCCGCGAAGCGCCTTCCCCGATTCATTTCATCTCCGATACCTGTTCGCGCTGACCAAGTTGCGGCATTGCTTATATATCCCAACAACATTTGGCGGGTCAACAACCAGCGAATCGAGTTCGCGACCCTCGAACTCGCCCGTGCAGCTGGGCTGCGTGTGTGCGGCACACGCCTGAAACGTGTTGGCTCGCAGGACGCGCTCATGCTTCAGCGCTTCGACCGCGAATGAAATCCAGATGCCAAGGCATATGCCCACTACGGGCTGGTATCCGGCCTGACTGTGCTCGACGCGGAAGATGGCTACCCGGGTCGGGAGCGCTGGTCTTACCTGCTTTTGGCCGATGAGTTGCGGCGCTGGTCTACCAAGCCCGACCAAGACCGCCGTGAGTTGTTTCGCCGTATGGTCTTCAACGCCATGGTCACCAACAATGATGACCACCCGCGCAACCATGCGCTGCTCCATACGAGCGCAGGATGGAGGCTGTCCCCGGCCTACGACATCATCCCGGTTGCCCTGGTATCTCAAGACAGACGCGACCTAGCTCTGAGCGCAGGCAAGCATGGCAGAGCAGCGAGCCTGTACAACCTCCTATCGCAGTGTGAGGTTTTCGGCCTCTCACGCAGGTTTTCGGCCTCTCACGCGAAAAAGCCCAGGTCGAGGTGAAGCCATGCTGGAGGTCGTCAAGGCCTGGAAAGAGCTCTTCGCGGCTTATGGCGTGGAAGCCCGCAGCTTGGAGATGCTGGAAGGGGCAATTCTCCCGGCTTCCTTCTTCCGGACAGAACCACCAGAGACGGTCTGAGTTGTCGGGTGCTCTAACGGCGTTTCATTGGGTTAGCTAACGAGTTTTTCCGTGATCCTCGTTGGGTTTTCAAACGAGGCAAAATCTTGTTGGGTTATCTAATCTAAGTAATGCCGCGGATTTGTGCGCGCGCCAGGGACCAAGACACAAATTGCGCGCGACGAAGCGGCCAAATCCCGGCAAGGGATGCAGACTATTTTTACTGCAGCGAACGCTGCAGCAGTATCAACGTAAAGGCGCACAAGCCGATTTCCACGGCAATCTCACTGAGCAGCGAGAGCACCAGCTCCGGCGCGCTTGCCGGATCGAACGAGTCCAGGCCGATAGCAACCGGGATCGACACCAAGGTGAGCACCAACGCCCAACGCCAATTGGCCACCCATGCCAGAAGATTGGCAGAAAGCGTGCGCGAGGCCGACCACGAAAACAATACGGACAGGGGCTGGATGAACAGCAGCGGCATTCCGACCAGGTTAAAGATCACGACAAACTCGATCTGCTGACGCATCGCCAGCGTTTCGTCCGCTGCCCGGCCGCCCAGAAACGCGTCCAGTTCCGACCCCCCCAAGTCGACCCACCATACCAGCAGCACCGCCAGCAGCGGCAGCAGCCCGCTGGCCACGAGCAGGACCAGCTTGTCGGCGGGCAGGCGCCACGGCTGGGCCATGTCCATGATCGTGGCCGCGCGCCGCTGGCGCACCGATTCCAGGGCCGCGAAGAATCCGGCGAACCCGACCGAGGCGAGCGTCGCTCGCAATGGCATGGCGACGTACGGCAGATTCGGCAGCAACTGGATCGGCAGGAAGACCAGCAGGAACAATCCGCACAGCCGGACCGGAGCAGCGCCGATGAGGGCCGCCGTTTCCCGCAGCAACGAGGGGAACTGGTCCAAGCCCACCGGCCGCGGCGCAAACCGTCGCGGCGCGCCCGACGGCACCGGCGGCAGTACGTTCACTCGATCGCCTTCACCATGTCCTCGACGACCTTCTTCGCGTCGCCGAATACCATCAGGGTCTTGTCCATGTAGAAGAGTTCATTGTCCAAGCCGGCGTAGCCCGATGCCATCGTGCGCTTGTTGACGATGATCTGGCGCGCCTTGTACGCCTCGAGGATCGGCATCCCGGCGATGGGAGATTTGGGATCCTTGGCCGCGGGGTTGACGACGTCGTTGGCACCGAGCACGAGTACGACATCGGTTTCGGCGAAATCCGGATTGATCTCGTCCATCTCGCAAACGAGATCGTAGGGCACTTCGGCCTCGGCCAGCAGAACGTTCATGTGGCCGGGCATGCGACCGGCAACCGGGTGGATGGCGAAGCGAACCCGCACCCCCTTCTTGATCAGCTTGTCCGTCAGCTCCTTGAGCGGGTGCTGGGCGCGCGCCACCGCCAGGCCGTAGCCGGGAACGATCACCACCGTCTCTGCGTTGGCCAGCAGGAACGCGGCATCCTCGGCAGAGGCGGATTTGACCGGACGCTGGGCCTGCGCGGCGCCGGCGCCGGCGGCGGCCGTCTCGCCACCGAAACCGCCGAGCAGGACGTTGAAGAACGAGCGGTTCATCGCCCGGCACATGATGTACGAAAGGATGGCGCCGCTCGAACCCACCAGGCTGCCGGCAATGATGAGCATCGGGTTGTTGAGCGAGAATCCGATGCCGGCCGCAGCCCAGCCCGAGTAGCTGTTGAGCATCGATATCACGACCGGCATGTCGGCCCCGCCGATCGGGATGATGATGAGCACGCCAAGGACAAAGGCAATGGCGAGCATGAGTCCAAATGGCAGCCATTGCTGGTTGCCAACGAAAACGAGACCGGCGCCGATCATCACGATCGCCAGCAGCAAATTGAGCAGGTGCTGCCCCCGGAAAACCACCGGGGCGCCGCGGAAGACCCGCAGCTTGAAGCGGCCCGAGAGCTTGCCAAAGGCGATCACGCTGCCGGAGAAGGTGATTGCCCCGACAAAAGCGCCGATGAAGAGCTCGACGCGGTTGCCGCTCGGTATCGGCTCGCCGCGCGCGACGATGTTGAAGGCGGCCGGCTCGGCCACCGCGGCGATGGCGATGAGCACCGCCGCCAGGCCGATCATCGAATGCATGAAGGCGACCATCTCGGGCATCTGGGTCATCGGCACCCGGCGCGCGATGGTCGTACCGACGGCGCCGCCCACCACAGCACCGGCCAGCACCCAGGCAAGGCCAACGCCGGCGTCTTCGGGCCGGAACTTCAGGACCAGCGCCACGGTCGTGACCACGGCAATGGCCATTCCGCCCATGCCAAAGGCGTTACCGGCAAGCGAGGTCGTAGGACGCGACAGGCCTTTGAGCGCCTGGATAAAGCAAATCGAGGCGAGCAGGTACAACAGGACTACGGTATTCAGACTGAGTGTCATCGTGGATTCCGCCTCACTTTTTCTCGCTGACCGGCGCGGTGACAGCGGCCTTGGGCTCCTTCTTGCGGAACATTTCGAGCATCCTGCGGGTCACGAGAAATCCGCCGAAGACGTTGACCGCCGCCAATGCCACCGCCAACACGCCCATCGTGCGTCCCAGCGTCGTCTCGGTAAGCGCGGCGGCCAGCATGGCCCCAACGATGATGATGGCCGAGATGGCGTTGGTCACCGACATGAGCGGCGTATGCAGCGCCGGCGTGACATTCCACACCACGTGGTACCCGACGTAGATGGCGAGCACGAAGATGATGAGATTGATGACCGTGTGATTGACGATTTCCATGTTCGTGCTCCCCCCGCTACTTGCGCAGGATTTCTCCGCCGTGGCATACCAGACAGGCGACGACGATGTCATCGTCCTTGTTGATCGAGAACTTGCCTTCCTTGTCGAGCACCAGCTTGAGAAAATCGATCAGGTTGCGCGCATACAAAGCAGAGCTGTCCGCAGCCACCAATGCCGGCAGGTTGGGTTGGCCGATGATCTGCACGTTGTAGCGCAGCGCCGTCTTGCCCGGTTCGGTGAGTTCGCAGTTGCCGCCCTGCTCGGCCGCCATGTCGACGATGACCGACCCGGCCTTCATCGACCGGACCATGTCCTCGGTGACCAGGACCGGGGCCTTGCGCCCCGGGATAAGCGCGGTGGTGATGACGATATCGGCTTGCGCGATGCGCTTGGCGACCTCGGCCTTTTGCCGATCAAGCCAGCTCTGCGGCATCGGGCGCGCATACCCGCCCACCCCCTTGGCGATCTCGCGTTCCTCGTCGGTTTCAAAGGCGACGTCGATGAACTTTGCGCCCAGCGATTCGATCTGCTCCTTGACGGCTGGGCGAACGTCGGAGGCCTCGATCACGGC
>OMSW01000120.1:0-1439 GCA_900290295.1 Burkholderiales bacterium
CCGACGAGGCGCGTTCCGCGTGGGAGCTTTTTGACCAAATCCTAGCGTCCGATGATGCGGCGCGCGGTGCATGAACGCTAGTTCTGCCAGCACTTCGTCCAACCGGTATCCGGTGATGCTCGAGGTCGCCGACCTTGTGCGGCGGCGCACGTCCGACCAATTGCCGCACGAGGGCAAGTTCTGCCCATCGCACCGCATGCGCGGGCTGCAATAGGGGAAAGGGAGCGCGACATGCGACGCACCGCACGCCAGTGGCTCGACCGCATTCGCGAGCTTCCGCTGCCGACGCGCGTGCGGATCATGAACGTGTGTGGCGGCCACGAGCGCACGATCAGCATGGCCGGACTGCGTGGCGCGTTGCCGCGCGCCGTTGAAATCATTCCCGGGCCCGGCTGTCCGGTATGTGTGTGCCCCGAGGAAGACGTGTTCCAGGCCATACAGCTTGCACTGCGTGAGCCGGTCACGCTGGTCGCGTTCGGCGACATGCTGCGTGTGCCGGTCAATGTGCCCAAGGGCGAAATCCATACGCTCGAACAGGCAAAGGCCAGTGGCGCCGCGATCCGCCCGATCGCATCGCCGTTGGAAGCGGTGCGAATTGCCCGAGGCGATCCAGGGCGGCAGACTGTGTTCTTCGCGGCGGGCTTTGAAACAACGACCGCGCCCGTGGCAGCGATGCTGGCCGAAGGCGCGCCCGCCAATCTTTCCGTGTTGCTCTCGGGCCGCCTGACCTGGCCTGCCGTGGCGATGCTGCTCGAATCGGATACGCCGGGCTTCGACGCGTTGGTCGCACCAGGCCATGTATCGACGGTGATGGGCCCGGAGGAATGGGCGTTCGTGGTCGAGCGCCACCGTCTGCCCGCCGCGATCGGCGGATTCAACTCGGAGAGCCTGCTCGCGGCGATCTATTCGACGCTTCGCCAGGTGATCGAAGGACGGCCGTTTCTCGACAACTGCTATCCGGAAGCCGTCAAGCCCGGCGGCAACCCTGCGGCCCGAAGACAGCTCGCCCAAGTCATGGACGTGGTCGATGCCCCATGGCGCGGCATCGGTGTGATTCCGGGTTCCGGGTTTGCTCTTCGTCCCCGTTACGCGTCGCACGATGCGCGGCTGCGCTTTGCTTCCTATGAGTCGGGCGCGCGCAAGCGCGCCGGACACATGCCGGCCGGGTGTGACTGCGCACGCGTAGTGCTGGGCAAGATCCGGCCCAACGAGTGCGTGCTATACGGCCGCGCCTGCGCGCCGCGCCATCCGATCGGACCCTGCATGGTCTCCGACGAGGGCGCCTGCCGCATCTGGTGGTCCAGTGGCGTGCGTGAATACCAACAACCCTGCGCCGCCCACTGAGCGCGATACAGTGCCAGCGCTTGCCGCACGGCGCTTCACGGTGAAGGGCCGCGTTCAGGGCGTCGGGTTCCGGCCGTTCGTTTTCCGTCTCGCCA
>OMSW01000120.1:1449-4007 GCA_900290295.1 Burkholderiales bacterium
GTCGATCACTCTCCGTCGCTCTCGCGCCCGACAATTGCTGCGATCGCGCAACAGCCGACCGCCGCGCTCGATGACTTCTTGGTCGTTGCCAGCGCGGCGGACCCCGGACGCGACGTTCATGTGCCGCCGGACCAGTTCGCCTGTGAAGATTGCCTGGCCGAGTTCGCCGATCCCGCGAACCGGCGCTACCGTTACCCGTTCATCAACTGCACCCAGTGCGGACCCCGCTACACGCTCATCCAGCGCCTGCCCTACGATCGGCACAACACGACAATGGCGGGCTTCGAGCTGTGTCCAAAATGCCGGCGCGAGTACGAAGACCCGGCAGACCGGCGCTTTCACGCCGAGCCTATCGCTTGTCCGGCGTGCGGCCCGCAGCTTACGTTTCGCGGCGCCGACTCAAAATTGGAAGGCAATCCGGCGGCGCTTGCCGGCGCGGTTACCGCGCTCGGCGTGGGTCAGATCGTTGCCGTGAAAGGCATCGGCGGCTACCACTTGATGTGCGACGCCACCAACGACGAAGCGGTAGCGCGCCTGCGCGCCCGCAAAAAGCGCCCGGAGAAGCCGCTGGCGGTCCTGTTTCCGCGCGACCGGAAATTGCTCGCGCGCCATCTAGTGCTCGATTCGCTGCATGACCGGCTTTTGCACCATCCCGCCCGCCCGATCGTCCTCGTGGAGCGCGCCCCAGGCTCCAGCCTTTCGCCGCATATCGCGCCCGGCATTGCGGAAATCGGCGCAATGCTTGCATACAGCCCTTTGCACCATCTTCTGCTGGAGGAATTGCGTCGTCCGCTAGTCGCGACATCGGCAAATGTGAGCGGGGAGCCCGTGCTGACCAGCGCAGCGGCGGTCGAAGGCAGGCTCGGCCATGTCGCACAGTCATTCCTGCACCACGACCGACCCATTGAGCGCCCTGCCGATGATCCGGTGCAGCGCGTGGTCGCCGGCAGGGCGCGCTGGATCCGCATTGGGCGTGGCTGCGCGCCGCTCGAGCTGGATCTGCCCTTCGCGCTACCCCGGCCCACACTCGCGGTTGGCGCGCATATGAAAAACACGATCGCGCTGGCATGGGGGCAGCGTGCCGTCGTCTCGCCCCACATCGGCGAGCTTGCGTCGCCGCGCAGCATGGAGACCTTCGTCCAGAGCATCCGCGACCTGCAGGAGCTTTACGGCGTGCGCGCGGAACGAGTCGCGTACGATGCGCACCCTGGATACGCGAGCGCGCGGTGGGCAATGCGTTGCGGATTGGAACCTGCGAAGGTTTGGCATCATCACGCGCATGCGTCGGCGATTGCCGGGGAATACCCAAAGTCATACCGATGGCTGGTTTTCACCTGGGATGGCGTCGGATTGGGAGAGGATGGCGACCTGTGGGGCGGCGACGCCCTGCTCGGGTCGCCCGGACACTGGCGCCGCGTCGCGCGTATGCGTCCCTTCCGATTGCCGGGAGCTGAAATGGCCGCGCGCGAAGCCTGGCGGAGCGCGGCGTCGCTTTGCTGGGAGCAAGGCATCGAATGGGAGGCACTGCCCGCAAACGCGGGCCTGGCGCGCGAGGCATGGGCGAAGGGGCTGAATTCACCGCGCACCACCGCCATGGGCCGGCTCTTCGGCGCGGCGCACGGTCGCGGAGCGCGCCGCCCAATGGCACGAAAGCATTGCCGTGGCGCTGGTCTCGCAGGCTCTGGCCGTGCGCGAACGGGGCGGTTTCGATCGCGTCGGGCTAACGGGCGGCGTGTTTCAGAATCGCCTGCTCGCGGAGCGCGCGGTCGAGCTATTGCGCGCGGCGGGAATGCGAGCCCATTTGCCAGAGCGCCTTCCCTGCAACGACGCCGCCCTTAGTTTCGGGCAGATCATTGAATCCTCCTGGCGCGCATGAGCGACGAGCGCCGCATCCTGCTTGCGCACGGCAACGGCGGACGCCTGATGCGCGAGTTGATCGAGGAGGTATTCGCACACCACCTCGCGGGGCCGCACCTCGATACACGTGCCGATGCCGTCACGCTGCCCTGGCAAACTAACGAATTGGTCCTCACGACGGACGGTTTTACCGTTCAGCCGCTCGAGTTTCCCGGCGGCGACATCGGCTCGCTCGCGGTACACGGCACGGTGAACGACTTGGCGGTATCGGGCGCCACTCCGATCTTTCTTGCGCTGAGCGTGTTCATCGAGGAGGGCTTCGAGCTTGCGCGCCTGGGGCGCATCGTCGCGAGCCTCGCGCGCGCGGCGCGCGAGGACGGAGTTCAGGTTGTTGCCGGAGACACCAAGGTGCTGCCGCGCGGCGAGTGCGGCGGCCTGTATCTGTCGACCACTGGTATCGGTCGGCTCGCCCGCGAGGTCCGCATCGGGATGGACCGCATATCCCCGGGCGATAGGCTTCTTCTGAGCGGTCCGGTAGGCGACCACGGAATTTCGGTCCTGCTCGCGCGCGGCGACTTTGGCCTTGCGGGCAAACTGCGCTCCGACGCGGCCTCGGTACTGCCCTTCACGCAGGCACTGCTGGGGCTGCGAGGATTGCGCTTCATGCGCGATCCGACGCGCGGCGGCCTCGCGACCGTGGC
>OMSW01000122.1 GCA_900290295.1 Burkholderiales bacterium
TTGGCCCGGATCTGGACCCTATGAGCCTATTAAAAGAATCTACTACTGCCGAACGTCCCATCCCGGTGCCTGTCACACAGCCGCTGCCGCATCGAAAAGTCATGCGGCGCTGGCTGATACCGCTATCGCGGCGTACGACGGCCTACGCGATCCTTCTGCTGATCTTCGATTACACCCTGCTGCTGGGCGCTCTTGCCGGCACGGTGCTCATCACCGGATGGCTGGGCAAGATCGCTTGCGGCGTGGCCGCCGGATTCATGATCGGTCGCCTCTTTATCATCGGCCATGACGCGTGCCACCAGAGCCTGACCCCGCACCGCCGTCTGAACCGGGTGCTTGGGCGCATCGCCTTTTTGCCGTCGATCACTCCATACAGCCTGTGGGATGTGGGCCATAACGTGGTGCATCACGGCTATACCAATCTCAAAGGCTTCGATTTCGTGTGGGCACCCCTGACCCGAGACGAGTTCAACGCGCTGCCGCTCTGGCGGCAGGCACTCGACCGGATCTATCGCAGCGGCTGGGCGCCGGGTTTGTACTACATGATCGAGATCTGGTGGCTGCGGATGTTCTTTCCGAGCCAGGCCTATATGGGCACGCGCCGGTCGATTTTTCTCTGGGATTGTCTGTTGGTTTCGGCATCCGGTCTGGTGTGGATCGCCTCGCTCATCGCCGCTGCTGCCATCAGCGGCCAGGCGCTGTTGCCCGTTCTGGTCTGCGGGCTCGTGGTGCCGTTTCTGTTTTGGTGTTCCATGATCGGCTTCGTCGTCTACGTGCACCACACGCACGTCAAGGTCTCCTGGTTCGACGATCGCGCAGATTGGGCGCGCGCGCAGCCGTTTATCTCGACGACGGTGCACCTTACCTTCCCGCTGCGCTTTGGCGCGGTCTTGCACCACATCATGGAGCACACCGCGCATCATCTGGACATGAGCATCCCGCTGTATCGGCTCAAGGGCGCCCAGAAGATGTTGGAGGATCTACTGCCCCAACGCATCGTCATCCAGCGCTTTTCCTGGCGCTGGTACTTCGACACGGCCCGGCGCTGCAAACTCTACGACTTCACGCGACGCTGCTGGACGGCATATTCCGGACGCGCGACCAGCGAGCCGGCAGCAATGCGGGCTTGATCGCGGCCCGAAGCGATCGTTACTGTCGCAAATCCCCGCGGGGCCGCGGATCGGCCCGCAGGCCAGGCAAATCCATCGCCTCCTAGCGCCGGCGCTGCGCTAGGCCCAATGACAGTGCCAGGGTCAGCAGCCAGATCAGCGACCAGGCCGGAATGCTCAGCCCGAGGAAATGCCAGTCGATCTCGGTGCAGTCCCCGTAGCCTTGGAAAATCCGCGGCAAGGCGCGCCCCAGGGGCAGATTGCTGACCAGGTATTCGAGACTGGGACCGCAGGCCGAAACGGCGGGCGGATGAAGCTGCAGCCAGACGTGCCAAGCGCCCACGCCCGCGCCGGTAAAAGCAACCGCGATGCCCATCCACGCCAAGATCCGGCCGAGCACGCGCGGCAGCGCCGCCGCCAACAGCGCAAGCGCGCTTACCAGCACGAAGGCATAACGCTGCAGGATGCACAGCGGGCACGGCTCCAGGTGCTCGAACTGCTGCAGGAAAATGCCGAAACCGATCAAGGCAGCACCGGCGACGGCAACGCCGGCGTATAGGATGCGCGGTTTTAGCACGCGTTTGCGCAGGGCAGCGACATTCACGATGCAGTGCCTGGGGTCGGTTCCGGGTCCAGGCCGCGGACCAGGCGCAGCAGCTGCGGGAAAATCTTTGGGGCCCCGCAAACGACGTTGCCGCTTTCGAGGTACGCCGCGTTTCCTTCATCGTCGGAGATTAGGCCTCCGGCCTCGACCACGAGCAAGCTGCCGGCGGCCATGTCCCATGGGGCAAGACCATATTCCCAGAACCCGTCGTAGCGGCCTGCGGCCACGTAGGCCAGGTCTAGGGCGGCTGCGCCCGGGCGACGCATGCCAGCCGTGCATTCGGTAACGCGCTTGAACAGCTGCAGGTAGTGATCGATTTTCTCGAGATTGCGGAAGGGAAAACCGGTCCCGATGAGGCAATCCTGTAACTGGGTGCGCTTGGAAACACGCAAGCGCCGGTCGTTGAGAAATGCACCGCGTCCGCGCGTTGCGGTAAACAGGTCGTTGCGCGTCGGGTCATAGATGACCGCCTGCGTGATCTGGCCCCCGTGCTGGCAGGCGATCGACACGGCATACTGGGGAAAGCCATGAATGAAATTGGTCGTGCCGTCGAGCGGATCGATGATCCAGGTGAAGTCGCTCGCGGCCTCCGGACGCTGGGCGCCGGACTCTTCGGCCAGAAAGCAATGGTCGGGATACGCCTGGGACAGGGTCTCGATGATCACTTGCTCGGCGGCGCGGTCCACCTCCGTGACAAAATCGGCATGACCTTTGGACGTCACGCGCAGCAAGTCCAGGTCAAGGCTGGCGCGGTTGATGATTGCGCCGGCTTTTCGGGCCGCTTTTACTGCGGTATTGAGCAGTGGATGCATAGGGGGAGCGTTTACGACGCCAAAGGAGGCCAAGGGTTTGATGCCAAACCGCGATTCTATAGATGTGGGCGAAGCAGCGCGTTTGACCCAGGTGCGGTTCGTACTGGTCGCGCCCAGTCATGTGGGCAACATCGGCTCGTGCGCACGTGCGATTCGGAGCATGGGGTTTGCGCGCCTGTCGGTCGTGCAGCCACGCGATCCGCACTTTCACGGCGCACCGGAGGCCGTCGCACTTGCCGCGGCGGCCGCCGACGTGTTGGCGCAGGCCGCGGTATTCGACTGCCTGGCCGATGCACTGCAGGGTGTGCACCTGGCCTTCGCCACCACCGGCTACGCGCGCGAATTCGGTCCGGAGCCAATCGAGATCCGCAGTGCCGCCCAGCACGCCGCCCAGCTGATCCACGAGCAGGCTGCGCAGGTTGCGTTCGTATTCGGCCCGGAGCGAACCGGCCTGTCCAATGCCGACGTGCAGCGCTGCCATTTTTGCTGCAGCATTCCGGCCGACCCGGCGCGCGGATCGCTCAACCTGGCGCAGGCCGCGCAGGTCATCGCCTACGAGAGCCGGCGGGAGTTGCTGGCGCGAGTGCAGCGGCCCGATGCTCCGGCGCCGCGCCGCGATCATTCCCAGCCGACGCCCCGACGCGAGGATCCACCGGCTAGCGTCGAACAGACCGAAGCGATGTTCGAGCACCTGGCGAAAGCTTTGGTGGCCGTCGGATACCTGGACGCGAACGAGCCCAAGCATCTGCTGTCGCGTTTGCGGCGCCTGCTGCTGCGTGCGCGGCCAACGGC
>OMSW01000206.1 GCA_900290295.1 Burkholderiales bacterium
GGTACTGCTCGCGGTGCTGATGATGCGTTACAACGTGGTCATCGGCGGGCAAGAAATCTCCAAAACGGGCAAAGGATTGCTCGCTTATCACCCGCCCATCCTGGGCAGGGAGGGCCTATTGGCGACGGCCATAGTGCTCATTCTGCCGCCCATCTTGTTATCGGTATTGGTCCGATTTCTGCCGCCGTGGCATGACCAGGAGCAAAAGGCATAGACCTTCCCCGCGCTTTGCTCTCATGTCGAGAATGGCGCCCGAACCGTTTGACGTGTCTGCCTCGCGGCGGCGGCCGCAAGCGCCGTTTGGGTCGAACCAGGCGTGGTCTTGAGACTTCATGTTTGACCGCTGCGCCAACGGTCAGCGCTCAAGTACCTGATCGTCACCGACGAGTTCATCAGGCGAAAGTCTGGTAGTGGTCTGCGGCCTGCCGACGAGCGCTCGAAACCGCGTCGCTGCCCGCGCCCATTTCGTCTTACCCAATCAGCGATTCGCTGTCGCACACGCGAAAGACACTACGCGCAAGGTACGTGACGTGCGTTCCCACAGCGATTTTGCCATACCAGCCGCGCGGCACGTGAATAGTTCTCTTTTCCGGATTGCGCGACGATGATTTTGATGATGGGATGCTATGTTACTATCCCGAGCAGATCAAAGAGGAGGGGCTAATGCTCGATGTCGCGAATAGGTTGAAGTCGACGGCGGTTCTCGCTTGGATAGCTGGGGGCGCGGTCGCCACGTTGCTTGTTGCTGCCACGATGGTCCTCGCGCCCCGGGAGGCCGCAGCAACGGCGGCATACGGACAGCAAACCGGTATGGCTTGCGGGCAATGTCACGTGAACCCGGCCGGAGGTGGCAAGCTCACCACGTTTGGAATGAATTGGCAGGCGAAGGGTCACCAGCTGCCGCGCAAGTAGGCCGAGCGACGACTTTCACGAGCAGATCAATGAGGAGGAGCTAATGCACGATGTCAAGAATGGGTTAAAACCGGCCGCGGTTGTCGCTACGGCGATTTCCGGATTGCTTTTCGCTGCCACGATAGTCGTTCTCACGCCTCGAGAGGCCGCGGCAACGCCGGCATACGCACAGCAAACCGGTAAGCCTTGCGGGCAATGTCATGTGAATCCAGCTGGCGGCGGCAAGCTTACGTCGTTTGGATCGAAGTTCCAGGCGAACGGTCATAAGTTGTAGTCGGGCGACGACATCCTGCATGCGCTCGCTTCGCAAGCGAGCGCAAGCGGGACGTAATAGCTGCTCGGTGCGCGTTGGCGCCAAATTGGCGAATGCCGCAAACCACGATCGCGCGCTATTTTCGAAAAAACGCTGGTGAGACTGAAGGGAGGCCTCCGCAGCATAAGAGGCTAACCCGAGGCTGTCTGCGGCCTAACCTGAGTTTATCCAGCCAAAGAGCCGGGACGATCAGGGAACGCCTTCTTCGCGCATGAGGTTGGCGAGGCGGGTTTCTTCGGCGGCGGAGAGGTTGGCGGTTTCGGTAAGCGGGGCGGCGCGGCGG
>OMSW01000179.1 GCA_900290295.1 Burkholderiales bacterium
ACTTTGACCCGACGCGCAACTCGTTGATTTCCCAAGAAATGCGCTCGCCCATACTGGACGGACTCTTTTTGTCTAGTCATAGCGCGGCATCACGCGCTCGGCGCCGTGCAAACTTCCACGGGGCCGACGCGCCGCGGATCGATCCGCGAGATGCGCGTACGATGAAATATTCGTCCCGGTCGCGATCCGGCGTACCGTGGTGGCCACGGCGCGGGAAGGGCCCGACGGTCACCGGCGCCCCCGGACCGACCCAAGCGGTGCCATCGGCAAACCGGCGCGGGCGCAGGGTTTGCTGCATCTTTTGCCAGGAGCACGAAGTGAAACTCTACTATTCCCCCGGTGCCAGTTCTCTTTCGCCACATATTGTGCTGCGGGAGGCGGGCGTACCCGTTGAATTGGTCAAAGTCGACCTGCGCAGCAAACGCACCGAGGCGGGCCAGGATTTCCGGACCATCAACAGCAAGGGCTACGTTCCCACCATTGAACTCGAAGATGGCCAGCGGCTGACCGAGGGACCGGCGATTGTCCAATACATCGCGGACAAGGTGCCGACTCGCGGCCTGGCGCCCGCGACCGGCACGCTCGACCGCTATCGCCTGCACGAATGGCTGAATTTCATTTCCTCCGAACTGCACAAGCAGTATTCACCGCTGTTCGACGCCGCTGCCGATGACGCACTGAAGGCGCGCCAGCGGGAGCGAATTGAAGGTCGCCTTGGCTGGATTGCGCAGCAGCTGGGGACCCGGGATTACCTGCTGGGCAATAACTTCACGGTGGCAGACGCTTACCTGTTCACGGTCCTGAACTGGTCGGCGCACGCCGGCATCAACCTGGCGCAATGGCCCGTGCTGGCGACGTACGTCGCGCGCGTAGCGGCGCGACCCAAAGTGCGCGAAGCGATGCAAGCCGAGGGCCTGCTCAAGCCGTGAGCTGACCCGCGGGCACCATGCTCGCGCCCGCTTCTGCCTGCGCGCCCAGCGGCAGGCGGAAGCGGATCACGCCTGGGTCCCCCGGTTCGCGCTGCGGGCTGTAGCCGCGCGCCACCATCATCCCGCGCATCGAATCGTTTTCCGCCAGCACGTAGCCGAAGATCTCCGAGACTTGGCGTTCGCGCGCACAGGTCTCGATCGCCTCCATCATCGAGAATCCCAGGCCACGGCCCTGCCAGCTGTCCTCCACGGCAATTCCGAATTCGGCTTCTTCGCCGCCCAGCACTCGGTTGTACTGGGCGAAGCCGCGGATTTCCTCATCCGCACCAGAGGCATCGATCGCGACAAACGCCATCTCCCGGTCATAATCGATCTGCGTGAAGCGAACCAGGCGATCCAGCGTCAATTCCCGCACGGGCGCGTGGAAGCGCCGGTACAAGGTCAGGTCGGACAAGCGCGCGACGAAGCGCTTTTGCGCCTCTGCATCTTCCGGCCGGACAGGCCTGATCAACACTACTGCGCCGTCGGCAAGCTGCAGTTGCCGCTCCAGCGCCTTGGGGTAGGGATGGATCGCCAGGTGCGAGTAGACCGGATCTGGAAGCACCGGGCGCTGGTCGATGACGACCCGCGCGTCCAAGGCAATGACCCCGCTTTCATCGGCCAGCAGCGGGTTGATGTCAAGCTCCGACAGGCACGGAAATTCGCAGGCGAGCTCGGAGACCCGCAGCAGGGCGTCGATCAGGCTGTCCATATCGATGCCGGGCATGCCGCGGAAAGGCTTGAGCATGCGCGCAACCCGGGTTCGGTCGATAAGGTCGCCCGCGAGCATCCGGTTCAGCGGCGGCAACGCCAGGGCCGAGTCGTGCACAATTTCCACCGCGATGCCGCCCATTCCGAAACTGATCACCGGACCGAACGCGGGGTCACGGGCAATTCCAACGATCAACTCGCGGCCATAGGGCCGAGACACCATCCTCTGAACCAGGACCCCGCGAAACTGCGCCGCAGGTGCGCGCTGGCGGACGCGCTCGAGTATCAATTCAAATCCTAGCGCCACTTCCTCGGGCGAGCGCAGCCCGAGCAACACGCCGCCGACGTCGCTCTTGTGGGTGACACCCTCGGCCCGAACCTTGAGCACGACCGGGTAGCCGATCTGCTCCGCCAGCGTCTTCGCCTCTGACGGACTGCCGGCTAGGCGGCCCTGCGCCACTTCGATGCCGCACGCCGCCAACACGTTCTTAGCCTCGTCCTCCGCCAGCAGCGTTCGCCCCTGCGCCTGCGCCTGCGCCAGGATCGTGCGCACCGCGTCGATTCCCGGTTGCTGGGCGCCGCCGGAGTCGCGGCTGATTGGCGGTGGCAGTTGTAGGCGCAACTCGCGGTGGCGCACGAACTGGGCAAGGTAGGAGAACGACTCCACGCCCTGCTCCGGACTGCCCATGGCCGCGTATCCGGCCTGCTTGAGTACGGAGCGGCCCTGGGACGCATCCGCCTCTCCCAGCCATGCCGATACCACCGGCTTGCTGCTGGCTGCGGCGATCGGCACCAACGCCTGGGCAATCTCGGCCGCCCCAAGGCGAATGGTCGGACAAAATAGCACCAGGACACCGTCGTTGGCTTCATCCGCGAGCAGCACCTCGAAGGCGCGCGCAAACCGCGCGCAATCCGCATCGCCGATGATGTCGACGGGATTGGCCTTGGACCACGTCGACGGCAGTAAGGCGTCGAGATCCTTTTTGGCTCCTGCGCCGACCCGCGCCAGCGTTAGCCCCGCATCGGCGGCAGCATCCGCGGCGAGCACACCGGGACCGCTGCCATTGGTCAGAATCGCGAGCCGGGCACCACGCGGAAGGCGCCCGCTCATAAGCGCTTCCGATGCGGAAAACAACTGTGCGTACTTGGAAATGCGGATCGCACCCGTGCGCCGCAGCGCCGTATCGAACACGGCATCATTGCCGGCCATCGCGACCGCGTAGCCGAGCGCCGCTTCCGGGCCGCTGGCATGGCGCCCAGCCTTGAGCACGACCACGGGCTTGATACTGGCCGCGGCGCGCAGGCTCGAGAGGAACTGTCGCGGACGGTGCACCGCCTCGACGTACAGAACGATGCTGCGTGTCTGCGGATCGAGCGCAAGGAAATCGATCACATCGGAGAGTTCGACGTCCGAGCCGTCGCCGGTGGTAACCAAGGACGAAAAACCGAAACCGGCGGACCATGCATAGTCGAGCAGCGCCGCCGCGACAGCGCCGGACTGGGAGACCAGACCAATGCTGCCCTCGCGCGCCGCCGTTCGAGCAAACGTCGCGTTCAGGCCGATCGACGGGCGCATCAATCCCAGGCAATTCGGACCAATCAAGCGCACGCCCGACTGCCGTGCCCGCGCGAGCGTCTGCTCCTGCAGGGCGGTGCCGGCCGGACCGGTTTCGGCAAATCCGTCCGAAAGCACGAGCACGCCCGCGACGCCACGCTGCACGGATTGCTGCACCACCAGTGGCAGCGCCGCTGCCGGCGTCACCACCACCACCAAGTCCGGTACCGAAGGCAGATCGATCAGACTCGAGTAGCAGCGGTACGCCCCGATCCGGTCATGCTTGGGATTTACCGCAAACACTTCCCCTTTGAAGCCGCCCGAGACGATATTGCGAAACACTTCGCGACCGAGTGCCCCGGACCGGTCGGTCGCGCCAATCACGGCAACCGATCGGGGGATCAGCGCCGCACGGATGTTATGGGCGGAGGGCTGCATGTTTATCTGCGCTGCAACATTACTCCGATTTTGCCGCATCCACGGCGCGCTGCCGTGCACGCAGCGCGTGCCGAAACCAGGGGCCGCGGCGGACTTTGCAATTGTCCTGTGGCATCCCTTGCGCGGCCGCAAGGCCGTGCCGTCCCAGACGGGAATTCGCCGGCACCCACCTATCCCACAAACGATGGGGCCCCGCCGCGGGCGAGAAGCGGTATCGTTGCGCCGATGCCCTCGCGCTCCTGCTACCACCCGCACCTGCTCTTCCCCGCTTTGCCTTGCCGAAGCTGCCTGCGGCCGTTGTCTTGGTCGGCAAACCATGCGCACGGGCACTCGCCCAATGCGGCCGGTGACAACCGGGCCGCGGCGCGATGGCCGCTACGACCATGACTCCCGCCCATCGGTGGCCCGCGCGATCCATCTGCAGCGAAATCGAGCCTGCGTCCGCCGGCGAAGTGTGCGCCACGATATGGCCCACGCGCTCGCTGCACACGCGCGTGCGCTGGTTCGATGAGCTATACCTGTGGACCGATGGCTTCGAGCCGTCCCCGGTACAGTGGTCGCGCATTCAACTGCTCGGTCTGCAGCGGGGTCTCGCCATGCTTGCGCACGAGGAAGCCGAACAGGTCGGGGTGACCCTGTCCTTCGGCACCGTACAAAAATTCGATGAGCGCATCGATGCGCAGTTGCGCGCCCACGCGCTGGTGGCACACCGGCTTGCAGTTCTGCTGCGCGGTTCGGTCGAGCTGGTGCGCTCAAGCTACCGGATCCGCGCGTTTGTCGAATACCTGCGCGCGCAGCAAATCTCGGTCGGCCTGCGTGTGACTTCGCCACGCCTGGCAATGGAGCTGAGCGCTTTTGCGCTGATACAGCCCGACTTCGCAAAAATCCTGGCGCCAACGTCGACCCACGGCGACTCCTGGGACAATCTCGCTCTGGAGGCGCGGGTCGCCGGCATTTCGGAGCAATGGCTGATCGTGGCCGGCCTGCAGAACCAGGAGCAGATCGAACGAGCGACCCACGCCGGAGCCGGGTTCGGACAAGGCAACGCGGTCCGGCCGGCACAAAAGCCCGCCAGCGGCGGGGCCGTTGCGCGAAGCCCCGGCGCTGCGCGAACCACGCGGGCATTGTCCCGCACCCGATTGGGCTTGCGCTCCAGTTAGCACTAGCCAGCGGCGCAGAACTACCGTGCGCGGTCGAGCTCGGCCGCGAGCCGCTGCGCCTTGGCGCTTGCCCGGACTTGCTGCGCTCGAGCCCACTGTCGCGCCTGGCGGCGAATCGTCTGCGAGCGTGTCAGCTGTACGACGGCGGCGTCGGCCACCGCGGCATCGCGCGCGCTGCCCAGAGCGTCCTGAAAGCGGATCAAGGCTCGCAGACCGGCGCGGCGAATCCTTTTTGGCAGGCTACCGTGCAGCATCTCGATACCGTATCGCAGGCTCTTGGCCTGTATCCGGATCTTGTGCTGACGATCCGCCGGCAACTGCGAGAACGACCGCCCGGCCTTCGCCAGGCGGCGCTGTTGCGAGCCGATCGCCTTGGCTGCGAAATCCTCCAGGCGCTTGCCGGGCTTCCTCGGCGCGGTGGCGCTCCAGCGCAGCATTCTCAGCGCAAAGTCCGCGAATCCCGGCGCATCCAGCTGCAGGCGCAGTCGCGCGCGCGCGCGAAGGACTCGCTTTGTCGCGGCGGCGCATACGCGCTCCCATTTGGCCCCAGCGGCGCGGGGTGCAGCTGCCGCGAGCGATGGCAGCACCTGGCCGCGAAGCACGTCCCAATCGCGCGCAACGCCAAGGCGCGCGGCCCAGCGCCGCAGGCCGCTGCGCAGCGCGCTCGGCATCTCGACACCGGCTGCGCCCAGCAGGTCCAGGCCCGCGCGCATGCGTCGCAGAGCGATGCGCGCCTGGTGAACGAATTCGGCATCATCGCTTTCGGCCAGACCCGCCACGTTGGCCAGCAAGGCAATCATTCCATGACCAACGAGCCGCCGCGCGGTAACGGCAACACCTTGCTTCGGCGCAAACGCCCCCTCCGAGGATAAGTGGCCTGCGGCAAACGGCGTCGGTGCGCGGCCAAGCGCCAGGCGATAGCCGCGCGCGGCCTTGGAAGCTCCGAACGGCACCAGGCTCAAGTCGGCGCGGCGTCGACCGACAGCACCGGCCAATTCCAATGCCAAGTCCAGTACGGCCACCTGCGGGCCAGCACGCAACTCGAGTTCGACCTCCCGTACCGGTTCGCTGCGTCCATCGGCTTGAATCTCGCCCAGATCGACCGCCGCCTCTATGCGCGCGCCGTGAACGGCAAGTTCCCAGGTGGTGCGATCGAAGACGGTCCGAAACACCGGACGCAAGCTCGCGAGCCGTTTTGCTCCGCGCATCGCCTGCGCGCTGCCGTCGCCCTCGAGCATGCGCGCCAGGGGGGAGTTCGCCAACAACGCCGGATCGATCCTGGCCTGCGGTGCCGAACCTTCCCACTCGCCACGCACGGACAAGGCAGCCTCGCTATCGCCCGTCTTGAAGGTCTGAACCCAACGGCGCTTGCGACCTTGCTGGATACAGCGCAGCCGCAGCGCGGCCTTGCACGCCGCAAGGTACATATCCGGGGTGTCGTAATAGATGCTGTCGATCCGCTCGGTGCGTGAAGCCCCCAGCCCGTCCAGCCGCGAGCGCAGAGTCGCCAGATCCTGCACCCGCAATTTGAGCTTGAGTTCGACCTCGCGCTCCGCCATCTCCGCCGACGGCGGGTGGACTGGCTTCAGCGAAGCGGGCGGTTGCGCCCGGACAGCCACGGCGTGGGGCATGCAAAATTTGTTCCGAAGTGGCAATATGCGCAAATGCGCGGAAACGAAATCCCACCCCGCATCCTGATCGTCGACTCCCAGGGGCAGCCAGTGCGATGGGCGGCGCTCACGCGTGCAGCCCGATACTACGCCTCCGGCAAGGTCGTCAACGATCTGGGCGAGTGCCTGTTCTCCATGACCGGCGGACTGCAAGAAATCTCCGGGGAACGATCTTTCGTAGTCAGCAGTTCGATCGTCATGATCCGCGGACGCCATCGCAGCCCGAATGGCCGCGGCCACGTGGGCCTGAGCAAACACCGCCTGTTCGCGCGTGACCGCCACGTGTGCGCCTACTGTGGCGCGCACTGCAATGAATCGGATCTGACCGTCGAACACATCATCCCGGTATCCCGGGGCGGGCGTCACGAATGGACCAATGTGGTTACCGCCTGTCGCTCGTGCAACACCCGCAAGGGCAACCGGCGTCCAGAAGAAGCGCGCATGCCGCTGCTCTATGTTCCCTACGCCGTCTGCCGCAATGAGGGTTTCATTCTCAGCAACCGGCGCATCCTTGCCGATCAGATGGCCTTCCTGCAGGCTTCGCTGCCACGGCACTCGCGCTGGGCCCACGGCTGATACCGCCACCGCGGGAACCGCCGGTAGCGTTGGGTGGCAAACCGGAAACAACGGGCCCGTGCAGCGCTCGTCTGCACGGGCCCGATTACGGCAATCGCGCCTACAAGAACGGACTACTTCAGGTTCTTGCTGACGTACTTGGTCAGGTCGAACATCGATACCTGCGCCTTGCCACCGAACAAGGGTTTGAGCTTGTCGTCGGCGTTGATGTTGCGGCGATTGACCGAGTCCTGCAGCTTGTTCTTCTTAATATAGGCCCAGATCTTGCTGGTTACCTCGGTTCGCGGGAGCGGGGTCGAACCGATTACCACGGCCAGCGGGCCGACCGGGGTAAGCGGCTTCATGAACGCCGCGTTTGGTTTGCGTGCTGATTTCTTCTTTGCGGCCTTTTTGGCCGGCGCCTTCTTCGCGACCTTTTTCGCGACCTTTTTCGCGGCCTTTTTGGCCGGAGCCTTCTTTGCTGCTTTCTTTGCCTTCTTGGCAGTAGCCATCAGCGATCTCCTGGTTGGTAATGAAGATTACAGCGACAGCGTTCTTGCTGATTCGACGATGCTTGAAGAGCGCTCTCGTTGCGTGACCGCAATACTATGCGATTTGCGACGAGAATCAAGCGTTTTCAGAGGGAAAAATTCGCTTTTCTTGGGTCCGCGCAACATATTTCAGAGGGAAATCCTTCACTTTCGACATCTCTGCGGCGGCTGCGCTGGCGTTTCGGCACACAACATGTTGGCCACCTATCACGAGATTGCCAACATGTTGTGGAAATTGCCGGGTGCAACGGCGAAGACCGGGGCCGAGCCACGGCCGTACGGACAGCCGCACAGCGGCACACCAGTAGAATCCGGGCGCGATGCAGCGTGCACTCACCTCCCGCCTGTTGTTCGGCTTTGCTGCCCTCTGCGCGCTCGCGGCGGCCGCCATCGCCGCCAGCGGCAGCGATCCGGCCGTGTTTCGTTGGATCAACGAAGTGGCGGCACGGCTACTGCCCGTACCGGTTCCGAGTTGCCTCACCATCCTGGGCCACGGCCTGGTTGCGGTAATGTTGCTCGCACCGGTGCTGGGCCGTGCACCCTGGGTGCTGGCGGCCGCGTTGAACGCGGCACCGCTGGCGGCATTGTTCTCCCGGCTTGGCAAGTTGCTCGCGGCAAGGCCACGGCCGGCCGCAGTACTGGACCCGTCGAGCTTTCAGATTCAGGGCCCACTGCTGAGCGGGCATAACTCGTTTCCCTCGGGCCATTCGATCACGATATTTCTCCTCGTCACGGTGCTCATCCTGGGTGCCGAACAAGTGCGCACGCGTCTTGTGGCCGTGGTTGCGCTGCTCGGACTCGCATCGCTGGTTGCGGCCTCGCGCGTCATGGTCGGCGCACACTGGCCTTCCGACGCGCTCGGCGGCGCCGCGCTGGGTACGCTCGCCGGGACCTTCGGCGCCTGGGCCGCCGGGCGCTGGCCGTATTGGCGCCGGCGATGGGCCCCTGCCGCCTTTGCGGCGATCATCCTCGCGTGTGCGGCGGCGCTCGCCTGGACCGACACCGGCTATCCGCTGGCGCAACCGCTGCAGTGGATTGCAGTGGCGCTGGGCGCCTGCTGCGCGACGCTCGCGCTGGCTCGCTTGCCGCGTTCCGGCAAGAGCGTGCTCCCGTGATCAAGCGGCTCTGGTCCGTGCCGGGGGGCTCGGCCCCGGCGCCGGCGGCCGGGTCGTACTTGCTGGTGCTCGCCTGCGCGCTGCTGCTGTTGCCGACGCTGGGGCTATACCCGCTTTTCGACGTGGACGAGGGCGCCTTCTCCGAAGCAACACGCGAGCTTTTGCAGAGCGGCGACTGGCTCTCGACCACACTCAACGGCGCCCCGCGCTACGACAAACCGATACTCATCTATTGGCTGCAGGCGCTCAGCGTAGGCACATTGGGGCTGAACGAATTTGCGCTGCGCCTGCCGTCGGCGGCGGCGGCCCTGGCCTGGATCATGGCCATTGTCCGCTTCGCCACACCGCGGCTGGGATCAACGACCGCGCTGCTCGCCGGCTGGATCGCCGCCACGAGTCTGGGCGTGATGGCCATAAGCCGAGCGGCTACGGCCGATGCGCTGTTGAACGCCCTACTGGCCGCGACGATGTTCGATCTGTGGCGCCATCTCGAAAGCGGCGACCGCGCCGCGCTGCGTCGGACCTACCTCTGGATGGCCCTGGGCGTGCTGACAAAGGGACCCATCGCCATCCTCATCCCGGTAGCCGTCAGTCTTGGGTACTGCCTCACGGTGCGAGCCTGGCGCGCCTGGATGCGCGCCGCCTTTGATCCACTGGGCTGGTTGATCCTGATCGCGCTTGCCGCTCCCTGGTACCTGGTGCAATGGGTTTTGCATGGACGCGACTTCGTCGACGGATTTCTACTGCGGCACAACCTCGATCGCTACAGCGGCACCCTGGAAGGTCACGGCGGCACGCTGGGGTATTACCTTGTGGTTGCACCGTTGTTGCTGCTCCCCTGGTCCGGGCTGCTCTGGCGGGCGGTGCGCCAAGCCCCAAGGGAATGGCGCGACCCCCTGACGCGATATCTCGTGCTGTGGTTTGCCTTCGTGTTCGGTTTTTTCTCCCTCTCCGGAACAAAGCTGCCGCATTACCTTCTCTACGGCATGACGCCGGTTTTCCTGCTCGTTGCGCGGCGCGTCGGGGACTCGGGAACCGCCGCCAATTTGTTGTTGTTGCCGTGCGTCCTGCTGCTGCTGCTGCCCTTCGTGCCAGCTACCGTGCAGTGGTGGAGTGCAAACGGCGCCGATGCGCACGCTGCGTTTTATGCCGCCCAGGCCCGGCGCGCAGTGGCCACTGCGCCGCTGTCCTACTACCTGGTGACGGCCATGGGCAGCATCGGGGCGATTTGCCTTAGCCTATACCGCCGCTGGCCCGTATGGCGCCGGGCAGTGGCCGCTAGCACCATACTGGCGGGCGTACTCGGATTTGCCTTCGTACCCTGGCTGGGCGAACTGCTCAACGGTCCGGTCATGCACGCCGCACAGGTCGCTGCCACGCTTCCGGGGACCGCCGTCCAGTGGGAATTTGCCGCGCCCAGCTTCAGCGTCTATCGCCGGCAGATCACACCGGCGCGCCCCCCCGAACCGGGTGAAATGGCGCTGATCCGGACCGATCGCCTCGAGCCGAATGCCCCCGTCGACCTGCTGTTCCGCGAGGGCGGCGTGGCCCTGGTCCGCCGTCGCTAGCGGCTTCACCGGAACATCCGCGCGGGCCCACACGCCCTCCCCGGTCCTGGGTGCGACGACCGCAAGCTAGTAGTTGTTGCCGCGCGCTAGCACCAGTGTTGCCGCCCGCACCAGGCCGTAGGCGATCCAGTCCATGACGCGAGCCACCGGGGATCGGCGTGCGTAGTCCGCCGCATGGAGCTGACGGGAATCGGTCTGGATGGCCGACTCGATGAGCGCGCGCAACTCGCCGCTGAAAGCGCGCCCGCGCACCACGACATTTGCCTCGCGCGCCAGCAGCAGGCTGAGCGGATCGATGTTGCTCGAGCCGACGGTTGCCCAATCCTCATCCACCACCGCCACCTTGGCATGCAGATAGCTGCGCCGATACTCGTGAATCTCGATGCCGGCATCGAGAAACTGCCCATAGAGCGCCCGCTGGGCGTAGTGCTGCAGTCGGTACTCCATGCGGCCCTGTAACAGTAGGTTGACGCGAACGCCGCGCCGTACCGCCCGGACCAGAGCACTGCGGAACCGGCGCCCGGGCAAGAAATAGGCGCTTGCCACCAATATCTGCCGACGCGCGGAACGAAACGAGCTCAGGTAGCTACGTTCAATGCTGTGCCGGTGCCGCAGGTTATCGCGCAGCACCAGCGCCGCACGCACCCCGTCCTGCGCAAAAAGGGCAGGGCGCACCCGGCGCGGCATCGGCTCGGACACGTAGCCCCGGTTCGCCATCGCCACGGCCCACCACAGGCGCCGCACCGCGTACGAGATGGCAGCAACGATGGGCCCTTCGCATTCGACCGCAACGTCGAACCTCGGTCCGATCATCTCTCCCGTGAACTCGTCGCGCTCCGGATCGTCATTGACATTGATGCCGCCAAGGTAAGCAAGCTGATCGTCAATCACGACCAGCTTCCGGTGCAGGCGACGGAGCAGGCCGCGCCGCGGCTGCCACCAGCGCTGAGGGCGGTAGAGCCTCACCTGGGCGCCGACTGCGGGCAAGCGCGCGGCCAGCTGACGCGCAAACTCACCGCCGCCGAAACCGTCGATCAGCACGCGCACTTGCACCCCGCGCCCTGCGGCGTCGGTGAGCGCGTCCACGATGCTGCGGCCCCGGCGATCGTCGGCGAAGATATACGTCTCAAGATGCACCACCCGGCGCGCAGCCGCAATGGCCGCGATCAGGGCCTGGAAATATGGCTGCGCGGACGCCAGCAGGCGGATGCGGTTTCCCTCAGTAAAGTGCGGCCGCATGAGCGGTTCGAAGGTGTCGGCGATCCTCTCCGCGATGGCCCTCGGTGACGAACGCATTACAGTTCCAGATCCGCGATCAACGGGGCATGATCGG
>OMSW01000015.1 GCA_900290295.1 Burkholderiales bacterium
ATCGTCAAGGAAACGAAAGCGTGGTGTGCAATTCATGATGAGTCTCCTTCGATCCAACAGGACGAGCTTGCGCGAGCTCGAGCTCCGCAACAAGCGAAATCATGGAATCGGACGCATGCGCATCTAGCATGCATGGGCGGTTTTACCCTTTGGGCCCGGCCCAGCTTTCGACTGATCCAGTTGGCCGCCACAGCCGGCATCCTTGATCGGGGTGCCAGCGCGGTATTCGTGCCGGTATCATTATTTCTTGGCTAATTGCAATTTGCGCATGAACCTAGTCATCCTCGATTGATGCAAACATCCCGTACAGGATTGCCAATGTCCAAGCCCGATCGAGCCAAGGCGCTGATCGCGGTCACATTCACGTTGCTCGCCTGCGCAACAAAGGCCGCGCCCAATGCGTCCGCCGAGGAATCATCGAAACAGTGCCGCGCGTTGGTCGCGCAGCTCTACCAGGAAGCGTGGCCCAAAGGGGGAACGGATGACGGAGGGGCCCAAGCCAAATTCGAAAGTCACTACAACACGAAGCTAAACAAGTGCTTGTATTTGGAAACCGTCTCGGAAGTCATCCGCAGTCCAGCCCTCAATCGGATCTTGCCCAGGGAGACGCAGCGTCTCGCGGACGCAAACGAGAAGAAGGACTACGGGAAGTACGACAGTTGGAGCGATGGCCCGCCCGTGAGGTGCTGGTTGAATCAAAAGAAGTGCAGCTCCAAGCAGGAATGGGAGCGCCTTATCAAGCCGTACATGGAAGACTGACTCCGGCCGGCGGACACGGCGCGGCCGAGAGTGGGCACTAGGGCCAGCGGGAATCGCGCTGGCGCTTTCAGCCAGGCGAGCTCTGGGAAAAACCGGATCCGCCACCAGCGGCATTTGGAGGCCGGGCGAAGTCAAACGTTGCCGGGTTGGATCAAAAGCAGGGGAAACTGGTCGCTCGACAACCAAAGCCCAGCGACAATAGCAATAGCCGTAAGGACAATTGCCACCAACATACGATCTAAGTTCATAGCGCAAGCCTCCCGGGTGAACTGTCAGGTTGCGTGCCTGTTTGCAACGATACAACCGTCGTTGGCCGCGCGCTCGCGTGACCTATGAACCGCGCATGGGTATTCGCTGCATCGGCCGCAGCAAGCTCTCCTGCGGGCACACGTTGATCGGCGTCAAGGTGCTCGGCCGATGCGGGGAGGATGATGGCTACGGTTGCTGTCCCGGAGCAATGCGGTTTGCTGCTGGCGCGGCTTTTTCCGAGACGCGAACTGGTGCAAGGTCACTACAGGGCGGTATGCGATTCAGCGGAGGAGATAGAAAATGAGTTCCCATGCGTTGTTGCTTGCGGTTGCCGCGCTATGCAGCATGTCGCTGGTGCCGGGGTGGCGGTTGTACTCGTATCTGCCGGGACAGCCTCGCCGGCGGTGAAGGTGGGCAATAAGTAGCGGTGAACACTGGGCCCTTGGCGCCGCTTGCGGCGCTATTTAATGTCCTGCCGTGGTCCGCCTTAACGTGCGTGGTTTTATCGTGGACGACCGCGAAGAGGAAGGTGAAGCCGCTGGGATTGCGCTGGGGGATCTTGCTTTTGGTGATCTGGGTCATCATGTCCGCCGTGTTTTTACTGCTCCAGCATTTTTCCGACACCTCCGATCGCAGTGAGGTCGTATTCATGTTCTTGGGTGCGCCGGCCGGGTACGTTGTTGCCGACCTATGTGTGCGGCGGTTTTGGGAGCGCCGTAACGGGCACTGAGTTCAACCGTTGGTCGTTATTGTTCACTCCCTTGCTGTAATCCGGTGGGCGGTCGGTCGTCGTTGCGACGATCGCGCCGTTGGGCCGTCCAATTCTCGTTGCGGCCGTTTGCTCTCCGTTTGGTGGCCTCGGACCGGATCTTCGATCCAGGCGACGCCTCGACGGACCGCGGTTGCACGGCTGCGTCCACCTGCTTATTGCATTTGATCCAAGCCGCTGATGCGCTCGCGTGAGAGCACCGGTCACAGCGCGCAGGCCCTGGGCCCGACGTGCCTGCCACCGGGGATCGTTCGGCGTTGCGACTAGCCGGTAGCAGGTTTCCGGACAGACCGGCCTCGATGACCAGCGGACCTCACTTTCCGGAGAGTTCCGTCCCAGTGGAACTTTTGGCGCGGGCGCGTCGATCGACCAAGGTTGCATTGCAACGCCGGTCCGAAGCCGGCTGGGGGCGAGGCGAAGTACTTGCCGCACCGATCGTTGGCTTTTTTGATCGGCTCACAATGCGACAATCCAAAGCCTTTTCCAGGAGACCGCCATGGCACATCCCCTCAGCCGCTATCCGGTGGCGAGGCTCGAAGACCTGCCGGAAGATATACGCACCCGCGTTCTCGCGGTGCAGGAAAGAGCGGGCTTTGTCCCCAACGTCTTTTTGGCCCTTGCCCACCGGCCGGACGAATTCCGCGCCTTCTTCGCCTATCACGATGCCCTGATGGAAAAAGAGGGTGGTCTTACCAAGGCCGAGCGCGAGATGATCGTTGTCGCCACCTCCAATGCCAACCAGTGCCAGTACTGCGTGATTGCCCATGGCGCCATACTGCGCATCCGCGCCAGAAATCCACTGGTGGCCGATCAGGTGGGCGTCAATTATCGCAAGGCCGACATCTCGCCGCGCCAGAAGGCCATGCTCGACTTCGCTATGAAAGTGGCCTTCGAGTCATATGGCATCGGTGATGCCGACTTCGAGACCTTGCGCGGGCACGACTTCAGCGACGAGGACATTTGGGACATCGGCGCCATCGCGGCTTTTTTCGGACTCTCGAATCGCATGGCCAACCTCACCAACATGCGGCCGAACGACGAGTTTTATCTGATGGGGAGGCTACCGGCGAAACAAGCCTAGCGGCAGGGCGGGCTGACACGGGTGGCTCGCGCTCTCGGATCCGTAACCCATAGGAGGGATAGGATGATCTTCGCGTCCGCGCCGGCGCAGCGCATGGGCTTAACAAGGATCAATGTCGGAGCTGGTGTGCTGCGCGCGTGTCCTACCGCGCCAGAAGAAGCGGGTGCCGGCCGCCATTATGCCGCTTGTCGTTTACCACCGAGACTACTGAAGATGAAAATAGCGCTCCAAGTCGTTTTTCGCGACGTCCCCAAATCCGAGGCGGTCGAAGCGGCCCTACGCAAGCACGCCGCGAAGCTCGACGAGTTTTGCGATCACATCATGAGCTGCCGCGTGACGGTGGAGGAGCCCGCCAGGCACAAGCATCAGGGCAAGCTGTACTCGGTCCACATCGACGTGAAGCTTGTTGGCAAGGAAATTTCCTCAACCCGACATCACGAGCACGAGGACGTATACGTGGCGATCCGCGACGCGTTCGATGCCGTCAAGCGCCAGATCGAGGACCACGTGCGCAAGGAGCGCGGTCAGACGAAGCTGCACGAGCCGCTGGTGCGGGGCCGCGTGGTGCGGCTGTTGGAAGAGGGCCATGGATTCATCGAGGACGCCGACGGCAACGAGTATTACTTCGACCGCGCGAGCGTTGTGCACCCGAGCTTCGAAAAACTCGAGGTCGGAATGTCGGTCGAGTTTCTAGCGGAGCTGGCGGCCGCGGGCCGCCAGGCCAAGCGGGTGAGCGTGCCAGGAGGCCACGCTGCGTAGCGCAGGCGATGTTACTGACCGCGCCGGAACCACCGAGCGCTGCGATCGCTATGCAGCGGGCTTGCCGACGCCATCCAAAGCGCTGGAATTTTCCGAGGCTAGGGCGGTTGCCAGGTCGACCTCGCGGGCAAGCGCCCGGAGGGCTGGCGCGATCGCGACCGGGTAAGGCGGCGCGGGACCCAGAGCGCGCAGCGCCTCCGGCAATGCGGCGAGCTGCGCTCGCGCGTGCGCTCGGATCGCTGCCAGCGTTGGCTGCGGCGCACACACGTGGCCGGCGCGTATCACCGTCGCAAGCAGTGCCGCGCCTTCCTGCGGGTCGCCCTCGAGGCTCACCACGTCCTCGGCCATGCGCCCGCGCGCGTCGAATCGGCGGTACACCTGCTTGCGTCCCGGCCAGGTCGCCTTGCCTTCAGAGCGCTTGCGCCGGCCGCGGCCGGCGTATTCGACAAGCTTGTACGCGCAGTCGAGAAACGGCGCATCGGCGGCAACGTTCATGCGTGTGCCCACCCCGAAGGCATCGATCGGGGCTTGGTTCGCGAGCATTTCCGCCACGCGATACTCGTCGAGGTTGCCACTGGCCAGAATCGTGATATCTGGCTGGCCGCCGGAATCAAGAATCCGGCGCACCTTGCGTGCGTGCTCGGAAAGATCACCGCTGTCGATGCGCACGGCCGAGATTCGGATCGATTCGGCGCGCAGTTGTTCGGCCAGACGAACGACCTTGTGTGCTGCCGACTCGGTGTCGTACGTGTCGATCAGCAGCGCAGTGTTCTCGGGCTGCGCACGCGCGAACTGCGCAAAGGCAGCCACCTCGTCCTCGTGGGCCTGGACAAACGAATGCGCCATGGTGCCGAACACGGGGATCGCAAAGACCGCGCCGGCGAGCGCGGTGGCAGTACCGGCAAAGCCAGCGATATAGCTCGCGCGCGCCGACAGCAGGCCCGCTTCGGCGCCGTGTGCACGCCGCAAGCCGAAATCAATCAAGGGCTTGGCGTGGGCCGCCAGCACGCAGCGTGCCGCCTTGCTCGCGACTACCGATTGGAAGTGCAACAGGTTCATTACCCGGCTTTCAACGAATTGCGCTTCGCGCATGGGTGCAACCACGCGTAGCAGCGGCTCGTTGCCGAAGAATACGGTGCCTTCCGGCATGGCGTCGACATCCCCCGTGAAACGCAGGTCCGCAAGCGAGTCGAGGAAGCGCGGCCGGAAGCGACCGGTCGATTCCAACCACGCAAGGTCCTGCGGCGAAAAATGCAGTCGGGTCAAGTACTCCACAACCTGGGAAAGCCCGGCCGCCAACAGGAAGTTGCGATGTGACGGCAGTTCGCGCGCGAAGAATTCGAATGCGGCGACCTCGTTCATTGCGCTGGCGTGGTACGCCTGTAGCATTGTGAGCTCATACAGGTCGGTTAGCAGCGCGCCGTCCAAAGACGGCCCAAGCCGCGGCTCGCTAGCGCCTGGCGGGAAATCCATGGCTCACTCAGCCTTTGACACAAATCTTGGGGCGCAGGAACGCAACGCGGCGTGCCAAGCCGGCCCTTTCCGTGGCCCGGGCCACCGCGTCGACATCCTTGTAGGCGCCCGGGGCCTCCTCGGCGGCGCCGCGCATCGAATGGGTGCGAACCAGAATGCCGCGTTCACGCAACTGATCGATGAGCTCGCGTCCGCGCCATTGCCGCAATGCCTGGTGTCGGCTCATCAGGCGCCCGGCACCATGGCTGGCCGAACTGAACGCGCGTTCCTCCGACGCTGTGGTGCCAGCCAGGACGTACGAGCCGGTGCCCATGCTCCCGCCGATGATTACCGGTTGGCCGACGTCCCGGTAGCGATCAGGAAGATCCGGATGGCCGGGCCCGAAGGCGCGGGTCGCGCCCTTGCGATGCACATACAGGCGCCGTCTGTGGCCGGCGACATCGTGTTCCTCCACCTTGCACGTGTTGTGCGAGACGTCGAACAGCGTCTCCAGGCGCGCGTGCGGGAAGAAGTGCGCGAAAACACGCCGTGTCATTGCGGCCAAAATCTGGCGATTGGCGAGCGCGACGTTGGTCGCCGCGTTCATCGCCCCCAGGTACTGTTGCCCCTCGGGCGACTCGATCGGCGCGCACGCCAGCTCACGGTCCGGCAGTACGATGCCCAGGCGGCCTGCCGCTTTGGCGAGGCTGACGAGGTAGTCGGTTCCGATCTGGTGGCCAAGTCCGCGCGAGCCGCAGTGGATCGAAACCACGATTTGTCCGGTTGACAGTCCGAAGGCGGCTGCGGTTCGCTCGTCGTCGATGCGGTCGACCATCTGCACCTCGAGGTAATGATTGCCCGAGCCCAAGGTGCCCATCTCGCCGCGCTGGCGCTGCTTGGCATGGGGGGATACCGCCATCGGATCGGCGCCGGGGACGCAACCGCGCTCCTCGATGAACGGCAGGTCGGCGAGGTCGCCATAGCGGTGGCGAATCGCCCAGCCCGCGCCCTCGCGCATGATGTCGTCAAGATCGGAGCGCGCAAGGTGCAGCTTTCCCTCGATGCCGACCCCGGCGGGAATATCGCGCAACAGCCTGTCTGCAAGGCGCGGCAGGTGCGGCACGAGGTCGTTGAATGTCAGGCTTGTGCGAAGGCAGCGGATGCCGCACGAAATGTCGAAGCCCACGCCGCCCGCCGAAACGATCCCGCCGCGAGCCGGATCGAAAGCCGCCACCCCGCCGATCGGAAATCCGTAGCCCCAATGAGCATCTGGCATTGCGTAGGCAGCACCCACCAGTCCGGGTAACTGCGCGACGTTGCTGATCTGCTCGATGACCTTATCGTCCATCGCGGCCATCAGTTCGCGGTCGCCGTACAAGATCGCCTCGGCGCCGGC
>OMSW01000123.1 GCA_900290295.1 Burkholderiales bacterium
GAACATGTCCAGTGCGATGCGAGCGGCGGCGTATGGCGTGCGCTTTCCGACGCGGGTCTGCAACAGAAACAGCCGGCCGTCCTGGACCGTGAACTCGAAGTCCTGCATGTCTGCAAAGGCGCGCTCGAGTTGCCGCACGGCATCCTGCAGCGCCTGCCATACGCCGGGCAGCACGGCGGCCAACTTGTCGTGTCCGTGGGCGATGCACCGCCCGGAGACCACGTCTTCTCCCTGGGCATTGAACAGAAAGTCCACCCACAGCAATGGCTCGCCAGTGGCCGGGTCACGGGTAAACCCAACGCCGGCGCCCGATTGCCCACCCATATTGCCGAACACCATGCTCTGCACGGTCACGGCCGTCCCGACCATGTCGGGTATGCCGTTCAGGCGTCGATATTCGCAGGCCTTTGGCGATCGCCAGGATGCAAGGACCGCCTCGATGGCACCGGCGAGTTGTACACCAGGTTCTTGCGGAAACGGCCGGCCAGCGGCACGCGCATAAACCTCGAGAAACCGATGTGTGAGTTCCCGCAGCTCCGCGAAGTCAAGCTCGCGTTCGTCGCGCGAGCCGGCCAGCGCCGTGCTTGCCTCGTCGAAGATCTGGCCCGGCAGCCCCGCCACGACCTCTCCGTACATGGCCACGAGCCGCCGATAAGCGTCCCAAACCAAGCGCGGATTGCCAGTCTGGCGCAAAAGGCCACCGGCCGTGGCATCGCAGAGCCCGATGTTCAAAATCGTCTCCATCATTCCCGGCATCGATACCGGCGCACCGGATCGGACCGAGAGCAGCAGCGGCCGGCTGGCGGCGCCCAGGGCAAGGCCGGTCGCGCGTTCCAACGCACGCAGGCCCGCGCTCCACAGGGCCGGACTCGACGCCCGTTCGCGCGCTGCCCGATCGACGCAGTAGTGTGTGCCGAGCACGAAGGCGGGTGGCACCGGCAATGACATTTGCACCATGCGCAGCAAGTTCCAGGCCTTGGAGCCCATGGTCTGTGGCGACGCTTGGCCGGCGCTTGCTGCCGCGCCGCTGCACCCGATCAGGTACACCTCGGGCGGCAAGGCAATCATCGCCGCCGCGAGCGATGGCGCGTCGTGGGGTGAATTCATCCTCGCACTCCGGCCTGGTCGAAAGCCAGATCCCGCAGGCCGTATGCAGCCATGAGCAGATGGTCAGAGGCGGCCTCCAAAGCGGCGGCAAGGTCATTGGCAAGCATCAGCGATGGGGCGTCCTGCACCGCCCGAAGAATCACGCGGCGCGCATCACGCAGCCAGGAATCGCACTGTCGTTCGGCCTGCAGCACCCGCCACGTCGCCCCTAGGAAGGCATCGTTATCCAGCGCTTCGCTGTCGGACCCCAGTGTGCGTGCGATCGCCAGCGCCTTCACATGGTCCTGGGTTGCCTGCAACACCGTGGCCGCCAGACGCGCCAGCGCTTTCCTCACGTCTGCATTCCAGCCTTTCAGGTGATCGTCAGCAATCAGGCTGACCAGGAAAGCAGCCTCCTCCAGCGCGTCAGCGACGTCGTCTGACTGCTCCGCGAGTCTGGCAACCGGCTTCCAGCGGGGCTGACGCTCCGCCTTTTCGCGCGCTTGCATCACGAGGTGATCGGCCTTGCGTTCCCAGGATTTGGCACGCGCGGCAAGCTCCTGGGCGGCCTTGCGCGAGCCTTCGGCGCCGTGCGCCAGGCCATCGCTGATCGCTTGCGCGAGCGTGTGGCAATAGGCGGCATGCTCGGCGAGCAAATCGAACTCACCGGTGCGATGGCGCACGTGCTGGGCAAGCAGCATGCGGGTCTCGTCGGCGACCAGGGCCGATGGCTGGCCGCCGCGCAATGCATCGCAGGCCAGCCGCATAACAGCAACCAGGAAGGCGCGTGCATCGGCGACGCCGATGACCTCGTCGAGTCGGTCTCCAATCCGAAACGCGCCCTCGCCTGCCGCCTGCATTGCACCGAAGATGAGCCGCTCCCCGCCCGCCTGCAGCCAAGCGCGGTGACCGACTTCGAGCCGCGCAGCTTCGGCGAGCACGGCAATCGCATCCCCCTTCCCTATGAACGCCTGCAGCCGCTTGCGGGCGCGATTCCAGTCGATCAGGAAGACGATTCGCGAGGCAATGCCGTCGAGCACGGCTTCGAGCACGGGCTCATCTGGGCAGTCGAACTGCGCCGTGGCCACCGAAAATGCCGCGCCCTCGTTTAGCTCGGCGCTAGCGCGGGATTGCAGCCCCGACCATCGGGCCCCGAACGGTGCGAGAAGAAGCTGGAAGAACTCGACACGAGCGCGGTGCAGATCGGAATAGGTCAGCGTGATCAGGTGCGCGGTCACCTCGATCACCAGCACGTGCGCATCGTTGGTGCCGATGTCATTTTGCAACAGCAGGCACTCGCCGTCCCGCGTGGCCACCGTTTCCAGACCCGGGTGGTCGAACTTCAGCGCCGCGGTACGGTGCAGCCCGCGCATGAAGGCAGCCACACGCGCACGATCCTCCGGTCGCAGTTCCCACACGTTGGCTCCGTCGATGACCTCGCTCGCCAGTTCGGCCGATAGCCGGTTGATTTGCTTGTGCAGATCTATCACCAGCAGGTGAAGACTGTCCGACCGGTCCCGACGGCCATGGGTGAGCGCGTCGACCTGCTCGTCACTCAGGCGATCCGATGGCAGGCTGCCGAGCCAGTCGAGCCATTGCTTTACACGGAGCTGCGGCTGTGCTTCGGCGCTCGCGGTCTCGATCACCGGACGAGCCATGGTGGCGAGGTCGTCCACGAGACACTTGACGAGCCGCGGCAAGTCGGGGACCAGAAGGTCTTCGTCGATTCGCCTCGCCGTGGCCGCGACGTCGTGTAGCCACCCGGCATCCAGTCCGGCGGCTGCGATCTCATTTGCCAGATCGGGCAGATCGCGGTTCGGGTGCAAGGCATGCGACGCAGCGGCCTGCAAGACCGTGAGATAGACCTTAAGACGGTCGTTGGCGGACAGGGCCGCCTTGACCCAGGCCGGCAACATCAATCTGCGCTGACCGAGGGACTGTACCGCCTGGGCTTTTTGCATATGTTCCTCCTTCCCGCTGCTAGGCTTAGTATCGGATAAGCGGATGACAGGAACACGGCGGCGTGCCGCGGCGTGGCCAAGGCTTGATCTGGCGCAATCCCGGCCGCTGCCGGCGCAGCCCCGGCTCGTTCAGACGATGCCTTGCGCTTTGAGATCCGCGAAAGCCTGGCCGACGATGCCGATTGCTGCGAGCACTTGCTCCGTATGCTCCCCGAGCTTCGGGCCTAGCCATCGGGTTTCCCCCGGGGTCTCCGACAGCTTCGGCACGACACCGGGGAAATCGATGATCCTCCCGTCCGGCAGCGGAAATGATTGGATCATGTCGCGCGCGCGATAGTGCGGGTCGGCATGTATGTCGGCGGCGGTGTAGATCCGTGCGCTCGGTACGTCGGCGGCTTCCAGCGTTGACAGCACGTCGCTCAAGTCATGCCGCTGGGTCCATTGCGTGATCGCGCCGTCCAGCAGCTCGGTGTGTTGCGCACGGCCGTCGTTGCGGGAAAAGCGCGGATCGTCGGCAAGATCCGCCCGTCCGATCGCGTGCATGAGGCGCTTGTAAATTCCGTCCGAGTTGCCGGCAATGATGACGTAGGATCCGTCGCGGCACGGGTAGGTACTCGACGGCACGATGCCGGGCAGTGATGCGCCGGTTCGCTCGCGCGTGTGGCCGAAACCGGAGAACTCGGGGATCAGGCTTTCCATGACGCCGAACACCGCCTCGTACAGTGCAACATCGACGTATTGGCCTTTGCCGCCGTTGACCTTGTGGTGGTGCAACGCCAGGAGTGCGCCGATCACGCCGTACAGCGACGCAAGCGTGTCGCCGATGCTCACGCCGACCCGCACCGGCGGTCGATCCGGATAGCCGGCCACATAGCGCAGGCCGCCCACGGACTCGGCGATCGCGGCAAATCCGGGCCGGTCCTTGTACGGTCCCGTCTGCCCATAGCCAGAGACCCGCACCATGATGAGCGATGGATTGATGCCGGAGAGATCCTCCCAGCCGAGGCCCCATTGCTCGAGCGTCCCCGGACGGAAGTTCTCGATCACGATATCGGCGTCCTTGACGAGGCGGCGCACGATCGCCTGTCCGCGCGGGTCCTTCAGATTCAGCGTCACCGACTTCTTGTTGCGGCTCTGTGAGTACCACCACAGCGACGTTCCGTGGTACAGCTTGCGCCAGCCGCGCAGCGGGTCGCCGCCACCGGGCGATTCGATCTTGATCACCTCGGCGCCGAATTGCGCAAGCAGGCTCGCCGCGTAGGGACCCGCGATGAGCGCGCCAAGTTCAACCACCTTTACGCCCTCCAGCGCCATGCGCTTGGATTCATCTTCCATGAAGTTCCTCCGTACCGTAGGTCGATCGCTCGCGAGCATGGCGCCTCAGACGGCACGCCGGATGAGGTTCGAGCGCATTTGGCAGGTCGAGCCGGGCACGATCCGGCCGATCTGGCGGATTTGATCCATGATCGCCTCTTGCAAGATGTCCACGGAGCTTGCCGTCGAGGTCATTCGGGCAACGGCTTGCCGCGCGTTTCCGGCAGGAACCATGGCACGATGAGTCCGGCGAGGTAGATCGATCCCAGCGTCATCGCGGCGCGCGGGATACTCCCGAAGGCGTGAATGAGCGTTCCGGCGAGGATCGGGAAGAGCCACGCGATCATGCGCGCGGCATTGAAGATGAACGCCGCCGCTGTCGCCCGCACGCTCGAGGTGAACAGTTCGGCAGGGTAGATCGCCATCCACGAGTACGCACAACCCAGCGTGAAAAAGCCGTTGATGAACGAAGCCCATAGGAGGCCGTCCAGCGAATTCGTCCACAGATAGGTGATGGCCGTAGTCGCCAGCGCGCCGAGGTAGGTCAAAAACAGGTAGACCCGGCGACCGAGGCCATCGGCCAGGAAGCCCGATAGGAGGTAGGCGACGACCGCCCCGCACGTGTAGAGCAGGGCGACGCGCAGCCCCCATTGCTCCGGGCTTGGCGCGCCACCCGCTTTGGCCATCTGCGCCGCAAACGCCGGCAGCCAGCTCGAGATGGCCCACCACCCCACGGTCGTGGCCAACGACAAAACGAAGGCCAGGAGCGTGCGCCTGCGGCTTTCGGGCTCGCGGAAGATCTCGGCGAGCGTGAACGGCCGCTTGCCCTTCGCGGTCGCGGGCGATCCACGCCCGTCCTCCTCGGTGGCGGCCCAGCGCTGCATTTTGATCGCCTCGAGCCACTTCTCCGATTCGCCGACCGAGCGCCGGATATAAAAGCAGAAAAGAGCCGGCAGCGCGCCGACGACAAACACCAAGCGCCACGTTTCCTCGCCAAGCGGTCGCGCCTGGTTCAGCACGAGCCATACCAAGGCTGCAATCAGCGTGCCAAACCC
>OMSW01000022.1 GCA_900290295.1 Burkholderiales bacterium
CTACAGCCGAGCCGGACGCACAGGTCATGGCACCGGACGAGCAGCGCATCTGGCTCGCATACCTGCATGCCGCGCCGCACGGCGTACGGCGGATGAGCCGGCAAGTGCCGGGCATCGTCGAGACATCGAACAATCTGGGCATGGTCGATCTGAGCGCGAACGGCGGTTCGTGCAATTTCTTGGTGCGTTCCCTGAACGATGAGCGCAGTCGGGCACTGGCCAACGAAATCGCCAGCCTCTTTGCTCTGAGCGGGACGTCCGTGGAAATTTCCGGCCAATACCCGAGCTGGTCGCCGAATCCGGATTCGCCGTTGCTGGCCCTGTGTCAGACAGTATTCCGCAGGGAGTTCGGCGCCGAATCGTCGGTCAAGGTGATTCACGCCGGGCTTGAGTGCGGCATCATCGGCGCCAAATATCCCGACATGGATATGGTGTCGTTCGGCCCTACGATCCGCGGAGCGCACGCACCGGGGGAAAGTGTCGAGATTTCGTCGGTTGAGCGCTGCTGGCACTTGCTCAAGGCGATTCTCGCGCAAGCAGCGAGCGGCCGAAACGCGGCCAGAGCGTCCTACGCCGGAAGCTAGTCCTGGCGCCTCCCCCCGTGATCGAGACCACGGAAGACGCGAAACGGACGGGTGGGCAAATTGGCCCTGGATTCGCGGCCCCTGTTAGCAGCGAAAGCGGCCTTACTCGGCGCAAGCACGTTCGAATTGGCGCATTGCGAAATAGACGCAGAGGACCGCGAATAAACGAGCGCAGTGGCGGTGCAGCCGAAGCTTCTGCTCTAACCCGGTTTCTCAGAATCACCACGGATGCCGCGTCCGGCGTCAAGCGGTCAGAATTGCACCCGGTTCACCGGTGCATGCTTGCGGTAAGGAAGGTCGATCCTACCCGTTCGGGTGGCCGTTCTTGTCCGCTCGGCAGATGCGCCGGCGGCCGGCGAAGACGATGATGAGCTACCTTCTCGTTTCGGGATACGCCATGAATTCACCCTCTGCCGCCAGGCCGCCGTTTCCGGACTCCTCGCCCGGTGTCGCCGACCAGGTGGAACGCGTCGCTCCCTCGGTCGTGGCCATTGCCACCGACCGTCGCGGCGGCGCGGCCGGATTGCTTTGGCAAGCGGACGTCGTCGTTTCCTCCGCGACGGCAATTGCTCACGAGCGCCGCCCATGCTTGGTCGGCGGCGACGGGCGCGCCGTGGAAGGGGAACTGATCGGCATCGATCCCGATACTGATCTGGCAGCCGTGCGCGTATCCGGCGTCGATGCACGTGCCATTGAGCAATCCGGCGACTTGATCCCGCGCGTTGGCGATTTCGTGTTCGCCGTTGCTCGGGATGTGCACGGCGGCCTGCAGGCAAGCTTCGGGCACGTCGGCGCGACCGGGGGTGCGTGGCGCAGCTGGCGAGGGGGAAGGATCGAGCACCGGATTCGCCTCGACGGCGGCCTGTATCGCGGATTTAATGGCGCGGCGGTGGCCGATTGCGCCGGCCGCGTGCTTGGGATGGCGACAAGCGCGCTTTCGCGCCGGCATGGCATCGTCCTGCCCAATGTATGCATCGACCGCGTACTCGGCGAACTGTTGCAACACGGACACGTACGGCGACCGTATCTGGGCATCATGGTGCAGCCCGCGCGCACGGTGTCGTCGCAGGGCGGGACGGCGGCCGCGCGAGAAGTTCTCGAGGGTCTGCTCGTGAGCTCAGTGGCCGAGGATGCCCCGGCGGACCTTGCCGGGTTACGGGTCGGCGACATCTTGCTCACGCTCGACGAAATTGCATTGGTCACGCCCGAAGACTTGCAGCAGCGTTTGCAGGATTGCGGCATCGGAGCGTCCGTGCTGGTCGGATTGCTGCGTGCCGGCCAGCGTCTATCGTTGACCATCACGCTGGGAGATCGTCCCGCAGCGCGCCATGCAAGGGGATGCTGCACGCCGTGAAACGGATCCTGCTGCAAGGCGCCTCGCCGCTTGCCTCCGCAGGGCTCGCGCACGCGCTTCGGGACATGCCGGGCTGGGTTATCGGCGGGGGCGAGGCCGAGGCGGGCGATCGTGCGTGGGCCGAGGCCGACGTCGTTATCCTGTTCGCGCGTAGCGCCGAGGAGGCCGTATCGCTGTGCGGCAAGCTTCGACCTGGCCAGCCGGCCGTCCTGCTGATTTCCGCAGGGCTTCCCATACTTGCACGGCGAAGCATCAATGCTGGTCGTGCAATTGCGCTCCTTTCGGAGCGCGCGGGCGCGGCGCAATTGCGTGCTGCGGTCGACGCGGTCACCCAGGGATTGAACGTAAGCGACCCGGCCCTGGACGAGGACCCGCGCGGTTCCGGCGAGGAAGTGCGCGTTCCGGTGGCCGATTCGCTCAGCGCGCGGGAGCGGGAGGTTTTCGAGCTGGTCGGCAAGGGGATGACCAACGCGGACATCGGGCGGATTCTGGGGATTTCACCAAATACCGCCAAGTTCCATGTTGCGCAGATTCTCTCCAAGCTAGGAGCAGCTTCGCGAGCCGAAGCGGTGCACGTCGGTCTGCGCCTGGGACTGATCGGATTTTGATTTCCCGAGGAGCGTGGCATGCTGCACCGTCCGGAGGATCCCGCGCTTGCGGGCACAGTGGATGCCAACCTGCTGGACGCGTACTCGCGCACGGTCGTTGAAGTCCTGGCGCGTGCGCGGCCGGCAGTGCTGTCGTTGCAGGTCGAGGCCCGCTACGGCGCGCGCCGCCGCATCGCCGGTTCCGGCTTCCTGCTAACGCCCGACGGCTATGCGGTCACCAACAGTCACGTCGCCGAATCGGGCTCGCGCATGCTTGCCTGGCTAGATGACGGCGACGAACAGCTGGCCGAACTGGTCGGGCGCGACATCGACACCGACTTGGCCTTGGTTCGTATCGGCGGAGAGCGCTCATGGCCTCACCTCGAGCTTGCCAGCTCGGCCGCGCTGCAGGTTGGGCAGATCGCCATCGCGATCGGCAATCCCTACGGCCTGGGACACACCGTCACAACGGGCGTGATTTCGGCGCTCGGCCGTACGCTGCGCGCAGGCAACGGGCGCTGCATCGATGGCGTGATCCAGACCGACGCGAGCCTGAATCCCGGCAATTCCGGCGGACCGCTGCTGGATGCCAACGCGCGCGTGGTCGGTGTGAACACCGCGATGATCGGTAGCGCACAGCTGCTGTGTTTTGCCGTACCGGCCGACACGGTGCGCTGGGTGGCGAGCGAACTGCTACGGTACGGGCGCGTACGGCGGGCATGGCTGGGCATCGCGGCGCAGACCCTGCCGCTGCCGCGCCGCACGGCGCTGCACCATGGCATATCGACCAGGACGATCGTGAGCGTCGACGAAGTCGAGCCGGGCAGCCCCGCGGATCGCGCCGGCATCTTGCCCGGAGACCACCTGATTGCCATCGACGGAGAAGCCCTGGCCGATGTGGATGCCGTGCACCGGCGTCTCGGCGGCCAGTACATCGGCCAGGCCACGACGCTCGAACTGCTGCGCGGTATGCGCCGCATGTCGGCGCAGATCGTACCCGACCTGAGGCCCTGAAACAGGCCAATGGCGCGATCGCGCGGGCTAGTTTTCTGGTTAGCGGTCGTGGTTAGGTACGGTCAACGCCACGAAGCAGAGCATCGCGGGAATAGGTTGCGACGACGTGCCGTAAGTTGACGGCTGTTCCATCGGTCAACGGGGCTAGTCAAATGGCCACGGGATGGCTTTGGGTAGTGTCATGACAGGCATCTCGGATGGTTGCCGCCGAGGCTCTCGCAAGTCGACTGCTCGCCACCATGGCGTGAGCTCATGTGCGTGTGCGGGCTCAACGGGCTCGCCCAGTCGCGGCATCAATAGTCGCGCGCCTTTCTTTGGGCCGAGCGTCAGCAGCGCCTCGGCCGGCTGGTCCCAATCATGCATCGCCAATGCAAACGTACCCCAATGCACTGGGAGAAATGCGCCACCACCCAAAAGTGTCAGCGCCTCGAGCGCGTTCTCAGGGCCAAGGTGGATATGGCCCCACGCCGGATGGAAGGCGCCCACTTCAAGCATGACGAGGTCAAACGGGCCCAAGCGCTCGCGGATCGCGACGTACTCCGTCGTCAAGCCCGTGTCGCCACTGAAAAACACCGAATGCCGCGGAGATCGAATGGCCATGGACGACCACAGCGTGGCGTTGCGGTCCTTGAGCCCGCGACCCGAGAAGTGCTGAGACGGCGCGGCCGTTACCGAAAGCTCGGCGCTTGGCAACTGGTATGACTCCCACCAATCCAGCTCAACGATGCGCTCGGGCCGCACGCCCCAGGCCTCCAGATGCGCCCCGACGCCCAGTGAGGTTACGAATGGCACGTCGATCCTTGCCAGCTCGCGGATCGTCGGATAATCAAGGTGATCGTAGTGGTCATGCGACACGATGACCGCGTCAACTGGTGGCAGAGCCG
>OMSW01000141.1 GCA_900290295.1 Burkholderiales bacterium
TGCTGCGAGGCAATTGCCGCGCGGTGCAGCTCGTCCTGCCCCGAGGACTGCAGCGCCGTCAGGGCGGCGCGCAATTCGGGTGCGAAGGCGCGGCGCAAATGAGCCAGAAGCCGCACCGCATTGCCCGATAGGTCCGCCAGGACGACATCGATGCCGTCCAAGCTGGTGCCGGACATGATGCCGATATACAGCTCGCGCGCCTCCCGGGCAACGCCGGTCACCGATGTGTCATCGGGCCCCGTCGCCACGCCCACATCGGCCGCGACATTGGATCCGCCAGTGGGCATCATCGCCTCAGCTCTCGTTCATTTCCCGTTGACCCCTACGCTCATTGTCCGGATGGCACGAGAGTTTGCATTAAAATCTTCCATGATCGCGCCCGCCCGCCTCCTGATCCTGCTCTGCCGACCCCCGCGATGCTATCGCGCACCGCCGCCCTGCGTGCGGCCTAATGCCGGCGGAGCCGCGGGCCCGTGCAACCGCTGTCCTTGAGAGCTTCGTGTCCCAAAACGCCGCCAGCCCGGATTCTTCCGCAATCGAGCAAACACTGGCCGTCATCAAGCGCGGCTGCGAGGAACTGCTCGTGGAGAGCGAGTTCATCACCAAGCTCAGCCGTGCCATGGCCAGCGGCACGCCCTTGCGCTGCAAGCTCGGGCTCGATCCTACGGCACCGGACATCCATCTGGGACACACGGTGGTGCTCAACAAGCTGCGCCAGCTGCAGGACCTGGGCCACACCGTGATCTTTCTGATCGGCGACTTCACCTCGATGATCGGTGACCCGTCGGGCCGCAACACCACCCGCCCGCCGCTCTCGCCCGAACAGATCCGCGTCAACGCAGCGACGTATTTCGAGCAGGCTTCGCTGGTGCTCGACCGCGAGCGCACCGAGATCCGGTACAACTCCGAGTGGTGTCAGCCCCTGGGCGCTGACGGCATGATACGGTTGGCATCACACTACACGCTAGCGCGCTTGCTCGAGCGCGACGATTTCCGTATTCGCTACGCCGCCGGTCAGCCGATCGCCGTGCACGAGCTGCTCTATCCGCTGATGCAGGGCTATGACTCGGTAGCGCTTCGTGCCGACCTCGAGCTTGGCGGCACCGACCAGAAATTCAACCTGCTGGTGGGCCGCGAGCTGCAAAAGCACTATGGACAGGAGCCACAGTGCATATTGACCATGCCCTTGCTTGAAGGCCTGGACGGCGTGGAAAAGATGTCCAAATCCAAGGGCAATTATGTCGGTATCAACGAAACGCCGGCGCAGATGTTCGGCAAGCTGATGTCGATATCCGACGTGCTCATGTGGCGGTACTACGATTTGCTTTCGTCCTGCTCGCTGGAGCAGATCGGCCGGCTGCGGCGCGAGACCGAGGGCGGGCGCAATCCGCGCGACGCCAAGGTCGCACTGGCGCTGGAGATCGTCACCCGCTTTCACTCCGCGGCGCAGGCGCAAGCCGCGCTTGAGGAGTTCGAGGCGCGTTTCCGGCGCGGAGCCGCGCCCGATGAAATGCCGGATGTGCGGCTGGAGGCCGCCGGCGGTGCCGTGCCGATCGGCTCCTTGCTCAAGCAAGCCGGCCTGGTGCCCTCTACCAGCGAGGCCTTGCGCAGCATCGAACAGGGCGCGGTCAAGGTAGACGGTCAGCGCATTGCCGATCGTGCGCTGCAGCTGCACCGCGGAACATACGTCGTGCAGATCGGCAAGCGTCGCTGGGCGCGCGTCACGATTACCTGAAGACGGGCAAGACCGTGGCAAACGACACGACGCTGCTCCTGATCCGCCACGGCGAAACCGAATGGAATACCCAGGCGCGCATCCAGGGCCATCGTGATATCGCCTTGTCGGCGCGCGGCCTGCGCCAGGCCGAAGTTCTGGCCCGTTTTCTCGGCGGCAATGCGATTGATGCCGTTTTCACGAGCGACCTGTCGCGGGCGAGCCAAACCGCGCAACCCCTGGCGCACGAACTCGGCCTGAAACTGCGGGTCGATGCGCGCTTGCGCGAGCGCGGCTTCGGTCTGTTTGAAGGATCGACCTATGCCGAGGCCGAGGCGAACTGGCCCAATGAATACGCGATCTGGCGTCGGCGCGATCCGGCGCACGCATTGCCGGGCGGGGAGTCCTATCTGGGCGCGCGGGCCCGCGTCCTGCAGTGCCTCGATGAAATNNNNTACCGCGCGGCATTCGGCATTGCCTGGGAAATACCGCGTTCGCACCTGCTGCCCAACGCCAGCATCAACCGCGTGCTGGCCCGCCATCCGGGCCCCGCCCTGACGGTGTGCTCGTGGGCCGAACGCAGCCACCTCGACGGCGCCTTCGACGAGCTGCCCTAAAGCTGGGCGCCGCGCCTGCGCTGGCATAATCCGCGGGACGGCCTTGCCGCTGGCGCCCGTCGCCACCATGCACCCGGTTTACTCCACCCCCGTTTGCCGACGTCAAAGGCCTCGGCGAACCCCTTGATTTCTTTGTGAGGTGCGCAACATGTACGACCGTTCCCTGACCCTGGAGCGCACGGACCCCGAGCTCTGGGCCGCGATCTGCGCCGAGAACCGCCGCCAGGAGGAGCACATCGAGCTCATCGCCTCCGAGAATTACACGAGCTATGCGGTGATGCAGGCGCAGGGGACCCAGCTCACGAACAAATACGCCGAGGGCTATCCCGGCCGGCGCTATTACGGTGGTTGCGAGTACGTCGACGTGGCCGAACAGCTGGCACTGGATCGCGTGAAGAAGCTTTTCGGAGCGCAGGCTGCCAATGTGCAGCCCAATTCTGGTTCGCAGGCCAACCAGGCCGCATTCCTGGCGGTGCTCAAGCCCGGCGACACCATCATGGGAATGTCCTTGGCCATGGGCGGACACCTGACACACGGATCTCCGGTCAACATGAGCGGCAAATGGTTTCATGTTGTGAGCTACGGCCTGAACGCGCGCGAGGAAATCGACTACGACGAAGCCGAGCGCCTGGCGCACGAACATCGTCCGAAGCTGGTTCTGGCAGGTGCTTCGGCGTACTCCCTGGCGATCGACTTTGAGCGATTCGCGCGCATCGCCCGCGACGTCGGCGCGTGCTTCATGGTCGACATGGCGCACTATGCTGGCCTGATCGCCGCCGGTGTCTACCCCAATCCCGTGCCCCATGCCGATATCGTTACTTCCACCACGCACAAGAGCCTGCGCGGGCCGCGCGGCGGTTTTATTCTGATGACGGAAGCCTACGAGAAATTGGTCAATTCGGCGGTGTTTCCCGGCCTGCAGGGCGGGCCCCTCATGCACGTGATCGCCGGCAAGGCGACGGCATTTCGCGAGGCACTGAGGCCGGACTTCAAGACCTACCAGGCGCAGGTCGTGCGCAATGCCCAGGTGCTGGCGCAAACACTCACCGAGCGTGGCCTGCGAATCGTCTCCGGCCGGACCGAAAGCCACCTCATGCTGGTTGACCTGCGCTCCAAGAGCATCACCGGCAAGCAGGCCGAGGCCCTGCTGGGGCAGGTGCATATCACGGTGAACAAGAACGCCATTCCGAACGACCCGGAGAAACCCATGGTCACGAGCGGAATTCGTATCGGTTCGCCGGCGATGACCACGCGCGGTTTCGGCACCGAGGAGGCCAAGACCACGGCAAATCTCATCGCGGACGTGCTCGAGCGACCGGACGACGCGACCGTCGCGCAGTCGGTGCGGCACAAGGTTGCAGAACTCACGCGGCGTTTCCCGGTGTACGGCTAGCGCCCCGCCCTGGGGCGCGCTTGCCATGAAGTGTCCTTTCTGCACGCACGCCGACACCCAGGTGATCGATTCGCGCGCCTCCGATGAGGGCGCGACGATCCGGCGGCGCCGGCGCTGTCTCGGATGCGACAAGCGCTTTACCACCTACGAGCGGGTTGAACTTGCCCTGCCAACGCTCATCAAGCGCGGCGGCAGCCGCGCCGACTACGACCGCAACAAGCTGCGCGCGTCCATGCTGCTGGCACTGCGCAAACGCCCGGTGCCGCGCGAGTCAGTCGAGGACGCCATCGGTCGGATCGAGGATCGCCTGCTTAGCGCCGCCCAGCGGGAGATCAAGAGCGAGAAACTCGGCGAGCTGGTGATGCGCGAACTCAAGCGCCTGGACAAGGTCGCCTACATCCGGTTTGCCTCGGTCTATCGCAGCTTTGAAGACATCGACGAGTTTGCCGAGGTGGTGCGGGAGGTCCGGCCGCCGCGGCGCCGCCGCATCTGACGGGCGGCCCAACGGTGCCTGGCGGGACTTGAAAGCCGGCTTCTGCACCCCAGATAAGGGATACCGGCTCAGCCGCAGCGGGTGATTTGCCCGGCGCAGGTTTTGGGCTCTCGATATCGAGCGCAAGGCCGGTATCGAATTTCTGGCGGTCTGGATTCCGATTTTCTACATTGAGAGGTGAAACATGAATGCGATCATCCGTCGCGAGCCCTATGGCTCGATTTTTGACCAGCTGTTTTCCGACTATTTCACACGTGGCAACTGGCCGCTGACTTCGAGGTCCGAGGAGTTGCCGACGTCGGTATTGGCGCGCATGGACGTTGTCGATAAGGGCGACCGGTACCTGGTAACCGTGGACCTGCCCGGCGTCAAGAAAGAGGACATCCGAGTGACCGTGGAAGGTGCGCGGGTGTCGATTGCCGCCGAAAGCAAGTCGCAAACCGAGACCAAGGAAGGCGACAAGGTGCTGCATACCGAGCGCTATGCAAGCAGCTATGCCCGCAGCTTCGAGCTGCCGGCCGAAGTGACCGAGGAAAAAGCCGATGCCAACTACGAAAACGGCGTGTTGCGGCTGGCCCTGCCCAAGCGTGCCCACGTGGAAGGCCGTCGTCTGACGATTCGTTAACCTATCCGTCCGTGCACGAGGGGGCGGCAGCGCCCCCTCGCGCCGCGTAAAATCGGCCGGTACCATGTATTCCGAGGCCGATCCGCTCTACATGCAACATGCGCTCCAGCTGGGCACGCGCGCGTTGCTGCACGCCACTCCCAATCCGCGCGTCGGTTGCGTCATCGTTCGCGACGGACAGATCCTGGGCGAGGGATTTACCCAACGGCCGGGCTCCCATCATGCGGAAATCGATGCACTGCAGGATGCACGCCGCCAGGGCCACGACGTTCAGGGCGCGACGGTGTACGTCACGCTGGAGCCGTGCTCGCATTTTGGCCGCACCCCACCGTGCGCGACGGCGCTGATCGAAGCGCGCGTGGCGCGCGTGGTGGCCGCAGTCGAGGATCCCAATCCCCAGGTCTCCGGGCGGGGGATGGAAATGCTGCGCGGTGCCGGGATCGACGTGCGCTGCGGCTTGCTGCGCCAGGAGGCGATCGAAGCCAACATCGGTTTTTTCTCGCGCATGAACCGTGGACGCCCCTGGGTGCGGGTGAAGCT
>OMSW01000092.1 GCA_900290295.1 Burkholderiales bacterium
CGCAGCCAGATGCCGAGCACGTTGGGGTTGAGGCGCTCCAGACGCGTTACCTTGGCGAAAAGCGTGTGCATCGCATCGTCGGGAAGAGCGATCTCCATGTCCTCTTCGGGAATACAGGAGCACGCCAGGAAATGGTGCGTCGAAACCAGAGTGGATTTGAGCCCAAGCTGCGCTCGCGCCGGAACACGTCCCTTGACGGCACGCATCAGGCACGCCTGACACAGCCCGGATCGGCAGGACGACGGAATGGAGATCTCGTGCGAGCTCAGCGTGTCGAGCACGGAGGCCGTGCCCGACTCGAATGATCGACCGCCGTAGACAATCTTTGGCATCGGTGAAGGCTTACCCTGTTACCTGCCAAGAACGTCGTTGCGCGTGCTCTCGGCAACGGCCGCGGCCTGTGCAATTAGGGGCGCCGGCACCTTGAGTTCGGTCAGGGTTGCGCCCAGATGTTCCATGACGGCATCAAAATGCGAATCGTTGAGCCCCCTCTCCACCAAAGCTGCGTGCGCCGTGCGCATGTCCCGGTGGCTGTAGTTGTGCGGACCCCCGAACGCCATGGTGAGAAATGCCTTTTGCTTGGCAGCCTGCTTCTCCATGTCGACATCGTCAAAGAAACGCTTGATCCGGTCGTCCTTCAGAACCTTGCGGTAAAAAATATCGACTGCGGCATTGACTGCTGCCTCGCCGCCAATCTCTTGAAAAAGCGCCATCGCCATCTCCCTAAAATTTATTGCGTTATTTGCCAGAACGGCTGGCCCCGAAATCGAAGCTCTGCGCGAGCCGCCTCCGCTGCGCGGAAGAGGGCTGCACCATAACATGCATACAGAGTACATCTTATAGGCCCGTACCCAAAACTCGCTTGACGTGGATCAAATTGCTAGTGCGATCGATGGTGAAGCGTTCGTGACCTCGGGAGCTTTGACCGCAAGATCCGGATGGTCTCTCGACGGACTCCGGCCTAGCATCGAGTGCACCGGAGGGTCCCATGAGCTTTCAAATCAGCGCTCTCGAAGGGCGCCAGTTCGCGCCGCTATTCCGCATGCCGAAGGATGAACTTGCCGGCCACTTGGCAACTCGTTGCACTGCCACGACGAAGCCCGGCTTTCCCTGCCGCGTGAGCCTCGTCGATGCCGAGGTCGGCGATCAGCTGGTTCTCCTCAACTACATGCACCAGGGCATCGCCTCGCCGTATCGTGCCAGCCACGCGATTTATATCAGGCAGGGCGTGGAGCAGGCACGCCCGGCGGTCAATGAGGTGCCGGAACTTTTCCGCTTTCGAATTCTTTCGTCGCGAGCTTTTGATGCCGACGGAATAATGGTGACGGCAGATTTGTGTGACGGAAAGGAGCTGGAGATCTTGCTCGAAAGGCAGCTTGGCCTTGCGCGTGTCGCGTACATTCATATCCACTACGCAAAGTTTGGATGCTATGCCGCAAGGGCGGATCGCGTCTGAAAGTACGCTGGCGCCCTAGGGTGGAGGGCGCTTTGCTGGAGCGGCAACGGCAACGTGGCGGTAGCTACGCTTATGGCGGAGCGTCGACGAGCGGGCTTTGCGACGAAATGAGCCGGGCAGGGTCAATTGCTGCGATGATGGAGGAGACGTAACCCTTCCTTTAGAAGCGAACCATAATGACCGAAGTAAAGCATCGAAGTATCGAGACGAACGGTATTCGAATGCACGTTGCCGAGATGGGCGCCGGTCCGCTGGTCGTTCTTTGTCACGGTTTTCCCGAGTCCTGGTACTCCTGGCGCCACCAGATGCCGGCCCTCGCCGAAGCCGGTTTCCGCGTGCTTGCGCCCGACATGCGTGGCTATGGCCAGACCGACTGCCCGCCGGAGATCGAGAAGTACACGCTCCTCCATCTGGTCGGCGACATGATCGGCCTGCTCGACGCGTTTGGTGCCGAGAACGCGGTAATTGCCGGTCACGACTGGGGCGCCCCCGTCGCGTGGCACGCTGCGCTCCTGCGTCCCGACCGCTTCCGCGGCGTGGTCGGACTGAGCGTGCCATTCGTGCCGCGGGGAACGCTTCGTCCCACCACTACCATGCCTCAGAACGAGGACTCGCTCTTCTATCAGCTCTACTTTCAGACGCCGGGTGTGGCCGAGCTTGAGCTGGAGCGCGACGTTCGCGTTGCGATCCGCTCTTTCCTCTACACGTCCTCCGGTGATATGCCAGCTCGCCCAGGTGCTGGCGCCGTCACCGGCACGGTCGGCATGGTGCCGCGAAAGGGCGGAATGCTCAGCCGCATGGTGAATCCGACGTCGCTGCCTGGCTGGATCAGCGAGACCGACATTGATTACTACGCAGGCCAATTCGCGCATAGAGGGTTCCGGGGCGGCCTTAACTGGTACCGCAATATCGATCGCAACTGGGAACTCCTAGCCCCCTTTGCGGGCGCTTCAGTGCAGGTGCCCGCGCTCTACATCGCCGGCGACCGCGATCTCGTTGTTGCCTTCCGCGGCATGGATCAGCGTATCGCCAACTTGTCGAAGTTTGTACCACAGCTCCGCGGGACGATCATGCTGCCCGGTTGTGGACACTGGACGCAGCAGGAACGGCGCGCGGAGGTCAACCTTGCCATGATCGAGTTTCTCAATCGGTGCTGACGTATTTGAAATACCCGCCGCGCAAGTTGCAGAGTGTCGCGTATACAGGTCCGATCCCTTGTCGGGTTACCAGAGGTTCACTTGGATTCGGGAACAGCTGGAGAAGGAGGGCTTCAATATCCCGATGCCGTCGGGCAACTAGCATTCCGCGGGCGGCCCCTGGTCTACCCCGGGGGCCCCGCCGATCGGATGGCGTGGCGGGTATATCCTGAGTCAAGCGGTCACGAATGGCTGCCGGCAGCCGCCGGGACCGCTTGCTTGCCGGATCGAAGTTGACGTAAACGGTTTCCGCGGTGAGCAACAATTCGCCCTCTGCCGACGACCTGATCTCGAAGCACAGGGTGAAGCTGCTATTGCCAACCTGGAGCGGCCAGACGGCGACCAGGAGTTCGTCTTCGAAGCTCGCGGGGCGCAGGAAGTTCAGCGTGGTACGGATAAGCGATGGGTCGCAGCCTTCGGCCAGCAAGCGCTGGTAGTCCCAGCCGATGTGGCGCAGGTACTCGGTCATTGCCACGTCCAGGTACTCGAGGTAGCGGGCGTGGTAGACGATGCCCTGCTGATCGGTTTCGTGGTATCGGACACGAAGCCGGTGCTCGAAGGCGCTCTGGTGCATTTCAGGCCAGCGCCCGGCCAACCATGCGCTCGAGGATACGCAGCGGCGACCGAGAGGGGTCGAGCATCGCCGCGGGCCGCAGCAGAAAAGTCTGCTCCATCATGAACTGGCCGGACAGGGCGGCATGGGAGACAGAGTCCGTATACACGATCCATGTCGAACCCGGCGGCATCCGCAATTGCATAGACGCCGCCGTGGCCTGGTAGTCTTTGTCCGCCTTCATACGGTCATGCATCTGCAGCATGATGTGGTCGTATTCGGTGCGCAGGCTTTTCGTGATTCCCAATGCGCGCAAAAGGCGGGCGTAGCCCGACGACGAAGCCGCAATCGAAGGCAGATACCGTTGCGCCACGGCCTCAAAGGGCTCGCCAATGTTCCAGACGCGGTCCTTGCCCTCGGGATTGATGTTGCTGAACACGCGCAGCAGCCGCTGCCCTTGATTGGGGCTGGACGGAAAGGCATCCACGTGCAGCCGCGTGTCATCCTTGCGCCAGGAGGTCGTCCTACCGGCGGCTTCCACCGGCCGATAGCTGGTGCGCGCCTGCTCCAGCGTCGGCGCGTAGTGCGGCAGCAGCGACCGGACCAAGGCAAGCGCTTGCCGGGCATAACGCTCCAGCATGTCCCGCAGCGCCGCGGCATCCGCACCTTCCAGGGCGCTACCGCGCAGGGTCCCGTTTCGAATGTCAAAGCTGACGTTTTTCACCTTCTGACCAACGGCGTCGGGGACAAGGAAGCGTCTTTCCGCCTCGCTGAGGGTGAAGGCAAGACGCGGGAAGAAAAGCAAGCCGCCGTTTTCGATCACGCCGGTTGCTTCCTCCTGCTGGCGATCGCTATAAGGGGCCTGCCACGAATCTTCCTCGATTGTTTGAACCCGAACCATGTCTACGAATCCCTGGCGCCCCAATTCGATTGTAAAGTTTACCCTGAGGAGCTACGGGACCGGATTCGTCTCGCGGCCAAGACCAAACGCCGCCATCGATTCCATCGGCCGGCGCCGGCACATGGACATCACCGGACACTATAAAGATCGCTGATGCTGACGCGCGGGCGCCGACGTATTTCGTGCTAGATGCGACGGCGCGACGAGGCGAAAACGACATAAAATCCCTTCTCGATGATCAAGCGATAAATAATGCCAAGGCCAACCGTCGAAATCGGTAGTGGCCCGCTGCGTGGTGCCAGGCGGAGCCGCGTCGCAACCCACGGATCAATACCCTTCACCGGCTGGCGCGTGCATCCGCTTGACTTGACAAAGGATGCGAGGGCAGCAGGCGCAGCACTGGGCGTGGCCGCGCTCGTGTTCGCGGCTGATCCAGCGCACGCGCAGGCTCTCGAACCCAGGTCGTACGCGAATGCGCCGGTCGGTCTTAATTTCGCCCTCGCGGCCTACGGCTACACGGAGGGCAGTGTGGCGGTCGATCCGTCGTTACCAATCAGCAATGGGCACCTGCACACCAACGAAACGGCCTTGGGATACGTGCATTCGCTCGATGCGTGGGGCGACTCGGCCAAGGTCGACGTCGTGGTGCCATATATCTGGCTCGCGGGAAGCGCACTAGAGGCGGGCCAGCCGAAGACGCGCGACGTGTCCGGAATCGG
>OMSW01000124.1 GCA_900290295.1 Burkholderiales bacterium
GATGTCGAAAACTTTGCCGCGATCAGCCGCTTCCGTATCGGTTAGCAAGTCAAAGAGCAGGGTAGCGAGGCGGTGCTTGTTCAAGGCCGTGGCGACGTACGCATTGCGGGGGCTGAGCCGGCTGCTGCCGCTGCCATGGACAAAGACGACCAGTCCCATGAAATTCGAGCCGGTGCAAAGCTGGCCCGGCAAAGCGAGATGCCCGATCCGTACCTCTTCCGGCGACCTCATGGCACTTCCCCGCTGCGTCGCGTCTGCAAGCGCGGATCGTGCGTGCAAGCACGCGTTCCCAAATGCTGTCAACGCGGCGATCTGCCGCGCCGTTCCGCCGCAAGCTATGGGTGATTTCCGCCGCATCGATACTAGCGGAAGCCGGGCGGCGTTCCTTGCTGCAAATCAAGACATCAGACCCCGGCCCGGTCCTGGAGGATCAGCTCGATTTCCTCAACGATTTCCTCCTGCCGCAGACGGTTGTCTTGCCGTTGCAGGTTCTCGCTGCTGCGGTCCAGATGATGTAGCGCGTTCTCCATCTGCGCCAGTCGCATTTGGTTTTCCACCCGAATGGCGTTCAAGAGCCGCGCCAGCAGCGCGTGGAAAAGGTAGTGTTGCATCACCTGCTCGGCCACCTGCCGCGCCGGCTCCTGCGTCAGCGGCAGGTACGCCCTGTTGCTCGCCGAGGGCAGGGCAAGGGGCAACAAGCGCTCGTTGCGCGCCCCCGCCTCGTCTCGAAAGCAAGCCACCAGTCCGGCCTCGCCGGGCACGAGCCGGCGCGCCTCGCCAAAGGCAAGCAAGATCCGGTCTACGGCCGCGGCTGCGTCCAGAGCGCCAATCGGACCGGGAACGAAGAAGCGTCCCGTCCCGTTACCGTCCATGCTCGCCGCAAGCCGTTCGCCCACGACCACGACCGGCGACTTTGCTTCGGCTGCGCACTGCCAGGCCCGCAGAACGTCGTCATTGAAGCTTCCGCAAAAGCCCCGGACCGATCCGAACAACAGCCAAACGTCACCCGCGCAGCGCGGCGGCTTGGGCGCGGCGGGCGCCATTTCGGCGAACGCTCCGGCCAGCGTCTGCACCACTTCGTTTTGGGCCTTCTCGCGGCGCATCACGCGGTGCAATTCGGCCAGCGCGAAGCTGCGCATCGCCCTCAGAATGCCCGACAGGTCATCGTACAGCGCCAGCCGCGCCTCGATCTCGCGACGCTCGCTCACCTCGCCTCCGCCAGGCATTGGCGCAATGCCACCACCCAGTTTTCCTTCGGTGTGTCGACCGTCAATCCGCGCTCGGCGATGCCTGCGAATACCGCAGGCAGGGCCGCGGCGGCCGCGGCCGGCGTAAAGTTATCCAGCAGGCCCTGTTCGTACAAGAGCAGCCAGGCCAAATGCGCCCACTCGGGCAGCGGCGCGAGGCGATCCTGCTTGAGTAGGGCTCGCAGCAGCCGTCCGCGGCGCAGTTTTTCCTCCATCCCGGATTCCAGACGCGTGCCAAAACGGGCGAAAAGTTCCAGATCGAGAAACTGCAAGTAGTCGAGCCGTATCCGCGCGGCGGCCGACTTGATGGCAGGATGCTGGGCTTTGCCGCCGATTCGCGAAACCGAACGGCCGATATCGATGGCGGGCAGCATTCCTGCGGCAAAGAGTTTGCCGTCGAAGTAGATCTGGCCGTCGGTGATCGAGATAAGGTTGGTCGGGATGTATGCGGCGATTTCACCTTGTCGGGTTTCGACGACCGGCAATGCCGTCATGCTGCCGCCGCCGAAGGCGGGTGCCAGCACCGCCGAGCGCTCGAGCAGGCGCGAGTGCAGGTAGAAGATATCGCCGGGGTAGGCCTCACGCCCCGGCGGACGGCGCAACAGCAAGGACAGTTCCCGGTAGGACTGGGCGTGCCGGCTCAGATCGTCGTAAATCACCAGAGTATCGCGTCCGGCGCGCATCCAGTGCTCGGCGATGGCACAACCGGCAAAGGGCGCCAGGTAGCGAAACCCGGGCAGGGCGTTGGCTTCGGCAACGACCACGACGGTGTATTCCATTGCGCCGGCATTGGTCAATGCCTCGATGGTTGCCGCCACCGCCGAGCGCGGCTGTCCGATCACCACCAGCACGCACAGTAGCTCGCGGCCTCTTTGATTGATTACGGTGTCCAGAACGAAGGAACTCTTGCCTAGCCCATCGTCACCGACGATGAGCTGGCGTTGTCCCTTGCCGATCGGGATCAGGGTGTCGACGATCTTGTTGCCGGTGTACAGGGGCTGATTGACGAAGTCGCGCTCTAGGATCGGCGGTGCCGGTGCTTCGAGAAATCGGAATTCCCGGGTCTCGGGCGGCGCCAACCCGTCCAAGGGGTTGTCCAGGGGATCGACCACACGGCCGAGCAGCGTGTCGCCAACACCGACTTCCAGGCGCCGTCCTGTCCGTTGCGCCGCCATGCCGGCCGTGAGGCCATGCTTCTGCGATAGCAGGATGGCGCCGAGCAGCTGTTCGTTGAGCTGGAACACCAGTCCGGTACTGCCGTCGTCAAACCCGATCAGCTCATCGAGATAGGCGGAGGGCAGGCCACGAACCCACGCAATCCCATCGCCGATCCCGACCACGGTGCCGCGCTCCGATAGCCGCAGACCGAAGCGGTAGCCGGGCTGGCGCAATGGCGACTCAGGCATGCTTGCCTTGCTGCTGGAAGAACGCCAGTTCGTCGGCCAGGCTGGCATCGAGCCGGCATTGGCCCACTGCGGCACGCAGGCCGCCAATGAGCTCGGCGGCCTCCCGGAAGCGCACGTCCGGCCGCCGACCGGTGGCCCTCGCCAGGGCCTCGATCAGCGCACTGCGCTCCGCCTCGCCCAGCGGGCAGGCGCTCGAGATGTCCACCGTTTCCTGTTCCATCAACGCGGCTGCCGCTTGCCGCAGGCTCGTTCGGTCCACTTCGCCCAGTGCATCGAGATCCTCGCAGAACAGCTGCACGATCCGCGCGGTCAGCGCCGGCGAGGCAAGCCGCTGCAGCATTGCCGCCGCCGCGCCATAGGCGTCTGCAATCGACCGACGCCGCAGCGCCGCCTCGCGTGCCGCCGCCGCGGCGTCGGCGCGGGCGCGGCTCTTGGCTTCTTCGTCCGCCAGCTCGTGCCGCAGTTCATCCAGCCGCCGGGCACGCTCCTGCAGCAGCTCCTGCTGGAGCGTTTCGCGTTCCCGCTCGCGCTCCGCATTCCAGTCGGCCAGCCGGGTCTCATATTGCGTGCGTAGCGCTTCGGCATCGCGGCGGATGGTCTCGGCCTCCGTTTTGATCGCCTGGACCTTTGCCTGGCGCGCATCGAGCACGGCCAGCACCGGGCGGTAGAAAAAGTGCTGCAGCAGCCATGCCAGAACGAGGAAGTTGATTACCTCGAGTACAAATGTCGTCCAGTCCATTTGCATGGTGGCGTCTCCGCGGCCGCTACTTGAGGAAGTATTCGAGCAGCGGATTGCGGAACAGGACGATCAGCGCAACGACCAGGCAATAGATGGCCAGCGATTCGATCATCGCCAGGCCGATGAACAGGGTCCGCGTGATGGTCTTCTCCGCCTCCGGTTGGCGCGCCAGCGCCTCGAGCGCGCTGCTGATGGCGCGCCCCATCGCGATTGCGGGGAGCATAGTACCCAGTGCAATCACGACCCCGGCAACCACCGTGGAAAGAGAACTGAAAAGATGCAGGTCGCTCATGGGGTCTCCTTGGAGGATGAAACGCCGGCCGCTGCCGCGCCCGATTCCGGCACCTCGAGCCCGCCCGCGACGTAGATCAAGGCAAGCATGCCGAAGATGTACGCCTGTACCAGCGCTTCCACCACATGCAGCATGAGCAAGGGCACGGGCACCAGGACGCCGGCGATCAGCAGCACCAGCAATGCGGCCATTTCCAGGCTCATCATGTTGCCGAACAAACGAATCGCAAGGGCCAAGGTGCGCGTGAGCTCACTGATGATGTGGAAGGGCAACAGGATCACGCTCGGCTCGATGTAATGGCGCAGATAGGAACGCAGTCCGTTGGCACGGATGCCAAACCAATGGGTCGAGAAGAACACCAATGTCGCCAGCGCAGCGGTGGTGGAAAGATCGCCGGTGGGAGCCTGCAGCCCGGGTACCAGGCCGATCAGGTTCGCCGCCAGCACGAACAGCCAAAGTGTCGCGATGAAGGGCAGCACGCGCCGGGGCTCCTGCGGCAGGACCTCGGCGATGGCCGCTTCGATGGTGGCGACGACGCCTTCCATCGCGATCTGCCAGCGCGCCGGCTCCTCTGTCAGCCGGCGCGACAGCAGCGCAACCAGCACTACGAATACCAGCATGATGCCCCAGGTGGTCACCACTGTATCGGTGATCGCCAGGGGGCCGAGCCGGAAGGCAACAACCGCACCGAGTTCGCCGCCGTTCATGATTTGTCCTTGAGAAACCGGTACACGTTGTACGCACCGACGGCTATGCCGAGCACGATCAGGCTCATGGTCCAGCGCACCGAGTAGCCGGCGATGAGGGTATCGAGCCAGCGACCGAGATAGGCCCCGGCAACGATTGGCACCACGAACAGCAGGCCGAGCGTGCCGCCATAGAACATTGTGCCGATCCAGGTCGCCGGCCGTCGCGCCTTTTGCTCCAGGCGCTGCACATCGCGCGAGGTGTCGGCGAGCAATTTTTCCGGATCGGTCATTGGGCGATTGATTCTGCTGCCATTGTGCCCCTGCCTTCGAGGTCGGCGAGCCGCCGTATCAGCATGCGATCGATCTTCGCCAAAATCTGGCGCGCCGCGCTCAGATCCGAATCGTGCTGCGCCATCTCGCGCGCCAACCGGTCCAAGAGCGCCCCGGGCTCGTCGCCAAGGAAATAGCGCACCGTAACCACCCGCAAATCGTCGCGATCCAGACGCAGGATTCCTGCCGGCAGCGCAAGGTAGTGCCAGGCCCCGGCGTCGTCCAGAAAACGGGCCAGGCCGTAGCGCAGCGCCACGATCATGGGCGCATGACCGGCCAGGATGCCGAAGGCGCCGCTGGCGTCGGCGCCGATGAACTGCTGCACGCGCTCGAATCGGTCCGCGCCGCGCGAATCGAGCAAGGCAAGGCGAAAGGTCCTCATGCCGGCATTGCCCCGCGCATGTAGCAGTCCTGCTCGCTGCGCGCGTCGTAGCGGCCATCGAGGAAGCCTTCGCAATCGGAAAGTGTCTGTGCCAGCGCAACGCTGGCGCCGGCAATTCCGGTGTGATCGGCCACCACGCTAAAGGGCTGGGTCAGATAGCGCTGCAGCCGGCGCGCCTGCTCGACGATCCGACGATCCTCGGCGGAGAGCTCCTCGATTCCGAGCATGGCAATGATATCTTCGAGCTCGCGGTAGCGGGCCAGGTGCTCGCGAACCGCACGCGCGACGCGGTAGTGTCTTTCGCCCAGGATGCGCCGATCCATCATCCGGGAGTTGGATTTGAGCGGGTCCACTGCCGGGTAAATTCCCTTTGCCGCCTGCTGGCGCGAGAGGATGACGATGCTATCCAGATGGCCCAGAATCGTAGCCACCGCCGGATCGGACATGTCATCGGCGGGTACGTACACGGCCTGGACCGAAGTGATAGCGCCCGCTTGGGTGGAGACAATACGCTCCTGCAAAGAGGCAACTTCGGTCAAGAGGGTGGGCTGATAGCCTACCGTGGCCGGCATGCGACCCAGAAGTCCGGAGATTTCGCTGCCCGCCTGCACGAAACGGAAAACGTTGTCCATCAGGAACAGCACTTCCGTGGACAAGGTATCGCGCAGGTATTCCGCGTAGGCGAGTGCCGTAAAGCCGACGTGGAAGCGAACGCCGGGCGATTCATCCATTTGACCGTAGACGAGCACGGAGTGCGGCAGCACGCCCGCATCACTCATTTCATGCCAAAGTTCGTGCCCCTCGCGCATCCGCTCGCCCACCCCGGCGAATACCGACACGCCATGCAGCCTGGCGCTTACTGCATGCATGAATTCCATCATGAGCACCGTCTTTCCGACCCCGGCTCCGCCGAACAAGCCGGTCTTGCCGCCTCTCACGAAGGGGCAGAGCAGGTCGATGACCTTGATGCCCGTCTCCAGTATGCGCGTCGGGGGCAGCGTGTCGGCCAGGGTGGGCGGTGCGGCCAGGATGTCGCGGAATTCGTTCGCCGGCAGCGCGCCGCCGCCGTCGAGCGGTTCGCCGAACACATTGAGCATGCGACCCAAGCAGCTGCCATCGACGGGTACGTGCAGGGGCCCGCCGCGGTCGTATACGGGCATGCCGCGATACAAGCCCGCCGTCGAATGTAGGGCAATCGCGCGGATGCGGCTCGGATCCAAATGCTGGTAGACCTCCAGCACGTAACGCTCGTCACCGTCGGTGACGTCCAGCGCCTGCCCCAGCGGCGGCAGGTAGGAGCAGCGTACGTCCACGACCGGACCATGCGCCGCATCAATCCGTCCGACCATCTGAGGTTCAGAAGACATTTCACTCACCTATGCGGGGTTCCGGAGTCCGTGCCGCAAGCGAGCACGCGCAGTCGGACGTCTGGCCAACGTCGATCTCTGCGCTCCGGCGACAAATATACTTTGGATCCGCGTAGTGTCCACGGCGCAGGCTTTGCGGCGGTTCTGCTGCGCGCGGCCGGCGCTGTCGCGTGCCATCGGCGCCGGTGCACACGCTGCTGGCCGGCGCGGGTCGCCGCCACGCGATGCCCGGGAGCCTCAGAGCAGGCCAGCTAGCAAACTGCCGTTCGGGCTTCCGAGACCCGTACAGGCATCCCAGCCGGCCGTCGCGTCGAAGTCGCCGTTATTGCCTTGCGTGATGTCTCTCAGAGCGTGCGGGTTCTGGTAGAGCCGCGGATTGAGATAGCCGGCCGGAGTGCCGGTCCTTTGATTGACGCGAGCGAGCAAGGCGGCCCATAGCGGTGCGACGGCGCTCGTTCCGCCGATGACCGTATTGGAGCCGTCAATGCGCACTTCGTATCCGGTCTCCGGGTCCGCATTGCCCGCAACATCGGGAACGCCCCGTTTCGTCAGCGGTTCCGTCTCGCCTTGACGATTGGTTGCCGTCGCGCCGGCCTGCCACGCGGGCGCGGGGAAGTAACTGCTGATGCCGCCTCCGCCGGAGCCTTCGCCGGCGCCATCGTTCCAGACCACCTCGCTGACGATCGCGGCCTGGCTCGCCCGCAGGCTGGTGCCCCCGCAAGCCAGTGCGAACGGACTCGAGGCGGGAAAATCCACATGGTC
>OMSW01000315.1 GCA_900290295.1 Burkholderiales bacterium
GTCCGCGTCGCCCCAATAGAGGACTCGCTTCAGTTTGAAGAGAATGAGCGGCATCTGACCGGTGAGCATATCGGCAAACGCACCGTTGAAGATCGTGGTCGCTGAAATCGGAGTCTTATCGAGGCGCTTGTGGAAGTCTCGGCGCAGATCGAGATTGCGATTCTCTCTGGGTGGAAACTTGGTGAAATCAATCGAGTAGTCAGACGGAATGAACCGTGGCACGTCAGCCTTGATCGCAGCGTCGAGCAGAACCGTTTGCGTTTCCACGATCACGTCCCGCAATCCCTGCAGCGCGGACACCACGCAGGACGCACCCGAGCATGCCGGTGTCACGTGGGAAGCGCTGCTCAAGTCGACACTGGCAATCGTTACGCCGAGCTCCTGCAGTCGCTCAAGCTTGTCTCGCGCAGTGCCGTGGCGAACAAGCGCTTTTACGCGGGCTCCCCGTTCGAGCAAAGCTCTCGCGATGCGTCCGCCGAGATTACCGGTAGCTCCCGCCACGACGATGGTCGGGTCATTCATGATTCCGATATTAGATCCCGTCCAATGGAAGCATGCAAATTTCCCATCTATCCTCCTCAGCTACATGCTCGAAGGCGATGCCGCGCGCTGCTCCCGCGGGGCCGCGAGCGGGGTACCTCGTGGATCGGTCCGTTCATGTTCGGCCTCCGATCGAAGCTGCTGATACCCGCACGGTGCCTAACCGCCTCCGAAGGCTCGTGCGATCTCGTCTCGAACCGGGGGCGTGAGCGGCTCTATGGCCCCATTCGTCACGATCGTGATGCCCTCGCTCGACGGACGCACCTCACCAATCACCACAACCGGAACGCCTGTGGCCTCAATGGCCGTCAGGACCGAGTCCGCTCTGTCTGGCGCGACGGCGATCAGCAACGCGCCCGATGCAATCATTTTCAGCGGATCGAGCGCGAGCGCACTGCAAATCTTGTCGGTTTCGGGAAACACGGGAATGTGCTGGCGAATGACCCGCAGCCCGAGACCGGCCGGCGCCACCAGCTCGAAGAGCCCCATCGCGAGCCCGCCTTCCGTCGGATCGTGCATCGCGTGC
>OMSW01000148.1:0-1221 GCA_900290295.1 Burkholderiales bacterium
GTATTGGCGACCGCCGCGGCAGGTCCGCCGGAGACGAGCGAGTCCATCCACCCGACGTACAGATCCGTGCGCTTGGACAGGTTGTAGTCGGCCACCAGCGAGTAGTAGTTGAGCGCGCCGCTGCAGGCGCTCGCCGAGGGTGCTGCCTGGCCGGGTATCGGAATCTGCTGACCCTTGCAGTTATACGCATTCTGCGAGACGTGGTAGACACCGGCCAAGAGGGTGAAGGCCGGGGTGAAGTCATAACCGCCGCCGAACCAGTAGACATTGAGGTTCTTCTGGTTCGGGTAGGCGTTGACGGTTACCGAGGCGACCGGTGTGTTAAATATGGTCGTGAGCAGTAAGTCCTGTGTCGGGTTGGTCGGATTTTCCATCTCCTCGCGCTCGTAGCCGCCGCGAACCGTCAGGTGTTCCCACGTGTACTTGGCCGCGGCCATGTAGGCTTTGGTGTCCGCCGCGGTTACCTTGACGCTTCCGGTGCCCGTATTGTTGGATATGCTGAACGCGTCCCGGAACTGTTCGTAGCCGAGCTGCGCTGCAAAGGGCCCGACGGCGTAGACGCCGTTGAACAACCACGCGCTCTCGGCAAGGTTGCCACCGGCGATACCGCCGATCTTGTACATGGCACCCAGGGTGAAGTCCCCTAAGGCGATCTTGTATTTCAGGCTGTTGTCGACCCGGCTATCGTCGGTGAATCCGCCGCCGCCGTAGCTGCCCGAAAAGCCGATCGGCGAGAACGCCTGCGAACCCATCAAGGGATCGAAGATCGCGATGTTGTCGAGAAAGAAATTCTGCTGGCGGCCCGCCGTAAAGGTGCCGTACTGGTTGGAGGAAAGACCGACATAGGCTCCACGGTTGAAAAACTGTCCCGAGATCGCACTGTCGGCGGAGAATTGCGGCCCGGTGGACTTGTTGTTAGCCAAGCCGATGGCCGCGTTGCTCACGGTGCCGGTGGAAAGGTCAAAGCCCTGCTCGAGCAGAAAGATTGCCTTGGTGCCGCCACCCAAGTCCTCCTGGCCCTTGATGCCCCATCTTGTCGCCGACATGGCACCGTTCATCATCCCGGTTGCCGAGTTCGTCCCTTTGGTCACGTTCGGGTTGACCTCTACGGGGTGGTTGCCCTCGAAGTCCAGGGTATGCTGGACATAGGCAATGGCCGCGTCCAAGATGCCGTAGATCGTGATACCGGAATCGTCCGCAAACGCGGTGCCGACGAAACCG
>OMSW01000148.1:1231-4119 GCA_900290295.1 Burkholderiales bacterium
GAGCAAAAGCTTCGAATTACCAAAAGAAGCGAGTTGCGAAGCGGCGAAGATTAAGCGCAAGCCATGACATTGGGGTTACATTGTTGTCACAAGGCAACAGTTTTTGGCCCGCGAAAATGCAGTTGAGATGCGAAGGGGCCTATTTTTTGGGAAGCTGGACAGGGTACACAGATTGCTCTTAGGGTTTTCGAAGTGGCATTCTTGCGCTGTTGTCCTCTGGGCATTTGCTGGCTTGCAGACGAGCGATTTTGTTTTGAAAAAGGGGAAACCAGATGGATGCGATGCGCAAGCTAACCCCGGTGGATCAATGGATCTCGGCCTTCCAAGCGGCCGTGACCGTGGTTTCGGGAGCGCCGGTGTCCCAGCGCCCGGATCCTGCCGCGGCCGAGCGAGCGTCCGAAGAGGACCTGCGCGTGGAAGAAAAAAGGCGTGCAGCCGCCCTCATGCGGGTCAACCACGTAGGTGAAATCTGCGCCCAGGCGCTGTATGAAGCCCAGGCCATGGCAACCCGGGACGAGGAGCTCCGTGGCGTGTTCCGGCAAGCGGCGGCCGAGGAGTCGGATCACCTGGCATGGACCCGCGGGCGGGTGCAGGAGCTGGGCGACCGGGTCAGCCTGCTGGTGCCGCTCTGGTACGCCGGTGCATTTGCCATCGGCTGGGCTGCCTCGGCGCTGGGCGATCGCATCAGCCTGGGCTTCATGGCGGAGACGGAGCGCCAGGTCGAGGAACACCTGCTCTCGCACTTGGACCGGCTGCCCGCCGGCGACCGGATTTCCCGCGCCATCGTCGAGCAGATGAAAACCGACGAGGTAGGCCACGCCAGAACCGCGATGGAACGCGGCGGCGCCGACTTGCCTTTGCCGGCGCGCCTGGCGATGAAGCTTGCCGCACGCATCATGACCACCACGGCGTACTACCTCTGAGCGCGGCGCCGCAGTGCGGGGCCCTATTCCGCGGAAACGGCCAGATATGCGATCAAGACGATACCAACGAGCGCGATGAAGACGCTGGAGATCAACAGGATCGTGCCGCCCGAATAGTGGCCAGGGCGGTCGACCGGCGGCAAGGTGGCAATAAACCTTCGATGCTGGATCGTCGCCGCCAGGATCATCAGCGTTCCGGCCGCGACCAGAACGATGCCAAGTGCAGCGGAAATTCCGGCGTGCGCGTGCAGGGATGTCTGGGGTGCCTGGAGCGCGACGATCTGCAGGAATAGCCCGAACCGGGCGATGACGAAGCCAAATGCCATCACGGTGAGGCCCGTTCGCAACCAGGCCAGCGCAGTGCGTTCGGCGGCAAAATAGACCCGCGGATCAAATTCGGATATCGGCATCGCTGCTGAGGAATCCGAGCTACAAAACGTCGACGACCTCGACCGTGACGTCGATCTTCGCGCTCTTTTCGAGCATCGCCGTGGCCGAACAATACTTTTCGTGCGACAGACGGACCGCGCGCTCGACGACCTCCTGCGACAGCGAGCGGCCGGTGACCACGAAGTGAAAGGCGATGCGCGTGAAGATCTTCGGATCGCTGGATGCGCGCTCGGCAAGCAGCCGCACTTCGCAGCCGCGGACATCGTGGCGACCGCGCTTCAAGATTAAAACCACATCGTAGGCGGTACAGCCGCCGGTGCCGGCCAGGACCAACTCCATCGGCCGCGGTGCCAGGTTGCGCCCTCCGCCATCGGCGGCACCGTCCATCGCGACGATGTGACCGCTGCCGGTCTCGGCGATGAAACTCATCCCGGACGGCCCCCCCCAACGAACCAGGCATTCCATGGCAGGCACCTCCAAAAGTTCGAATTCTGCATGAAGTCATATAAATCGATTCCTTGGGCGCTTTCGCCTGCCCCCGAGAAAATCGACGCCTTCCTCGTTTTTCTCCTGTCAGGACCAATAAATGCCGGTCTTTCGCCGGACGTCCCTGCGTGGATTCGCGCTTTGGCCCCTAGCGTCTTTGGCAGGGTTCGACACTTGGATCAGTCCTTGCGCCGCGCAATCCGCCGCGCCGGGCGCGTATTCGTCAACCGCACCGTCGCCGTTTTCGGCGCAGATCTGGGGCATTATTGACACCGGGATCCGGCACGTGGACGAGGCGTCTTCGACCGGGGCGCTGACACAATTTGCCTCGGGTCTGAACACCAGCCGCATCGGCTTGCGGGGTACCGAGGACATGGGTTCGCCACATGCCACTGGGTGACGCAGTCGAGGGCGTTGACGTGGTAGATGCCCTTGGCCCCGTCCAGATTGCCCTGGTGCACGCTGTCGATGCGGATAAAGCCCGGCCGTCCCTCGGGTGCCGGGGCCTTGCGCGTACCGATACTTACCGCCGTGGCGTGGGTCGGGGTGTGCGCGACGCGCTGGGCGCAATAGCGATAGCTGTGTTGCAGGTTGTACAGGTGCGAGACCGATACCCCGGCCAGGCGCTCAAAGCGGGCATCGGCGTATACCGAGAAGGCCCGTTGCAGCAGATGTGCCGTGGCCGGGCCCGAGAGCGTGCCAAACTGCTGGTCGATCTTGGCCAGCAGCAAGATGTCGGCGTCGGTGAAGCGCCGGGCAAACGCCTGCGCGGGCGCCACGTACCGCTTGGCCAGCGTTTCGCCCTGGACGGCACGTGCCACCAGCCGGGTCAATTGCGCCCGGCTAAAGCCGCAGGTGGCGCGCAGGTAGCGCAGCACCCATCCGCGCTCGGCCCGCTTGAGCCGGTGGTAGCCAAAACGCCGCAGCACCTCGGATATGTGCTGGTAGCGCGCCGTATCGTCACCCTGTGGCTTGAACTCGACGGCGAGCGTCCCGTTCAGGAACGCCCGTACCTGATCCAACGTGCGGATCTGCGATTCGTTCATGTCGATCACCATCCCATCGATGATCGACCCACCCCGGCAACCC
>OMSW01000233.1 GCA_900290295.1 Burkholderiales bacterium
TGCGGAATCCGACGGAAGCCGGACAGGATTCCGACGCAAGCCGGACAGCGTTCCGATGATTGCGGACAGCCGCTGAGAGCGAGCTGACCGGCGTTCCCGTCGACGATCGAATCGCGTGATCAGGGACCCCTGCAACAGAGCGGGGTCCCGGATGCCAGCGGAGAGATTGTCGATGCGCAAAGTGCGAGACGTGCTGCGCCTGAAGCACACGCTTGGGATGAGTTTGCGGCAGATCAGCGAAGCGACCGGCATCGGCAAGACGGTGATCGGAGAATACGTGCGCCGAGCCGGCGTGTTCGGCATCACCTGGCCGGTGCCGGAGGGGATCGACGACGCCGAGCTCGAGCGGCGTCTGTTTCCGGTCCCGTGCGAGACGGGCCCGCCACGCGCGGCGATCGATTGGCGCCGGGTTCACGAGGAGATGAAGCGGCGCAGCGTGACCCTGGTTCTGCTGTGGCAGGAGTACCGGGCGGAGCAGACGGACGGCTACGGTTACAGCCGATATTGTGACCTCTATGGCGAATGGCGCAAAACGCTCTCTGCGACGATGCGCCAAACGCACCCGGCCGGGGAGAAGTTGTTCGTCGATTATGCGGGCGACACGGTTCCGGTATTCGATCAAACAAATAGTACGGAGCGTCCCGCTCACATCTTCGTCGCGGCGCTCGGAGCGTCCAACTACACCTACGCAGAAGCGCGCTGGTCGGAGGGGCTCGGCGATTGGGTCCGTGCACATGTCAACGCCTTGGCCACGATCGGCGGCGTTACGAAGGTAGTCGTGTGCGACAATCTGAGAGCCGGAGTTACCAAGCCGTCGCGCTACGAGCCCGGCATCAATCGCACCTATCAGGACCTCGCGGAACATTACGGCTTCGCAGTGTTACCAGCACGTGTGCGAAAGCCACGGGACAAGGCAAAGGTCGAAGTCGCGGTTCTCATCGTCGAACGCGTCGTCCTGGCTCGGTTGAGGAACCGACGGTTCTTTTCGCTCGCGGAGCTCAACGCCGCTATCCGGGAGTGTGTGAGCGACCTCAATGCCAAGGTCATGCGCAAGATCGGCAAGAGCCGGGCGGAGCTGTTGGAGACGATCGACCGGCCGGCGCTCGGTGCACTTCCAGCCGAACCTTATCGCTACGCCGAATGGAAGAAGTGTTTGGTCGGCCCGGACTATCACGTCGAGGTCGACAAGCACTATTACTCGGTACCGTCGCGGCTGATCCGTGAGACCGTCGAGGCGCGGCTCACAGCCGCGACGGTCGAGATCCTGCACAAAGGCAGTCGTATTGCGACCCACGCCCGCTCGGAGCAGCCACATCGGCACACGACCATTACCGAGCACATGCCGAGCGCACACCGTCGCTATGCGGAGTGGACCCCGGCCAGGATGATGACCGCGGCCGCCAAGATCGGGCCATCAACGATCGCGCTGGTCGAGACGATCATGAAAGCAAAGCCGCATCCCGAGCAGGGCTTCCGCGCCTGCCTCGGAATCCTGCGACTGGAGAAGAGCTACGGCGCGCAACGGCTCGAAGCCGCTTGCCACCGCGGCAACGACATCGGTGCGACGAGCTATGGCTCCGTCGCCTCGATCCTGAAGCATGGG
>OMSW01000014.1:0-757 GCA_900290295.1 Burkholderiales bacterium
TGTGGTCGAGGATGGCGCTGCGCAGCCCGCGCCCGCGCCGCGGTTCTCACGCACGGCGCCCGGGATCCAGCGGCCAGCGGCAAAACCAGGCGAGCACAGTGTCGAGATCCTTCGGGCGTGGGGGATCCGGGCGGAGGTGATCGAGTCGTTGCGGGACGGCAATGCGATCTGAGCCCGCACTCGGTTCGCTGCACGACGAATTGTCTGGCCCGCCAGCGCATGGTGCCGGCTAGGCGGCGATCGCGAATTTCACGTCTTCCTCGCGGCTTCCCGGAATAGGACCAAGAAGGTTCGATAGCTCGCAGACGACGGCTTACAATCCATAGCTATTCGTTTATCTTGTTTATACGGTTTATAACGTTTAAAGGATCTGCCATGGCCAATGACCCCGTTCCAGATACTGCGCAGCAGGGCGAATCCGGCAAGACCACAGCCAATGCTTCCGCACCCAAAGCCGCGGCGCCCACCGCGCCGGCAGCAACAACCCCCATTCCTGTAGCAAGGGCTGCCGTGACGTCTCCCGTCGTGCCGGAAGCTATGCCTGTTTCGGCAGCCGGTAGCAACGCCGCTACTCCCGCTGCTTCCATTCCCGCCCCCGCAGCCGCCACGACCGCCAAAGCAAAGGCCGCAGGAAAGCAGGCTCCCAAACCCGCCACCAGGGCGCCGATCAAAGCCGCCAAAAAGCGCGCCGGCAAAGCGGCTGCTAAGGCCAGCACCAGGGCGCCGAGCAAAACCGCCAAAAAGCGCGCCGGCAAAG
>OMSW01000014.1:767-2231 GCA_900290295.1 Burkholderiales bacterium
CAAAGGGGCTGCCAAGCCGACCGCTATGGCACCGGTCAAAACCGCCAAAAAGCGCGCCGGCAAAGCGGCTGCCAAGCCGAGCACCAGGGCACCGGTCAAGGCCGCCAAAAAGCGCGCCGGCAAAGCGGCTGCCAAACCGACCAGCAGGGCCTCGTTCGAAACCGCCAAGGTGCCCCCCGGCGCAGCGGCGCTCAGTCAGAAGCCCACAAAAAAAGGCAATGACACCAAGGACAACAAGAGAGCCAAGCCAAAGAAGACCAAGTTGATCCGGGATAGCTTTACCATCCCTGAGTCCGAATACGACTTGTTCGCCGCGCTAAAGAAGCGCTGTTTGGCTCAGGGTTTGGCCGTCAAGAAGAGCGAGGTGCTCCGAGCCGCCATTATCGGATTTGCCGCCCAGAGCGATAGCGTCGTCACCAGTGCCTTGCGGGCCGTAGAGGTTCTCAAGACCGGCCGCCCGCCCAAAGTGCAAAAGTGAGGCCGACGATCGTTGCGAACCGCAATAAGAGCGCCAGATGGCTCACCACAGGCCGAGTTCTTGCAGCTCGGCCTTTAGTGCTCTTTCCTCCTCCAATACTTTTGGCCGCCACTTTTCCCACGCTTCCCATGCCGCGTCCTTTGCGGCGATGTCCTTGACAACTTCTGCGGCGTCACCGCCTGCGTCCGCATTGGCGTGATTTTTTGCGATCGCGAGGTCTACGCCTTCTTGCCAGTCGGCGAGCAGGATGTAGGAACTTTTCAGTTGCTCCCGGAATTGCGGATCGTCGGTCAAACGAAGCAAGAACACTATCGCGTCTTTGACGCGCGCCTTCGGATGCGGCAGTCTACGAATGTCCGCAATGCAGCCGCCATTCATGGACTGTCTCGATGCCATCGCCGTGCCGTAGTCGTGAACAATTTTCTCGGCGATCGCGAGATTTTTCTTGCTGCCAGCGAGCAGCGCCGTGCTCGCATTCGACGAATCGGTCTTCGCGCGATGAAGGATGCGTTCCATTAGGCCCATGTGTCACCTCTTAACTCGATTCAACAAATTGCGATAACGTCATGTCCCGAGCAAGTTTCATATTTTATTGTCACCTTGAATCTGCTGGCGGTATTGATCGTGGTCATGGTCTTTGGACGCTGAACCGGGAACACGCCCAGGGGACTTTGGCATGTTGTCCCGAAGGTTTCCGCCAGAACACGCAGGGCATACGATTCCCTCTTGTTTTTTCCGTGATCGCGACTCGACGAAGCATCCTCCAGGACTTGCGCGCCTGCCAGACATTGCGCCCTATTGAAATAACCTCACCGGTCGCCGCGATTGCGGCAATGCGCGGCAACTGACCCTCGGGAGGCGCCCATGGGTAATCCGGTTGAATGGTTGCGGATCTCGCGGCGACGCGTTGTGGTCATTGTGCTCGGCATACTGGTGCTGCTCGACGTCGGTCGCTCGTTGGTAGCGCGCGTGGGCTACGAACAACC
>OMSW01000014.1:2237-2608 GCA_900290295.1 Burkholderiales bacterium
CACCACTGGGCGCGCGGATCTACGCGCAGCGCTGCGCGGTCTGTCACGGACCGGACGGCCGCGGCAACGGCCCGGCGGCGCCTTCCTTGATTCCGCGCCCGCGCGATTTCACGCTCGGCCAGTTCAAATATAAGTCAACGCCGATCGGACAGCCGCCGAGCGACGCCGACTTGATCAAGGTCGTTGCCGACGGCTTGCCTGCAAGCAGCATGCCGTATTGGAGCGATCTACTGAGCGATGACGAAGTCCGAGCCGTCGTCGACTACGTGAAGACGTTTTCGACCGTCTTTGGCAAGGGGCCAACCGCGGAGCTCGCGACCGCCGCACGCGTGGCCCCCAGTGAGGCGAGCATCGCGCGCGGACGCAAGGCC
>OMSW01000014.1:2618-9278 GCA_900290295.1 Burkholderiales bacterium
GGCTGCGGATCAACATCGGGCTCGCGCCAGGGCCCATGCCGCCACTGGCCCCCGATGCGACGCAACGGGAACGCTGGGACCTCGTCAACTACGTGTTGTCGCTGGCGCGCACGCCGCCCTGGATGCCCGGCGGCAAGCTCGACGGCGCCGGCTTGAGCGGCGACTTGACCCGGCGTGGCGAGTACCTGGTCCACGCGGAAATCTGCGGCCTGTGCCACACAATGATCGACGCGACCGGAATCTACCGCGCCGACGATCGTTATCTTGCAGGCGGCATGCGCGTCGTCGCCTATCCGCACGCAGTACTGGTGAGCCGCAATCTGACATCCGATCCCGAAACCGGTCTGGGTCGCTGGAGCGAGGCCCAGATCGTTGCCGCGTTGCGTGACGGCCGCTCCGCGGGCCGTGTCCTGAACGTCTTCGACATGCCGTGGGTCTACTTCCACGGTTTGAGCGACGACGACGCCACGGCGATCGCGCGCTACCTGAAGACCTTGCCGCCGGTGCGCAATCGGATTCCGCCACCGCTGCACTACGGCTTCATCGAGACCGTTGTGGCCAAACTGATGGGTCCGCTGCCTCAAGTGCCGACGACGGTTCTTACTTATGCCGATCAAGGATTCGGGCTCCCGGACGAGGCTAGGACATCCTGGGCGGCCCCTGCCGCCGTCCAGCGTGGGCTGGTCGACATACAATGGCTGGTGATTGCGCTGGGCGTGTTCGCCTTCGCATTCGCTGCTCCGCGGGAGCGCCGCCGCTTTCCCGCGAACGCCCGTGGCTGGGCAAGGTTGGCCGCAAGTGCGGCCGTGCTGGTTGTGGCGGGCGTGGCCGGCGCTATTGTCTACGATCTGCCGCATTTGGCCGTGATTCCTCCACAGAAGCTGGCGGCCGGCGCGACGGCAGGAATCTTCAGACCCGAACGCGCCGCGCTCGGTAGCGACGGGCAGGCCGCACTCGTTGAACGCGGACGGTATCTTTTTACGGTCGCCTCTTGCGCGCTTTGCCACGGTAACGATGGAAGCGGTGGCGGGAAGATCAACTGGAAGCCGATGGGCACGCTTTGGACGCGCAACGTGACCTCCGACCGCGACACCGGGATCGGTGGCTGGAACGATGCTCAAATCGAACGCGCGATCCGAAGCGGCGTCAGCCGAAATGGCGAGGTGCTTCATTGGCAGGGCATGCCTTGGGACCACGCCTCGAATTGGGATGAGGAGGATATCCGCGCGCTGGTCGCCTATCTGCGGCTGTTGCCACCAGTACGAAAGCAGGTCCCGGCGGACCGTGCGCCTGCACCCGACGACTGTGAGGTCTACACAATCTGGACCGCGACAAGTCAAGGCCCCGGCTGCGGGCCATGAGCTTATCCCCGATTGGTAATTTGCGGTATGGGAGGCCCCTCGTGCAGCCTCTAAACGCCCAGCGGTCTACGGACCATGTCGGCATCGAATGGGCAGATTCCAAGCTAGTCGTTTGCGTGCCAGCGGCGGGCAACGATCCGAGCGAGTTCGATTGCAATGCTCGCCAGGTTGCGCGCATCGGTGCAAGCGTGCTCGATCAGTCGCATGCGGCAGGCGCGATGCAGAGCCCTGTAGCGGCGATGCGCTTGGCGGATCTGGACGTGTCTGCCGGCTAGTCGCATGGAAAACTGGATACTGCTCGCGATGGCTCCCGTGTTTCTCGGGTTCATCGCCTGGGAAGCCTGGTACTGGAAGGGGCGGCGTGCCGTATACACGCTCAAGGATACCGCGTCGAATGCAGCACTTGCCCTGATGCACCAGGCGGGCGACGCGCTCGCCTGGAGCCTCGTCATCGGCATCTATGCATGGGTGTATCACTATCGCTGGCTCGATTTGCCCACCTCGATCTGGACGATTGCGGCCTTGCTCGTGGCGCAAGATTTTTGCTACTACTGGTTTCATCGCGCCAGCCACCGCATACGCTGGATGTGGGCCTCGCACGTGACTCATCATTCGTCCGAACGTCTGAATCTTTCCACGGCATTCCGTCAGAGCCTGACCTACCCGGTCTCGGGCATGTGGCTGTTTTGGCTGCCGCTCGCCTGGATCGGGTTCGAACCGAAAGTCATCATCGCCGTGGTGGCGATCAATCTGGCTTTCCAGTTTTTCGTGCACACCGAGGCGGTGCGCAAGCTCGGCTGGCTCGAGTACGTATTCAACACACCTTCGCACCATCGCGTACATCACGCACGCAATCCCGAATACATCGATCGCAATTACGCCGGCATGCTGATCGTCTGGGACAAGCTGTTCGGCAGTTTTGTCGCGGAGGACCCGCAGGTGCCGTGCGAATACGGGATCGTGCATCCAATCCATTCATATAATCCGCTGACGCTCACCTTCCACGAATGGGGCACGATGTTTCGCGATGCCGCGCGGTTGCAAACGGTCCGATCCAGAATGCGGCAATTGTTCGGGCCGCCGTAAGAGTCTGCATTTTCGCCGGGTGATCACCGCCTAGGGCGACGCAGCGAGAAAAGGGCGCGGCGTGCGCCTTTTTCTGACCGCGCTGTCGACGCGAACGACGGCCGCCTGCGGGTGCGGACGAGGCGTTCGAGGCGAACGCGTTGTTGCGCTAGCATTCCGGCCTTGTCTTTTTTGCCGCCCGATCATGCGGTAAACCATTTGAACCTGGGAAGGGACGCGGATGAGGCGGATGCGGTTTTCGTTGCTGGCGATCCTTGCCCCAGCTTTCGCGGGGAACTCGGCCTGGGCCGACGGCTATAGCGGCCTTGGTGCCGACAGCGTTCCCAAGGAAATGCTGGAGCAATTCCGGCCAGCGCCGCTTGATCCTGCGGTGAGCCGCAAGGTTCAGAGTCTGGTTGATGTGCGCGCTCCCGGCGCCGGCATGCTGAGTCCGGACGCAAAACACTTGTTTTTCACTTGGCGCGTGACCGGCGTCTCGCAGGTATGGCGTATCGATGGTCCAGAGCAGTTTCCGGTGCAGATGACCGGCGGCGAGGACCCGACAACGCTGGCCGACATCACGCCGGACGGAAAATGGCTGGTGCTGCAGCGCGACGCGAATGGTGAAGAGAACCCCGGGCTGTACCTGCAGCCGACGCAAGGCGGCGCCCTGATCGAAGTGCAGCGCAAGCCTGGTGTCCAGTCCCATCACCAATTCGTCACGGACGACAGCCGTTACATTTATTTTTCGGCCAATGACCAGAGGCCCGACAGCTACGCGATCTATCGCTACGAGATCGCCACCGGCAAGAAGGAGACAATCCTCGACCAGCCGGGACTATGGGCGGTTGCGGACCATCGGCCCGATGGCCGGCTCTTGATCTACAAGCAAACGGGCAGCCTATCAAGCGAATACTACGAGTGGCAGCCCATGGCGGCCAAGCTTGTGCCTTTGCTTGGGGTGGGCGAGACCGTGGAGTATGCAGCGCGGTACGGCGCCCATGAGGACGAATTGATCGTTCAGACGCCGAAGCTGGGAGATTTCCGGCGCCTGTATAGCTGGCAGGCGGGCAAGTACACGCCGATCTCGCCCGAGCTGAAGTGGGACGTAAGCAGCTTTGGCATCGACCTGGCCCGCACCCACCTCGTCTACACGGTGAACGACGGTGGCTACAACAGGCCCTATGCCGTGGACGCGCACGACTACCGCACACTGACGTTGCCCGCGTTCCGGGACGTCGACCAAATTGCGCCCGGCAGCAGAAGCCGCGACGGACGCTATTTGATGTTGTCGGCGGAAACTGCCACAGCACCGGCGACCAGCTACGTCTACGAGTGGCGAACCAGGAAGCTCACGCAATGGGTAATACCATCGAGTCCGGAGGTCGACACCCGCCATTTCGCCCGCGCGACGCTGGAGTTTTACCCGGCGCGCGATGGCACCAGGATCCCAATGTTCGTTCGCCGGCCGGAGCACTGTGAGCCCTCGCCTTGTCCGGTCATTGTCAACTTTCACGGCGGCCCAGAAGGCCAGGCGGTACCGGGCTTTTCGCTCCTTGCCCAGTTGTATGTCGATGCCGGTTTCATCTACGTCCAGCCCAACGTGCGAGGCTCGGACGGCTACGGCAAAGCGTGGATCGATGCCGACAATGGTCCCAAGCGTCTGGACGTGATCACCGACATCGAAGATGCTGCCCGCTTTATCCGGGCCGACTGGGGCGCAAACGGCAAGTCGCCCAAGATCGGAATCATGGGGGGCAGCTATGGCGGCTATTCCGCGCTTGTGGGCATGACCATGTTCGCCGGTGCCTACGACGCCGGCGTGTCGAATGTTGGCATATCGAATCTGCTCACCTTCCTGCAGAACACCGCACCGTATCGCCGCCAGCTTCGAATCACGGAGTATGGCGACCCGCAAAAGGATCGTGACGCCTTGATCAAGCTGTCGCCCATCACGTACATCGACAGACTCTCAGCGCCGCTGATGATTATCCAAGGCGTGTCCGATCCCCGCGTGCCGGTGGGCGAGGCAGTTCAGATGTACGAGGCCGCCGATAAGAAAGGCGTGCCTTGCAAGTTGATGATATTCGCCGATGAAGGCCATGGCGCGCAGAAGCGCGAGAATATTGTTTACACCATTGGCCACACGCTGGAGTTCTTCGAGCAGTACTTGAAGTGAAGGGATCCGTTGCTCTTGGCGGCGGCGCGCAAGTCCGGTCTTTTCGATGTTGCGAGGTATCCCCAGGCAAGCTTCGAGGCTTCTGAGTTTCATGCGCAAGGCGCGGGGCAATACCTTGCCCAGGACAGCCCCTCACGCTCAAGGGCCAAACCATCTCCCACTCCGTGGCCTTTGCCACGGCTGCCGGCGCCCCCAAAGGCGCTGGTTCGATGGTTCCTTCACCATCTGGCGACCGCTCTTCCACGTGGGCCAGGGGGAGTGGGCAGACACTGCGACGCTGGAAGACCTTGTCCAGGTTCGTTTTCATCTGTTGCAACAGTCGGCAGCTCGCTAGGCCAAGGCCTTGCCGCCGTTGTTGGCCATTGGGTCGCGCCCGCCGTCGAACTCGATCTCACCGAAAATGCGCCCGTCCTGCTGAGAATTTGGCTCGCTCGGGCACGCCCGTGGCCCCGGTCCGCCAGCGGACCGGGAGCGCAAGAGCCGCAATGCAGCACGCGCGCAGTAGCAGTAAAGTTTGGGTAGCGAGAGTACGCGCCAAGGAACAATTTCAGGCGCCAAGGTCTCTAATTGTCATGCACGATGCGCGATCCAGGCGTCGGGGACGGTGGTGTCGAGATGAAACGCGTGTGCAGACTTGTGATCGGAAGCGCGGGCTCGGTCGGGTTGGCGTTGGCCCTTCTTTGCGGGTGCGCAACTGCCTTTGCCCATGGGAGCGGTGGCGGTCACGGGGGTGGTGGCGGTCATGGGCACGGGGGACGCGGCAGCGCGGTAGCACGCGCGGGAGAATGGACTGGACGCGGCGGTGGGTTGGGCGGATACGGCTACCGTCACTACGGTTACGGATGCTGCGGTTGGGGCATCGGCTTCGCCGACCCGTATTGGGATTCCTACCTCTGGATGGACTACGGGGTCGATGATTCCTACGTCTATACCGCAGCGCCGATCCCTTCGACGGTTCCGGAAAACGCATACCTCGAGCCCGCGCCCTCATACTGGTACTACTGTCCGGATTCCGCTACGTACTACCCGTACGTGGAGCAATGCGCGTCCGCTTGGCAGAGGGTTACGCCAACGCCGCCGCGCTGATCGGCAACCGGCGACATTCCGCCGTGCGTGGGAATCTTCCTACACGAGTCGCGGAATATTCTGACTTACGAGCGGGCGCCGGTGTTCTAAGATCAGGCTGGATCTTGCCCCGGTGACCTGCCCATTCAAAGGCCGGTGGCGCACTTCCTTGCCGGTACCCGTTTCGCTTCGCAATGACGACAGCCAACAGCAATTACGCCTATCCGCTGCTTATCAAGCAGCTGCTCAATACCTCGCTGGCGACCGCGGCCGATCAGCAGATCGTCTACCGGGATCGGCATCGCCATTCCTACCGCGCGATGCGCGAACGGGTCGGCCGGCTCGCCTCGGCGCTAGGCGCCCTGGGCGTGGTTCCGGGCAAGACGGTGGCAGTGATGGATTGGGACAGTCATCGGTACCTGGAAGCCTACTTCGCCGTACCGATGATGGCGGCCGAACTGATGATGGTCAATGTCCGTCTGCCGCCCGAGCAGATCATTTATACCATCAATCACGCCAACGTCGACGTGCTGCTGGTAAACAGTGATTTTCTGCCCCTGCTGGAATCGATTCGCGGCCAGCTGAGCAGCGTGCGCCGGCTGGTCCTGCTGACCGATGATGGCGTCCGGGTCCCTGCGCAATGTGTCGGCGAGTACGAGGCGCTGCTGGCTGCTGCCGATCCTGCGTTCGTCTTCGCTGACTTCGACGAGAACGCGACAGCCACGAAGTTCTACACCACCGGGACCACCGGCGCCCCCAAGGGCGTGTATTTCAGCCATCGCCAACTGGTACTGCACACACTTAGCCTTATGGCGGCACTGGGCAGCGCGCCCGGTAACGCCAACTTCCATCGCGAAGACGTTTACATGCCGATGACGCCGATGTTCCACGTCCATGCGTGGGGCCTGCCGTACGTGGCCACCGTGCTCGGTGTCAAGCAGGTGTACCCCGGCCGCTACCAGCCCGACCTGCTGCTAAGGCTCATCGAGC
>OMSW01000014.1:9288-13740 GCA_900290295.1 Burkholderiales bacterium
CCTCGCGCTGGCGATGGGCATGGATATTTTCGCCGGCTATGGCATGTCGGAGACCGGGCCGGTGTTGACCCTGAGTCAACTCGAGAACGAACAGCTTGCCGGAAACGATGCGGCCCAGGTCATGCAGCGCGTGCGTGCCGGCCGGCCCATACCGCTAGTCGAAATCCGTGTCGTGGACGACGAGATGCGCGATGTAGCCAGGGACGGAACGTCCACCGGCGAAGTGGTCGTACGTGCGCCTTGGCTGACGGCCGGCTATAAGGGAGATCAAGCGGCCTCCGATTGTCTGTGGCACGGAGGCTACCTGCATACCAATGACATTGGCCGCGTTGACGAACACGGTTGGCTGGATATCACCGACCGGCTCAAGGATGTCATCAAGACGGGCGGTGAATGGGTGTCCTCCCTGGAAGTCGAATCCATCCTTTCCGGCCACGAAGCGGTTGGTGAGGTCGCTGTCATCGGCGTGCCGCATGAAAAATGGGGCGAGCGCCCGATTGCACTGGTGGTACTGAAAGCCGGCGCCAGCGCAAGCGAGGAGGAGCTCAAACAGTGGGTGCACGAAGAGGCCCTCCAGGGACGGGTTTCGAAGCTGGCAGTACCGGACCGCGTTTGCTTTGTCCAGACCCTCGCGCACACCAGCGTCGGCAAGCTCAACAAAAAGATGCTGCGCGATGACTATCGTGAGTTGCTTGCCCAATCCGGTCCGCGGTGAGCGCGGCCGTCCGATTCTGCCTGGCGATGGATAACGCCGTGGCGCTTGCAAAGGACAAGGGCAAATTGCAGGGCAATGTCACAATCATCACCGGGGCGGCCAATGGCATCGGCAGGGCCACCGCACTGCGCTTTGCCGCCGACGGTGCTACCGTGATCGCCTGCGACCTGAACCGGGAGGCGGAAAACGAGCTGGCGGCACAGATCCAGCGCCAGGGCGGTCAGGCTGCTGGCCACGTGGTCGACGTGACCAACAAGGAACACATCGAAAACATGGTGGCAACGGTCAAGCGAAATCACCGCCGTATCGACACGCTCGTCAACAACGCCGGCATTGTCACCGATGCGTGTCTGCAGAACATGACCGAGGATTCATTCGACCGCGTGATCAATGTCAACCTGAAGGGTGTTTTCCGTTGCACCAAGGCCATCGTCGATACGATGCTCGAGCAGGGACGCGGTGTGATCCTCAATGCCTCGTCGGTAGTCGGCCTGTATGGCAACTTCGGCCAGACCAACTACGCCGCGGCCAAGTTCGGCGTCATTGGCTTTACCAAGACGTGGGCCAAGGAACTGGGGCCCAGCGGCATACGCGTCAACGCGGTGTGCCCGGGTTTCGTCGCGACCAGCATTCTGGATTCGATTCCGGAGAAGGCCAAAAATGAAATGACAGCGAGGGTGGCACTTCGGCGCATTGCCAGGCCGGAGGAGATTGCCAGCGTCTATGCCTTTCTGGCTTCCGATGACGCGAGCTACATCAGCGGCGCGGCCATCGAGGTCAGTGGCTCGATTTCGATATGAGCCGCACTAAACAAACGCAACGAGGAGACATCATGATGCAGCAGAACAAAATGAGTAAGGCGCTGATCTTCGCTTGGGCCGCGCTGTTCGGGCTGGCGAGCGGCGGCGCGTCGGCGGCGGATGCCGAGCCCGTGAAAATCGGTGTCCTGACGGACATGTCGGGCGTGTACTCGGCACTGTCCGGCAAAGGGTCGGTCGTGGCGGCGCAAATGGCGGTCGAGGACTTTGGCGGCAAGGTGCTGGGCCGGCCGATACAGGTCATTTTTGCCGATCACCAGAACAAGGCGGACGTGGGCGTGACCAAGGCGCGCGAGTGGTTCGACGTGGATCATGTCGACATGATCACCGACATGGTCAATTCGTCCATTGGCATCGCGGTACAAAAGCTCGCAGCGGAAAAAAAGAAGATCACCATGAACACCGGTGCCGCTTCGACCGTGCTCACCAACAAGGAATGCAGTCCCTACGGCGTCCACTATGTTTATGACACCTATGCGCTTGCCAACGGCACCGGCCGCGCACTGATGGAGCTGGGCTACAAGAAATGGTTTTTTCTGACCGCGGACTATGCGTTCGGGCAGTCGCTGGAAAAGGACGCCACCAATGTTGTCAACGAGATGGGTGGCACCGTCGTCGGTAGCATCCGGCACCCGTTGTCCGCCCCCGACTTCTCTTCCTATCTGGTACAAGCGCAGTCGTCGGGTGCCACCGTGCTGGCATTTGCCGACGCGGGCGGCGACTTCACCAACGCCATGAAGCAGGCGCGCGAATTCGGCATGGGTGGGAAGGGAATGACCCTGGCCGGACTCTTGGTGACCGACAACGATGTCAAGAGCCTGGGGCTCGACGTCGCGCAAGGCATGCGTTTCACCACCGGCTTTTATTGGGACATGAGCCCGGAGACCCGCGCCTTTGCCGAGCGCTTCCGTGCCAAGACGGGTGCTATGCCGAACATGGTTCAGGCGGGCGACTACTCGGCGGTGCTGCAATACCTGAAGGCAGTACAGGCTGCCGGCAACAGCAACTCCGACGCGGTGATGAGCAAGCTCAAGTCGATGTCCATCAACGACGTGTTCGCCAAGAACGGGCACATTCGCGAGGACGGCCGGATGGTGCACGACATGTACCTGGTCGAGGTCAAGACGCCGGCCGAATCGAAGGGCGCTTGGGACCTGTTGAAGGTGCTCAAGGTCATTCCGGGTGATCAGGCATTCCAGCCGCTCTCGAAGAGCGAATGCCCATTGGTAACAAAGGCCAAATAGATCCGGCCCGCCCGGGATTGCTAACGGAGAATCCCGTGCTGCAGCGCGTAGCGTACCAACTCCGCGTTGCTGGATAGGCCCAGCTTTGTGAGCAGGCGTGAACGATACGTGCTGACGGTCTTCACACTGACCAACATCTTTTCACCGATTTCGGTGAGCGAGGCGCCACCCACGATCAGCAGTAGAATCTCGTATTCCCGGGAGGACAGCTTCTGATGCAACGGCCGGCCATCGTGGCCGTCCATCTGCGCCAGTATCGCCTGCGAGACGCGAGGGGTGAGGTACTTGCCACCCCTTGCCACCTCGCGAATGGCTCGTGTCAGGTCATCGGCCTCGATGTCCTTCGAGGCATAGCCATTGGCGCCGCTTTTCAGGGCAATGACGGCGTACTGTTCCTCGGGATACATCGACAGCATCAACACCGGCAAATCAGGATGCTCTGCACGGATCGAGGCGAGCGCATCCAGACCACTGCGGCCTTCCATGCTGATGTCGAGAAGTACGACGTCATAATGTCGTTCCCGTAGTTTGCCCAACGCCTCAGCGCTGCTGCGCGCCTCGCCTTCGACCCGGATGTCGGCCTCGTCGGAGAACAGCCGCTTGAGGCCGGACCGGAAGATGGCATGGTCGTCGACGACCAGCACCCCGATCATGTTGCGTTGCCTTCGCGTGCTAGCGGCGCCGTCACCCGCAATTTCGTTCCGCGGTCGTCGTGACAGCCAATTTGCAGCGTGCCACCCAGCTCCCGCGCGCGCTCGGTCATGCCCAGCACGCCGATAGCGCCAATCCGGCCGGCCGTAAGGTCTATCCCGTTACCGTCATCGGTGATATCCAGGCATAGGCACCCATCCTGCAGGTACAGTTTGACGCGCACACAGCTGGCGGCGGCATGGCGGGCAACGTTTGTCGTCGCTTCCTGGAAGATGCGGTAGAAGGCGGTCGAGATTTCCGGCGAAAGCTGGTCCGGTACGTCGACGGCTTCAAACCGGATAGCGACGTCGTGCCGCCGTGCAAAGACTTTCAACTCGCGTTCGATGGCCGCAGCCAGGCCGAGCAGATCAAGCGTGCTCGGCCGGAGTTCTTCCGACATCGCGCGCACCGCTGCTATTGCCTCCTGGGTCAGCTCGAGGGCGCCTTTGGCGATATCGCGTAGCTCGCCGGAGTTTGCCCGCCGCAGGACTCGGGTCACGTCCATCTTGATCGATGTCAGCATACCTCCGAGCACATCGTGCAGCTCGCGCGCGTAGCGCGCGCGCTGGGTTTCCCTCACGGTGTTCATATGCGCCGCCAATTCGCGCAGGTCGGCGCGCGAGCGCTGTAGTTCGGCCTCATTGCGCAGGCGTTCCGTGACATTGACCGCGACGCCTACCACCGCTGGCCGACCACGGTATTCCATGCGTGCCCCGTGCACCTCGATCATCACCACGTGGCCATCCCGATGCAGGCCGCGGGTGACAAATTGCATCTCCGGCGGACTGCTACTGATGCGCTGCTGGTAGCGTTTTCTCACTTCGTCGATCCAATCCGCCGGAACCAGGTCGTCCAGGGTGCGCGCCATCATCTCGGCCGGCGTATAGCCCAACATGGCAGCAAAGGTCGCGTTCACATAGGGAAAGCGTTCATCCTGCATGACATAGACCCCGACCAGGGACTGTTCGACAATTGCCCGAAAGGG
>OMSW01000014.1:13747-15121 GCA_900290295.1 Burkholderiales bacterium
CGTAGGCCCCATGTCAGCGCCCGCTCGAGATTGGCAAGGGCCGCTTCGCCAGGCGGCTCACCGAGCGCAAACTGCGTGCCGCGTATCGCAAGCATCGTGCACGGCGGCGGCTCGACCTGCTGCAGGTCGCAAAATACCTGCAGGAGCGATTCGGGGGACATGGCATGCGTCGTGAAGCTCGCGTCGCGGGCCGCCCGCAGGGGCCATACCTCGAAAGGGATGGCGCAGCTCAGGCTGGCATCGACGAAGAGCACGCGCTCCCGGCTTGCAAGATCCAGGGCGTGCTCGACCTGGAGTTGATAGTCCTCCAGGAACTGCACCCGGTCCTTGCACCGATCGCCCGCGCGCGAGCGCAACTCTTCGATAAACAACGGCCCGAGCGCGTCGTCGCCTCGGCTGCGGTTGCCCCAACCGAACACCAACAGCGGCGCTGCCGTCATTGTGGCGGCACCACGGGTTCGGCGTGGCAGCGCACGATTTCGCCGAGCTGCGACTTCCGCACATGGTCGAGCAGCCCACCGTCGGGGCCCAGCAGAGCGACGTCCAGCGGCATCTGTCCCAGGGCGTGGGTGGCGCACGACAGGCACGGATCGTAGGCGCGGATGGCAACTTCGATGCGGTTCAGCAGGCCCTCGGTGAGCTCCTTGCCGTCCAGGTACTGGCGCGCCACCGCGCGCACTGCTTCGTTCATGGCCTGGTTGTTGTGCGTCGTGGCGACGATCAGGTTGCACATCGTTATGAGGTCATCGGTGCCAACGCGGTAGTGGTGTATCAATGTGCCGCGCGGCGCTTCGATGACGCCCACGCCCTCGCCGCGGCGCACGCCGCCGGCGATCAGTTCGCCCTCCAATATGTCGGGGTCGTCCAGCAGGTCCTTGATTACCTCTACCGAATGCAGCAGCTCGATCATGCGCGCCCAGTGGAATGCGAGCGTCGCGTGGATCGGTTCGCCCTCGCCCCAGGCGATGAACTCGCGGCGCTCGGCTTCGGCCAGCGGGCTGGGGATGAAATCGCAGTTTTGCACCCGCGCCAGCGGCCCGACGCGGTACCAGCCCGTATCGCGACCCAGACTGCGCAAGTGCGGAAATTTCATGTAGGTCCAGGGCCGCACTTCTTCCTCGATCAGGTCCAGATAGTCCTGGACGTCGGCGCCGTCGAGGATGATGCGGCCCTTCGCGTCACGTGCGCGCAGCACCCCGTCGTAGAGGTCCATTGCACCGTCGGGTCGCACGAGCGAGAGCATGTTCGACGGGAAGCTGGCGAAACTGTTGTACAGCACCGGGTTCTGCGCGTGCAACTGCTTGGCGAGATTGACGGCGTCTAGCGCCCACGCGAGCATCTGGCCCACATCGCTCCGGAGCAGGTCGCGGTCGG
>OMSW01000014.1:15131-18725 GCA_900290295.1 Burkholderiales bacterium
GGTGACGCGGATCACCTCCTGGCCAAACTTGCGCAGCAACACGCCCTTTTTCGCGATGTCCGGGTGGGCCTGCGCGACGCCGACGATGTTGCGCAGGTTCGCTTCCGAGTCGAACCCGAACAGCAGATCGGGCGACGACAGATGAAAGAAGTGCAGCGCATGCGATTGCATGACCTGGCCGTAGTGCATCAGCCGCCGGATCTTTTCGGCGCTACGGGTGATCCGGTGTGCGCCCAGAACCAGGTCCATCGCCTTGGATGCGACGAGATGGTGCGACACCGGACAGATGCCGCACAGGCGCTGCACCATCACGGGAATTTCCCAGTAAGGCCGGCCTTCGATGAATTTCTCGAAGCCGCGAAACTCGACAATGTGCAGGCGCACCTGGTGCACACGGTGCTGCTCGTCGAGCAGGATCGTAACCTTGCCATGGCCCTCGACGCGAGACAGGGGATCGATGGCAACACGGCGCAGGCCCTCGGGCGCGGCGGCGGTCTCAAGTTCGAAGCCCATCGTTTTCCGGTCTCGCTAGTCGTAATGGATCAGGCCGTGACCGAGGTGGGGAGTGCGCCCCGCCATCAGGTCATTGAGGAAGCTCCAGAACGCGTCTGCCGAAGGCGGACAGCCGGGCAGGAAATAGTCCACGTGAACCACTTCGTGAATCGGGTGCACGTGGTTCAGCGGCAGCGGCAGTTCGGGATCGTTCGGGATCATGCTTCCTTGCGTCAGGCCCCGCCGGCTGCGGTAGACATCGCTGAGCAGGGTGCCCAGGTCGAGATGATTGCGCTGCGCCGGCAGTCCGCCGTTGATGGCGCAGGCGCCGACGGCCACCAGCGTCTTGCAGTGGCTGCGAAACTCGCGCAGCACGTGCACGTTCTCGGAATTGCAAAGGCCGCCTTCGATCAGGCCGATATCGCAATGGCCGACCTCCTTGATGTCGGTCAGCGGCGAGCGGTCGAACTCGATATGCTCGATCAGCTCCAGCAACCGCTCGTCGATATCGAGAAAGGACGTGTGGCAGCCGAAGCAGCCGGCCAGCGAGACGGTCGCGACTTTGAGCTTGCGCGGCTGATATCCGGGGGCAAGGGGAGCGGCCGGCGTCATGAGGCCTCCTGGTTGTCGGGTTCGGCAACCGACTTCACGTCGTAGCGGCGCTCTCCGATCGGGATCACGAATCCGCGCCGCTTGGGCAGGATCACGCCCACCGGGCAAATGCTCGCCGACCGGTCGGAAAGTGCCATGTCGGTATCGACCAGCTTGCCGCTCTCGCTGTTGACCAGCAAATGCGTACCGATGCCGTTGCCACCGATGGCAAAGACATTCTTGCCGTCGACATCGCGGCTCGCCCGCACGCAAAGCTCGCACAGGATGCAGCGGTTGAAGTCGAGCAGGATGTCGGGGTGGCTGGCATCGACGGGCCGATCAGGATAAAACTCCTCGAAGTGCGGCCCCTCCATGCCCATCTCGTAGGCGGTGGCCTGCAGGAGGCAGTTGCCGCTTTTTTCGCAGGAGGGGCAGAAGTGATTGCCTTCGACGAACAGCATCTGCAGCAGCGTCTTGCGGCTGGCGTTCATTTGCTCGCTGTTGCTTTCCACCTCCTGGCCCGGCGCGGCTTGCACCGTGCACGCGGCGCCGGCGCGCCCATCGACCTTGACGATGCACAGGCGGCAGGAGCCGTGGGGACGAAATTCCGGGTGCCAGCAAAGATGAGGAATGTAACGGCCGGCCCGGTGCGCCGCCTGCAGTATGGTTTCCCCAGGCCGGAACTCGACATCCTCGCCGTCCAGGGAAAAAAGCGTGGGGTCGCCAGATGGTCCGTCGCGGGTAACCGTCATCGGGCATTCTCCAGGTGCGCCGCCGGATCATCGCGGCCGGTCATCCGGCGTGCGATCGACAGCTCGGCATCGAGGTCGAAACCCGGCTCGAAGTGCAGCGACTTCAGGCGCCGCTCGTAGGCCGGACGGAACTTGACGATCGTGTCGCGCAGCGGGTTGCAGGCCGAAGCGCCGAGGCCGCAATGGGTGGCTGCGTGCATCAGCGTGTCGAGTTCGAACAGCACGTCGATATCGTGGCGTGACCCGCGGCCGGCCGCGAGCTTGTCCATGCCCTTGACCACCAGGGTGGTTCCCACCCGGCAGGGCGTGCAGAAGCCGCAGCTTTCATGGGCGAAGAATTGCGCGAAATTGTGTGCGACCTCGAACATGTCGCGCGAGCGATCGAACACCATGAATGCGCCCGCGGTCGGCACGTCCTCGAACGCGATGCGACGGCCAAATTCGAAGGCGGAGATGCAAACCCCCGATGGCCCACCCACCTGTACTGCCTGCGTGTCGCGCGCGCCGCAATCCTCGAGCATGCGGCGGATACTGGTGCCGTAGGGGTATTCATAAATGCCCGGCCGCTCGCAGTCGCCCGACACCGAATGGATCTTGGTGCCAGTGGACTTGGCCGTGCCGATGTGCGCCCACCAGGCGGACCCGCCGAGCGCAATGTGGGATGCGGCGCAATACGTCTCGACGTTGTTCACCGTAGTCGGCTGGCCAAGGTAACCATGCTCGACCGGAAATGGAGGACGGATGCGCGGCGTCCCGCGTTTTCCTTCCAGTGACTCGATCAGCGAGGATTCCTCGCCGCATACGTAGGCCCCAGCACCGACATGGATGTCGATGTCGAAATCAAAGCCCGCGTGGCCCTGTATAGACGCTCCGAGCAAGTGCTGCGCGCGCCGGCGCTGCAGTACCGCGAGCAGATCCTCCAGCAGATAGCGGTATTCGCCACGCAGGTACACGAAGCCCCGCTGCGCGCCTACCACCAGTGCAGCCAGGCTCATACCCTCGAACACCGCATCGGCATGGCGCGAGAGCAGCACCCGGTCCTTGAACGTGCCCGGTTCGCCTTCGTCCGCGTTACAGACAAGGTAGTGTGCGCTGCCCGGCGCGTCGCGGCATAGCTCCCACTTGAGGCCGGTGGCAAATCCTGCACCCCCGCGCCCACGAAGGTTCGATCGCTTGATCTCGTCGAGCATCGTCTGCGCGCCCCGCGCCAACGCGGCGGCAATGGCCGCACCGGGCTGCTGCGGTGTACCCAACAGCACATCGGCACGCCGGATGTTGTCATCGACCCGGAACCATTCCGCCGGCCACTGCGGCACCGGTACCCGGGACTGGATCAGGTCGGCCATCTGCGCCACCCGGCTGCCGTCAAGGCGAGTAAGGACGTGCCGGTGGTTGATCAGCACCGCGGGCCCTTGATCGCCCATTCCCGTGCAGGAGGTCCGGCTCACGCTGACTAGGCCGTCGGCGCGCGGTTGCCCGGGTTCCACCGCCAGGCGCCTGCACAAGTCGGCCATGAGTGGCTCGGCGCCCAGCATACGGTCGGTGATGTTGTCGCTGAAGAGCACGCGGTACTGACCCACCGGCCGGGTGTGAAGGAAGCGGTAGAAGCCGGCAACACCTTCCACCTGGGCCAAGGTCAGGCCGAGCTCGCCGGCGATCGACTCCAATGATTCGCGTGACAGCCAGCCAGCAGACTCCTGCAACTCACGCAGGATCTGAACCAGGGCGTGCGGATCGCGCCCGTGGCGCGATAGCAGCG
>OMSW01000161.1:0-2892 GCA_900290295.1 Burkholderiales bacterium
AGGTGCGTGCGTCCGATCTTGACGATGTCGGCAAAGGCTGCGGCCTTCTCTTCCAGACTCTGCCCCAGGCGACGCAACGCCGGCAGCAGTGCGCTCGTTATGCTCGTGCACGCTGCCAGGTGCATCGCCGTGGGGAAGATATCGTTGGACGACTGGCCGAGATTTACATCATCGTTGGGATGGACCAGGCGCTCGGCGCCGCGCGGCCCGCCGAGCAGCTCCGAGGCACGATTTGCCAGCACCTCGTTCACGTTCATATTGCTCTGGGTGCCCGAACCCGTCTGCCACACCGAGAGGGGAAACTCGCCGCTATGGCGGCCCGCGAGCACCTCCTCGGCGGCGGCGATGATAGCGTCGGCCTTGGCTCGGCTGAGCAGACCCAGGTCGCGATTGACCACGGCGCAGGCGAGCTTGGCGGTGGCGAGCGCGTGCACTAGTTCCTCGGGCATGCGCTCGGTGGAAATGTGAAAAAACTCTAGAGAACGTTGCGTCTGCGCGCCCCAGAGCCGGTCAGCAGGGACCGCAATGGGTCCGAACGAATCGCGCTCCGTTCGTGTTTCGGCCATGGTTGTCCTCCAGCATCTGCGCTGCGATGCGGCCAGCGCGTGGGGCGTTCGCTGCGGCGCTTGCGCGCCGGATCGATTCTTTACGTCACAACCGCCGCGGCCCCGATGGCGTTCGGCACCGCAAGCGCATAGGACCGCTGCAACAAGGCATCGACGGCGAGTTGCCGGGTGTCGATGGCACCGACCACCTGACCCCACGGACCGCGCAGGCGGGTAGCCAGAAAACCCTCGGCCACCGCGGCCGGTGCGCTTGCGCGCAGCAGGCAGGCCTGGGCGACCAGGACCAGACGCTGCACGAAGCTGCGGCCCAGGGCTTCGAGTGCATCAGGGGGCAAATCCAGGTCCCGGCGCAGCGCCTGCAACTCGGCGTGAATGCGCGCTTCGTCGCCGCCAAGCCGCCCCAGCTCATCGAGCAACATGCGTGCCGCGTCGGGTTCGCGGCCGAGCGCGCGCATCACGTCCAGGCACATCACATTGCCGGAGCCTTCCCAGATCGAGTTGACCGGCGCCTCGCGATACAAGCGCGCCATCGGGCTGTCGTCCACATAGCCGTTACCACCGAACACTTCCAGGGCTTCGCCGCTGAGCTCGAGCGCCCGCTTGCACACCCAGAATTTCGCGGCCGGGGTCATGATGCGCGTCCAGGCGCGCTGCTCGGGAGCAGCGGCATTTTCGAAGGCCTGCGCCAAGCGCAGCATCAGCACCGTGCCGGCCTCGCTTTCGATTGCAAGGTCGGCCAGGACTGCGCGCATCAGCGGCTGCTCTGCCAGCCGGCGGCCAAATGCCTGGCGCTGGCGCGCATAGGCAAGGGCCTGCACCAGGCACTGGCGCACGATGGCCGCGCTGGCGATCACGCAGCTCAGCCGCGTGTAGCTTGCCATCTCGATGATGGTGCGAATGCCGTGGCCTTCCTCGCCCATCAGCAGGCCCCAGGCGTCGAGGAACTCGACCTCGCTGCTCGCATTGCTGCGGTTGCCCAATTTGCTCTTCAGGCGCTGGATCTGCACGGAATTGCGGGTGCCGTCGGGACACCAGCGTGGAACGTAGAAGCAGGAAAAACCCGCCTGGCTGCGCGCCACGACCAGATGGGCATCGCACATCGGTGCCGAGAAGAACCACTTGTGACCGCGCAGGCGGTACTCGGCGCCACGCCCGGCCGCGGCCAGCGGCGTGGCTGTCGTGGTGTTGGAACGAACGTCCGATCCGCCTTGCTTTTCGGTCATGCCCATGCCGATCCACACCGAGGTTTTTTGCGCAAGCGGAAGATCGCGCGCGTCGTAGCCGTTGGCGTAGAGCCGGTCGCGCAGTAGCGACCACAAGGCGGGCTCCTTTTGCAGCAGCGGGATGCAGCCCTGCGTCATCGAGGCCGGGCACATCGTGCCGGCTTCCACCTGCGCGTGCAGGTAAAAGCCCGCTGCCGCGGCGGCCCATCGCCCGGGACGCTCGTCGGCGAAGGCCAGGGATACGAAACCGGCCTCGCGAAAACTGGCCAGGAGCGCATGCCAGCTCGGGTGATAGTCGACCTGGTCGATGCGCCGGCCGCGCCGGTCGAAGGCCTTGAGTTCGGGCACATACCGGTTTGCCTCGTCGGCCATGCGGTAACTCTGCGCGCTGCCGATGCGCGCGCCATAGCGTGTGAGCGCGGTTGCGAACCAGCCGGCCCCCGCGCGCTGCACTCCTTCGGCGAGCGCCGCATCGGTAGAGAAAACGTTGTAGTCCGTCAGCTCGTCGAACTGGTTGACAATTTCGTGTGTCTGCCAGGACATGCCCGTGTCTCCGTAAGTACAAGACAATGCCGCACGAGCATAGCGCGCCCAGGGCGCAGGTGGTGCGTCGGCCGGGCGCGCATCGCCCGTAGCAGGATCGGGGCTAGGCAGGGCGGCCCTGGTTCGTCCACTCCACGCCGGGCCTGCGGCTCCGCGACGTGCATCTGCACGGGCTTGTCCTCCGCAAAAGCATCGCTGCAAGTGCCGTTGCTGGCGCGCGCAAACGAATCGCTAGCGCAGAAAATCCGTCAAGGACCGGTACGGTTTGGGGGCGACGATCCGGCGCAGTAGTATTGCAAGCTTATGCCCCGCATTCCAAGAGTGGAGTGTGGGTCTTCTGCCGATCGGATGCCGGTGCCGGATATTGAAGTGGACGAACGGGAGAGGGCGTTCATGCGTCTGGCGCTGGACCAGGCGAACAACGCCTGGGTGCTCGGCGAGGTCCCGGTCGGCGCCGTCGTGGTGCGGGAGGGGGTCGTAATCGCCACGGGATTTAATCAGCCGATCGGCAGTGCCGATCCGACCGCGCATGCCGAGATTCGAGCGCTGCGCGCGGCTGC
>OMSW01000161.1:2902-4822 GCA_900290295.1 Burkholderiales bacterium
ATGTGCGCCGGGGCGATCCAGCAAGCGCGCATTGCCCAGCTCGTCTACGGCGCGCCGGATCCGAAGACCGGCGCCTGCGGCAGCGTGGTGGACCTTTTCGCCGACGCGCGCTTGAACCATCACGCCAGCGTCCGCGGCCGCGTTATGGCCGACGAATGCGGGCGCATGCTGGCGGATTTTTTCGCCGAGCGCCGCCAGCGCAAAAGGGACGACGAGGGGCCGGGGGACGTGGAGGAGATCATCCTTGAGTAGCGCCGCCTCGGCGCGGCCGCGGATGGTCGGTTTTTTCGCCCCCTCCGGCTACCTGCCGGATTCGGCGGTAATGGATAGCGCGGCGCAGTTCCTTGCCGCGCGCGGCTGGCGCGTGAGCGCGGGCGATACTGTCTTTGCGCGCGAGCAACGCTTTGCCGGGCCCGATAGCTTGCGAGTCGGCGAGTTACAGCGCTTTGCCACTGATCGGAGTCTGGATCTCGCGGTTTCGGCACGCGGGGGCTACGGGCTCTCGCGCGTGCTGGACCAGATCGATTACGCGGCCATTGCCGCGGCCCAACTACCGCTGGTGGGGTACAGCGATTTCACTGCCTTCAATCTTGCGTTGCTCGCGCAAGCCGGTGGAATCAGCTTTCAGGGGCCGTCGGCGGCGGATTTTTCCGACCACGCCGACGCGGTGTTCACCATGGAGCATTTCTTTGGGGCGATATCGCAATCCACCTACGGGTTCGATTTTGAGCCGGCCGCAGATCTGGGTGCGCCCGACGTTCTCGACGTGCGCGGCCGGCTCTGGGGTGGCAACTTGGCGATGGTATGCAGTCTGCTGGGAACCCCGTATTTTCCGCGGGTCCATGGCGGGATCCTGTTCCTCGAGGATGTCAACGAGCCGGCGTACCGGATCGAGCGCATGTTGCTGCAGTTGCTGCACGCGGGTGTCCTGGCGCGGCAAAAGGCGATTTTGTTGGGCGAATTCACGTCGATCCCGAGCCTGGCCAATGACAACGGCTTCGACCTGGCCGCAGCGTGCAACACCGTAAAGCTGCGCTGTCCCACGCCGGTCGTCAGTGGTCTTCCATTTGGACATGGCCGGCGCCGGGTGACGCTTGCCGTTGGGGCCCAGGCGCGCCTCACGGTGAGCGCCGGGCGTGCCCACCTGCAATTTCATGGTCACCCGAGCCTGCGAGGCGGGTGACCCAATGCGCGCATTTCAGGGTGCACGGTCTGCGGGAATGCGTCTCGGTCCGGTTCGATCGGACTGGTCGCGATGGCTGTGCAAAGACCTTTTCTTTATGATGGCTAGATGAACGGCGGCCCGATTACTCGCCTCGGCCTGGATGATGAATCACCCGAGAAGCGCCGGGAGCGGATTCTCACGGGCGTATTCACCGGCGTATTCCGCCAAGTTCCCCAGGCCGTGCTGGTCAGCATTGTGGGTGCCGTGGCCTTGGTGGCCGCGTTTTGGAATACCCACGACCAGACCGAACTCATTTTCTGGTTCATAGCAGTACTCGTGGAATCGCTCTTGCGCCTGCGATCTGCTCGCGCCTTCACCCGCGCTGGCGCTTCGTCGAAGGAGACGCCGAAATGGGCCATGCGCTGGGTGTGGATGGCCGCCACCGCCGGCGCGCTCTGGGGCGCGGCGGGATTTCATTTCTATACCCCGGATTCGGCCATCCTGCAGCTGGTGCTGGTCGCAGTGATATTGGGCGTGGCCTTCGGTTCGCTCACCCTGTACGCCTCCCATGGCCCTGCGCTTTTCATCTATTTGCCGCTGGCGCTAGTGCCGCTCATCTGGCGCATGTTGGCGCAACACGATCCGGCCTACTACACCGGCGCTGTCATCGTGATGGCGGTGCTGGGGTTTACCTTGTTCTTCGGCCGCAATTTCGGGCGCACCATCGCCGAATCCGTCAAGAGTAGTTTCGAAAA
>OMSW01000161.1:4832-5459 GCA_900290295.1 Burkholderiales bacterium
CCCATCGTGCCGCTGGTACGCAATCTCTCCACCGGTGTGGAGACGCTGTCAAAGCTGGTGGAGGAATTGCTGGAGATTTCGCGCCTGGACTCCGGCGCAATCCAGCCGCGCGTCGAATCGACCTCGCTGGCGGAGATTTTTTTGACCATGCAGCGCGAGTTCCTGCCCTTGGCGGCGGCCAAGCGCCTGGATCTGCGCATTCGGCCGACGCAGCTGGCAGTGAAGACGGATCCGCTGCTGTTGTCGCGCGTACTGCGCAACCTGATTGCCAATGCGATCCGCTATACGGCCCGCGGTGGGGTCTTGCTCGTGGCCCGACGCCACCGCGAATTGGTGCGCATCGAGGTCTGGGACACCGGACCGGGTATACACCAGCAGGAGCTCAGTCGAGTATTCGAGGAGTTCTATCGCGGCGAGAGTTCCAAGACGGAGGTCGGCGGCGCCGGCAATGCCGGGTTTGGATTGGGCCTATCGATCGTGCGGCGGATCTGCAGCCTGCTCGGGCATGCCTTGACCGTGCGCACCCGTCCGGGTTCTGGAACCGTGTTCCGCGTCGAGCTGCCGCGTTCAACGCAATTGCATCCGCGGCAAAGCCCCGTCAGCGAGACGGCGGAATCGGCGATCCAG
>OMSW01000283.1 GCA_900290295.1 Burkholderiales bacterium
CCATTCGTCCGCAGTTCCGCTCTGTACAGGACTGTGCATGACAGTACGAATCCCTTCAAAGTCCTTAGCAATTTCGCGGTCATTTCACAGGTGAAATAAACGCAACTTCCCCGGTGGGCCCGCCTCCGCTCGATTCATCGGCCAGCGCGGCTGCGCGCATCAACGCACGGGTGTAGTCCGTCTGCGGCCTTCTAAACAGTTCCTCGGTCTCCGCCTGCTCGATAACCATGCCGTCCTTCATCACCATGATCCGATGCGACATGGCACGTATCACGGCGAGATCGTGGCTGATGAAGAGGAAGCTCGTGCCGTGACTCTTCTGCAACCGCGTCAGCAAGGACAGCACTTGACGTTGCACGGTGGCGTCCAACGCCGAGGTGGGCTCGTCCAGCACCAGCACCTCGGGCCGCACGATCATCGCGCGTGCCACCGCGATGCGCTGGCGCTGCCCGCCCGAGAATTCGTGCGGGTAGCGCGCAAGCAACCCAGGCACGTCGCTCTCGTCCAGGCCCACCTCGGCCAGCATCGCAACGACGGCTGCGCGCCGTGCCACGCGATCCAGCTCGGGGGCGTGTACTTCAAGACCCTCTCCGACGATCTGCTCAACCGTTCGACGCGGGCTCAGCGACGCGAACGGGTCTTGGAAAACAACCTGGATGCGCCTGCGCAGCGCCACCAGTGCGCGCCGGCCGGCGTCGTCGACGCGCGCGCCGTCGAGCCGCACCTCGCCAGCGGCGAGCGGCTGCAGTGCGATCAGCGCCATCGCGAGCGTGGTCTTACCTGAGCCGGATTCGCCAACAATGCCAAGCGTCTCGCCCCGGGCGAGCGTCAGGCTCGTCTCGTCCACTGCCTTGAAGCGCTGGCGGCGCAGGTGGCCGGGGGTACGTACGGCAAACTCTACCCGCAGCCTGTCGGCCGCCAGCACGACCGCTCGGTCGTCCGCGAGCTTGTCCAGATTGCGCCGCGGCCGGCTGTCGACCAGACGCCGCGTGTAGGGATGCGACGGCCGCGTCAGCACGTCGACCGCGGTGCCGATCTCCACCAATAACCCGCGCTCCATCACGCCTACCCTCGTCGTGAATCGGCGCGCCAAGTTCAGGTCATGCGTTATGAACAGCAACGCCATCCCGAACTCGCGCTGCAATTCGTCGAGCAGTTCTAGCACCTGTGCCTGCACCGTCACATCGAGCGCGGTCGTCGGTTCGTCGGCGATCAGAAGCTTCGGCCGGCAGGCGAGTGCCATTGCGATCATCGCTCGCTGGCGCTGACCGCCGGACAGCTGGTGAGGAAAGCAGCTTGCGCGCCGCGCCGGCTCCGCAATGCCGGTCTTCTCCAGTAGCTCGACCGCGCGAGCGCGCGCCGCGCGAGCGCCCATGGCCTCGTGCGTCGTCATAACCTCAGCCACTTGGTCACCTATGGTGTAAAGCGGATTAAGCGAGGTCATTGGCTCCTGAAAGATCATCGCGATCTCGCGTCCGCGCACCGCCTGCATCTGTCGCGGGCCATACTGCAGCAGGTCCTGCGACTGGAAGCGGATCACTCCCTCGTAGCGCGCGCTCTCGACCAGTCGCAGGATCGAAAGGGCCGTCACCGACTTGCCCGAGCCCGATTCACCGACTAGGCCCAGCTTTTCCGCTGGCCGGATATCGAAGGAAACTCGATCGACAACCCGCTGATCGCCAAAACAGATCGATAGCTGCTCGATCGATAGCAGGGGTGAAGCTTCGGGCTGCGTCATGATTTGCGTGTGTCATAGGCGTCGCGCAGCGAGTCGCCGATGAAGGTGAGCAGCAGCAGGCTGGCGACCAGCAACGCAATGGTCGGAAGCGAAAGCCACCAGGCATCGAGGTTGTCCTTGCCCTGGCGCAGCAGATCGCCAACGGAGGGTACCGAACCCGGCACCCCGAGCCCGAGAAAATCGAGCGCGGTCAGTTGCAGCAGGCCCTCGCTAAGACGAAATGGCAGGAACGTGATGACCGGTGTCAGCGAATTCGGCAGTATGTGGCGCCACATAATGCGCGCGCTCGATAGACCCAGCGCGCGCGCTCCCTTGACGAATTCGAGCCCCCGGTTGCGCAGGAACTCGGCGCGAACGTAATCGGCCAGGCTGATCCAGCCGAACAGGGTGAACACGCCCATCAGCAGCAGAAGACTCGGCGTGAAGATCGCGGCCAGGATGATCAAAAGGTAGAGCGCCGGCAGCGCGTTCCAGATCTCGGTGAAGCGCTGCACGCCCAGATCGACCCAGGCGCCGAAATAGCCCTGCAGCGCGCCGACCAGCAGCCCGACCGACGTGGTTAGAAGGGTCACGCCGAAGGCAAACAGCATGCCGATGCCGAAGCCATAAAGCAGGCGCGCGAACACATCGCGGCCGCGGTCGTCGGTGCCCAGCCAGTTCTCGGCCGAGGGCGGCGCCGGGTGCGCGCGCCTGGCCGAGAAATTGATGGTCGAGCCGGAATAGTGGTTGAACGTAAACAGTGCCCAGTTGCCCGACTCGGCAAAGCGCCTCCGGATGAACGGGTCGAGCCAGTCGGTCGGGGTTTGGAAATCGCCGCCGAACTCGGTTTCGGGTGGGTTCGACAGGATCGGCAGGTACAGCTTGCCGTGGTAACGAGCGAGGATGGGTCGCTCGTTGGAGATCAGCGGCGCGGCGAAACTCAGCAGCAGCAGGACCAGCATGAGGCGCAGCGACATTATGCCGATGCGATTGCGTCTGAAGCGCCGCCAGGCACGCTGCCCCGGAGAAAACGATACGGCCACCGCGCCCGGCGCCGGGCTCGATCGGCTCATCGCGCCGCCTGTCCGAACTGGACCCGCGGATCGACCAGCACGTAGAGCAGATCCGCGATCAGTTTGATCGCCAGCCCGATTAGCGCGAGCAGGTAGACGGACGCGAGCACGACCGGGTAATCGCGCCGCACGATCGATTCGTACGACAGAAGGCCCAGGCCGTCGAGCGAGTATAGGGTCTCGATAAGCAGCGCACCGCCGAAGAACGCGGCTACCATCGCCGACGGCAGACCGGTGACGATGGGTAACAGCGCGTTACGGAACACATGCTTGTAGAGCACTTTGCGCTCCGACAGTCCCTTGCCACGTGCAACCAGCACGTACTGCTTGCGGATCTCCTCGATGAAAGTGTTCTTCGTCAGCATCGTCAGCGTCGCGAAGCTGCCTATGGTCAGGCAGATCAGCGGCAGCACAAGGTGCCAGAAGTAGTCGCCCACCCGCGCGGGCCATGACAGTTCGGACCAGTTGTCCGAGGTCAGGCCGCGCAAGGGGAACCATTCGAGGAAGCTGCCGCCGCAGAACAGCACGATCAGCACGACCCCGAGCACGAAGCCGGGCAGTGCGAATCCCGCCAACACCACCAGCGACGACAGTGCGTCGAAACGCGAGCCCTCACGCACCGCCTTGGCCACGCCCAGCGGTATCGACAGCAGGTAGGCCGCCAGGAACGACCAGACGCCGAGGCTGATCGACACCGGCAGCTTGCCCTTGATCAGTGTCCAGACGTCCTTGTTGCTCTGGAAGCTGGTGCCGAAATCGAAGCGGGCAAACGAACTCACGGTGAGCCAGTAGCGCGCGAGCAGCGGCTTGTCAAAGCCGTAGAGCTTCTTAATTGCCGCGACCTGGGCGGCGTCGAGTTCGCCGCCGTGGCCCGTTGCCTCGCGTTGCTCCCGCAGTTCGGCGATCGCCTGCTCGACCGGCCCACCGGGCACGAACTGAGTCAGCAAGAAGGTCGCCGTCAGCACGCCCAGCAGGGTCGGCAGCATCAGCAGCAGGCGGGTCGCGACGTATCGGATCATGGCTTGATCCCCAACTGGCTGTCACGCGGTTCGTACCACCAGTTCAGGATCGGCCAGGGATTGGCGTTGTTGGTGTCGCTGGTCAGGGTAAAGTAGCGCGGCGGGCGCGCCGGCACGCCGAAGTGGTCCCACCAGCCGGCGTTGAACGCGGGCCGCCGCGACCATGGAATGACGTAGCGGCTTTGCATCATCACCCGGTCGAAGGCGTGCGCCGCGTCCAGCATCTGCGTGAGCGTGGTCGCGTCCTGCATCGCCCGCATCGCCGCGTCAAGCGCCGGGTCGCGGATGCCGCCAAAGTTGGATGCGCCTTCCCGGTCCGCCTGGTCGCTGCCATAGATCGTCTTGAGCAGCGACGCCGACGGCATCAGGAATTCCCCGTCGTTGATCTGCGTGATATCGAAATCGAAGGTCTCCAAGCGCTTGCGAAAAAGCGCGAAATCGACCTGGCGGATCGCGGCTTTGATGCCGAGCTTGGCGAGGTTGACCAGCCATGGCTCGATCGAACCCAGGATGTCGGCATCGGTGTTGAGCAGCTCGAAACTGAAAGTGTCGCCGTGGGCATTGCGCAATACGCCATCGGCGTCCGGTCGCCACCCGGCCTGGGTGAGCAGGTCGCGCGCCCGTTTTAGGTTGTCGCGCAGCGCGGTCGGTCCGGTGTCCGTGCGGGGATTCTCATAGGGCGGACCGAAAACCGCCGTGGGCAGACGGTCGCGGTAGGGCTCTAGGATGGCGAGCTCGCCCGGTGTCGGCAGGCCGGTGGCCGCAAACTCGGAATTGCTGAACGCGCTATTCACGCGCGCGAACAGGTTGAAGTTCTGTGCGTTCAGCCACTCGAAGTCGAACGACAGTTGCAGGGCTTCACGCACCCGGATGTCCTGGAAGATCGGGCGCCGCAGGTTAAACCTGAGCGCCCGCAGGTAGGTGCCCTGCCCGGTCGGCAGCGCTTTGACGATGATTCTGCCCGGGCCGAACTTCGCGCCCCTGAACTGGCGGCCCCATCGCTTCAGATTGGTTTCCCAGAAGATGTCGATGTCGCCCGCCTTGAAGGCTTCGAACTGCACTGCGTTGTCGGCGTAGTAGCGGTAGACGATTCGGTCGAAGTTATAGAAGCCACGCCGCACGCCCTCGTCGCGAGCCCAGTAGTTCGGATCGCGAACCAGATCTATCCGACGCCCCGAATAGGTCTTCTCGACGAGATAGGGGCCGGTCGCAACAGGCAGGTCGTCGATGATCCGGTCGAAGGGCTTCGTTGTACCGTCCGCGCCCATGCCCCATTTCGGGGAAAACACGAACAGCGACGTGCCTAGCGTGTAGATCGCTTCGCGGCTGTGCACCGCCAACTCGAATCGCACCGTCCGCGGATTGACGACCACCGCGCGCCGCGCCATCGCCAGCGACACGGCCACACTGGGGCTGGCCTTGTCGCTGGTCAGGGTGTCGAAACTGTACTTGACGTCGGCGGCCGTGACCGGATCACCGTCGTTGAAGTGGGCGCGCGGATTGATGCGAAACGCGACCCAGGACAGGTCGGGCGACACCTGGATCGCCTCGGCCACTAGGCCATACATGACGTCGGGTTCGTCCTGACTCGGATCGCACAGCGCTTCAAACGAAAACAGGGCCGTCGCATAGGCGCCGCTGCCCTTGAGCAGGAAAGGATTGAGCCGCGTGAAGCTGGTGCGACGGTCCGGGTTGCCCAGTCTGAGGGTGCCGCGCTTCGGCGCATCGGGGTTAACGTAGTCATAGTGGGCGAAACCGGCCGGGTACTTCGGCGTGCCGTAGATTGCGAAAGCATGCGACCAGACCGCGGCGACCGGCACCGATACCCCAGTCGTAGCACCTGTGGCTCCCGTTTCGGGGCGCGCTGCACCGCCATAAGCGCCGGCCACAGCCCCGACGAGAATAACAGTGCACGTCATGCGACGCCAGAATGAACTCATGCCAACCCCG
>OMSW01000164.1 GCA_900290295.1 Burkholderiales bacterium
TCCGAGAGGCTCTGAATTGCCTTCATAACGTGTTCGATCACCAGGATGGTGATTCCCCGGCTGCGCACTTTCTTGATGATGGCGACCACTTCGTCGATCTCGGCGTGGTTGAGCCCGGCCATGACTTCATCGAGCAACAGCAACCTGGGCTTCATCGCCAAGGCCTTGGCCAGCTCGAGGCGCTTGCGGTCGGGCCCGCCCAGGTCATCGGCGCGGTACCGGGCGCGGTGGCCGAGGTCGACGAATTCGAGCCAGTATGCGGCCTCTTCTCGCGCTCGACCAAGCCGTCTCTGGCCGCCGCCGGTACCGAAAAGCGCGGCGATCGCGACGTTGTCGAGCACGTCCAGGCCCGGAAAAGGCTTCATGAGCTGAAAGGTGCGACCGATGCCGAGGCGCGCGCGGCGGAACGCAGGCAAATGCCCGATCCGGGTCCCTTGAAACAGGACCTTCCCGTCACTGGGCTCCAAAGTACCACTGATCAGGCTGACGAGCGTCGTCTTGCCCGCGCCGTTGGGTCCGATCAGGCCGAGGATTTCGCCCTCGGCAAGCTCGAAGCTCACGTCGTCGACCGCAACCAGCCCCTCGAAATGCTTGGTCAGATGGCAAACCTCCAATATCGGCTTCACGATCGTGCCCTATAGCCGGTGCGATCTGAGATTCTCGCTAAAGTAGCGCCAGCCCAGCCGCTTGAAGTGCCGCACGACGTTGACCAGACCGCGCGGCATGAAGACCACCGCCACGACAATGACCAGCCCGTAAAACAGGCTCGCCGCCGTGGATACCTCGGTAGTGAGCACCTCGGAAATGCTGGCCAGCAGCAAGGCCCCGACCAGCGGGCCCAGGACGGAGCCGGCTCCGCCGAATATCGCCATTATGATCATCTTGACGTTAAGGGTGATGTCGAACGCACTAACCGGGTCGATGAACGTGATCCAATAGGCATGGATGCCACCGGCCAGCGCAGTGAAGAATCCGGCCAGCGTGAACGCAGCAGCCTTGAACAGCGTGGTATTGACGCCCATCACCGCCGCCGCATCCTCGTCCTCGCGAATGGCGATGAGACCGAAGCCGAAGCGGCTGCGCGAGATCCAGATCACCGTCAGGGTGACCAGTGCGAGCAGCCCGAGCGCCAGCTCGTAGAACAGCGCATCCCCCTTGAGCAAGGGCAGGACCAGACCAGTGTTGCGCCCGGCGATTTCGAGGTTGGAGACGATACCCGTCATCGCCAGCGCCAGCGCCAGGGTCGCGATGGCGAAATAATGTCCGCGCAGACGCAGTACCGGCAGCCCGAGCAGGAGCGCAAACAGCATTGCCAGCGCCGCACCGAGGGCGAGTCCCACGCCGAACGGCAAATTCAGCTGAACCATCGCGATGGCGGTGCCATAACTGCCGAGTCCGTAGAACACCGAGTTGCCGAACGATGCGTAGCCGGCGTATCCGCCGACGATGTTCCATGCCTGCGCCACGGTGGCAAGCAGCAGCGTCGTGATGCCGAACTGGATCAGGGTCGGAGACGCGATCCATGGCACCGACGCGAGCACGGCCAGCACCGCGGTCGAGGCCGCCCAGCCGAGCGGGCGCATCACGTCGCTCTACCTAGCAGCCCCTTCGGGCGCACGATGAGGACGAGCACCAGGACGCCGAAGCTCGCCACGTCGGTATAGGTCGGCCCGACGTAGAGCGAGGTGAGCGATTCGAGGATGCCGAGGAACAAGCCACCGACGACGACGCCGAGCGGGTTCTCCAGTCCGCCGATGATGGAAATGGCGAACGATTTCGCGGTCAAGGCGTCGCCGATGTACGGGTTGAATTGTGAAACTACGCCATACAGGTCGCCGGCGGCACCGGCCAGCGCCGCCCCCAGACCGAAGGTCAGCGCGTAGACGGTGCGCGGCTCAACCCCGTACAGGCGCGCCGCGACAAGGTTGTGCGCGCAAGCGCGCACGGCGCGCCCCAAGCGGGTATGGGCCAGGAGCAACCAGAGAGCAAAGGTCAGCACCAAGGCCACGGCGAAGGCCAGCGCCCGTACCAGCGGCAGCGTGACGCCCGCCAGCGCGAAATTGGCCCCCGCGTAGCCCGGATTGACGACGCGAAAATCCGCGCTGAACACGATCTGCGCCAGGTACGTGAGCACCACATCGAGGCCAAACGTGACCAGCAGGGTGTTGAACATCGGCGCCCGAACGATTAGGTTCAGCACGTGGCGTTGCAGCAGGTAGCCGAAAAGGAACAGCGCCAGCATGCACAGCGGCAGCGCCGCAAACGGATCCAGGTGCAGCAACGTGAACAGGTAATAGGAGGCATACGCGCCGAGCATGATAAAGGCGCCATGGGCGAGGTTGACGATATTGAGCACCCCCCACACCAGCGCCAGCCCGAGAGCCATCAGGGCGTAAAGGCCCCCGAGCAATATTCCGTTGGCAAGGACCTGCAGGAGCAGAGCCATCGGCGATTTCTTGCTACGTTTACCGACCGCTAGGGCCGCCTATCGGGCGCACGGCTGCGAGCGCCCGACCGGATCGCTTTGCCTCCGAGCGGTCACTGCCGCTTGTCCCAAGCCGGCATCGGATACCGCGGCTTGTTGATGAAGCCCTTGTGTCCGTAAATCGGCACTAGGCTGTCGTTTTGAACCTGCACCACCGTCTGGGGCAGATTGATCTGGCCTGCGGCACTGAACTGGATGCGGCCGTACAAGCTCTCGAAATCCACCTGCGCGATGGCATCTCGCACTTTCTTCGGATCGAGCGTGCCGGCGGCTTCAATCGCTTTGGCAAAGGTCTCCACGTCCGCAACCGCGGAGGCGGCATGGTAGTCCGGGTCATAGCCAAACTGTTTGCGGTAATCCCCGGCGAAGATCTCGGCGTTGGAGAAGTAATCGTCCTTCAGCGCAGCCGAAGGCAGCCACGATGTCATGCCAAACGCATAATTTGCGTCCGCGCCCAGCGCGTGGCGGAAGTCCGCGGTGGGAACGCCGACCGTGAACGCATAGAGCTTGGGACTGAAATCGAGACTTTTCGATTGGCGGATGAAGTTCAGTGCCTCCGTCTCGTGTCCCGCCACCAGCACGACGTCCGGAGCAGAGGCCTTGGTCTGCGAGATCAGCGAGCTGAAGTCCGAAGTATTGGAGCTGTAGCGCTCGTCCTGTGCGATCTTGAAGCCACCGTTCTGCAGCCGCTCGCGCGTGCCTTTGGCCACCGCCACATCGAAGGCGTCGTCCGCGTAGACCAGCGCCACGGTCTTGGGCGCGGGATCGAGCTTGGTTAGGACCTCGACGGTGCTTTCGAAGTACCGGCTCGCCACCGGTAGCGTGCCGAAGATGTACTTGTAGCCGCGGCTGAAAATCTGATCGGACGCACCGCCGCCCTCGATCATCGGGACCTCGTATTTCTCGGCCACCGAGGAATCCGCCAGGGCATAGTCGCTCGCGAACGGTCCGAGCAGGAAGTTGACCTTGTCCTGGGTGAGCAACTGGGTGTACTGGCGCACGCTCAGGTTCACGTCGGACTGGTTGTCGAAAATCTTCAGCGCAAGCCGGTAATGCTCCCCGCCCACTTTTACGCCTCCCCGATCGTTGATTCTCTGGACGGCGAACTCGTAGCCGTCGCGATAGTAGCGCCCGGTGTTGGCCAGCGCCCCGGTTTCCTGAACCGAAGCGCCCAGCGTTATGGTTTGTTCGGCCAACGCCGGCTCGACCAG
>OMSW01000253.1:0-8279 GCA_900290295.1 Burkholderiales bacterium
GAGGCCGCGAACGCGGTAGGGCCGGTGCGCTGGATGAGCCGCATGGTCCGAGGACATGGCGTCTAGCCCGCTGGCCCGCAGGCTGTTGGCCAGCACGCCCTCGCTGCTGGCGGTCCAGCGGATCTTGCGCGCCGCCAGCAGCTCGGCAAAGGCGCTCGACAGGGCTCCTTCGGCCGGCCACAGGCCCTGCGGCATGGCGCCAAAGCGCCGCTCATGGCTTGCCAGCGCGCTGTCGATGTGCGCGCAAACCCGCTCGCGGCCGCCGGGATAGCAGGCGGCGACGGGTAACGCAACATCGGGCAGGGCCTCTCGCGCGCTGTGAAAATCGAGCATCAGTGGCGCCAGGGGATGGAAGTGCGGCGTCGTCGACAACTCGACCTGGCCACGTCGCGCCAGCGCGCGGTAGCGGGGGATGACCTGGCGCACCTGCTCGGCGATCACCTGCATAAGGGCGGACCGATCGTCCGCGGAAAAGCGCCTGCCCTGGGCCATGAGCTGCGCGACCACTTCGGATTCGCGGCGCACGGTTTCCCCGGTCCAGGACAGGTGGTACCAGGTCACGAGGTCGCACAGATACCGATCGGACAGATACCCCAGGCTGTCCGGGCCATGCGCCTTCGTCTCGACGAACAGGTCGTGCAGCAACTTGTAGGGCGCAAACGGCGCGATCAGGCGTAGGTGGTTGGCGCGGAAGCAATGGTTGAAGGCGAGCTGGCGTTCGGCATCGGAAAAAGGCGCTCCCTCGGCATGCGCGAGCAGCCGCAGGAGCGGGTCACGCAGCACGCCGGTGCTGAACTGGTCGCAGTAGTCCTCGATCTGGTCGAGCAGTATCGGAACGAAATTGACCACTGCGTGCATGCGGGGATTTTGTTCCAGGTGCCAGGCCATGTCGCTGTAGTCCTTGATCGCATGCAGGTAGACCCAGGGCATGGTGAACTCCCCGGTGCTGCGGTCGCGATAGTCGGGCTGATGCATGTGCCACAGCAGCAGCAGGTCAACGCCCGGCGCGGCCCTGGCCTGCACATCGGCGGGGGCGCTGGCCGCAGCGCCGCTGCTCGGGGCACCGGGACTGCCCTGCGCCGCGCCCACGCGTTCGGGATGGTCTGGGGCTACGCTCAAGCTCTGTCCCGATTCAAGCGCCGGCTTTGTCGCCATCCTCGTTCAAGGCCTCTAGCATTTCCGGCACGACCAGCGTGATGCCCTTGCTGCTTACGTCGAACCGCTTACGGTCCTGCGCCGGATCAACCCCGACCTTGAGTCCGGGAGGCAGTCGGCAGTTTTTTTCAACCACGGCCCTTTTGAGCACCACGTTTCGGCCGATATCGACGCTGGGGAGCACGACCGAATCCTCGACCAACGCATAGCTGTGGACATGGACGCTGGAAAAGAGCAGCGAGCGGCGCAAGGTTGCACCGCTGATGACACACCCACCGGACACCAGTGAGTCGATCGCGGTCCCGCGCCGGCCATCATCGTCGAAGACGAATTTGGCCGGAGGCAACTGCTCCTGGTAGGTCCAGATCGGCCACTTCTTGTCGTACAGATTCAGATCGGGAACGACCTTGGTCAATTCCATGTTGGCTTCCCAATACGCATCGAGCGTGCCGACATCGCGCCAGTATGGGCGGCCCTCAGTCATGTTGACGCAGCTGTCCGAGAAGCTGTGCGCGACCACCCGGTAGCCGCGCTCCAAGATGTGCGGAATGACGTCCTTGCCGAAGTCATGGCTGGAGCCCGGATCGTGGCTGTCGCGCGTAAGTTGCTCGTACAGGAACGCGGCGTTGAACACGTAGATCCCCATGCTCGCCAGGGCCGCGTTCGGGTTCCCCGGCATCGGCGCCGGATGCTTCTGCTTTTCCAGGAACGCGGTCACGCGCATTCCTTCGTCGACCGCCATCACGCCAAAACCCTGCGCATCGGCAAGCGGTACCTCCATGCACGCGATCGTCATGTCGGCGGACCTGGTGACGTGGTCGTACAGCATGCGGTTGTAGTCCATCTTGTAGATATGGTCCCCAGCGAGAACCAGCACCAGGGCCGGCGTGTGTTTGCGCAACAGGTAAATGTTCTGGAAGATCGCGTCTGCGGTGCCTTTGTACCAATCGGCGCTGACATTTTGCTGCGCAGGCAGCAATTCGACGAACTCCTGAAAGCGGCCATCCAGGAACGACCAGCCGTGCTGCACATGCCGGATCAGGCTCTGCGCCTTGTACTGCGTGCACACGCCGATGCGCCGGATGCCGGAATTGACGCAGTTTGAGAGCGGGAAGTCGATGAAACGGAACTTGCCGCCGAACGGAACGGCCGGCTTGGCGCGCCAGTCGGTGAGGCGACCCAGGCGCGTGCCGCGCCCGCCCGCCAGGATGATCGCCATCGTTGAGCGCGCCAGGCGAATTCCGGTGGGCGGTTCGATGTCGAAACCGCTCAGCTCAGTCGGCGGTGCGTCAGGCTCGATCAGGTGTGGGTTGGTCATAGTCGTCTCCCCTGCATAGTCGGTTCCGAGCCTAGGGGCCGCGGCGGTTTTCGTGTTGACGGGCATCAAACGGACTCGGAACGGCTGCTATCCTAACCGTGAATGCAGCGTCCTGTCTTTTGGGCTGCCATGTACGCCCCCTCGGTCCACATCTTGCTATCGGAGCGAACCTGAAAGTCGTCTTTGTCACTTCGGAGCTCACCCCGCTGGTCAAGACCGGTGGCCTTGCCGACGTTAGCGCAGCGCTGCCCGTCGCGCTCTCCGGCCTGGGCGTAGACATACAGGTGCTCCTGCCGGCGTATCCCGGCGTCTTGCGCTCGCTGGAACTCGATCGCTCGTCCGTGGCGCAGGTCGCCGTCATACCGGCGCTGGGCCGATTGCCCGAGTCGCGCCTGCTGGCGGTGCGCAGCGAGCAGGGGCTAGCGCTGCTGCTGGTGGACTGTCCGCCGCTGTTCGAGCGGCCGGGCAATCCCTACCTGGGTTTGGATGGACAGGACTGGCCCGACAATGATCTGCGCTTTGGCTTGCTCTCGCGCATTGCTGCCTTGCTGGGCACCGAGCGCAGTCCCCTTGCGTGGCGGCCCGACGTGGTCCACTGCAACGACTGGCAGGCCGCGCTAGCCCCGGTGTACCTGGCGTATGCCCATGGCCGACGGGCCGCCAGCGTGGTCACGGTGCACAACCTGGCCTACCAGGGAATCTTCCCCGTCGATGCCGTGGCCCGGCTAGGGCTGCCGCCGGAGAGTTTTTCCATCGACGGAGTAGAGTTCTACGGCAAGCTGTCCTTCCTCAAGGGCGGACTGGCCTGCGCCGACGCTATCACCACGGTCAGCCCGACCTACGCACGGGAAATCTGCGGTGAAGCGCTGGGGTTTGGACTACAGGGCCTGCTGGCTGCGCGTGCCAAGGTGCTGACGGGCATACTCAACGGCATCGACACGCAATACTGGGACCCGGCCACGGACCCGATGATCGTGCAGCGCTACGACGCAAACACGCTCGATCGCAAGCGCATCAACAAGCGTGCCCTGCAAGCGGCCTTTGGCCTGGCGATGGAAGACCGAAGGCCCGTCCTGGGAGTGATCAGCCGCCTCGTTGAGCAAAAGGGCATCGACCTGATCGCCGAGATCATCGGCCAGGTCGTATCCTTTCCGGCGCAGTTCGTTATCCAAGGCGTAGGCGATCGTACGATCGAGGAGCGCTTGCTGGCCCTGGCAAAAAAACATTCCCGGCAGGTCGCGGTGCGCGTGACCTTCGATGAACCGCTGGCGCACATGATCGAGAGCGGCGCCGACCTGTTCCTGATGCCCTCGCGCTTCGAGCCCTGCGGCATGAACCAGATGTACAGCCAGCGCTATGGCACGCTGCCCATCGTCTGCCGAACCGGCGGCCTGGCCGATTCCGTCACGGATTGCAGCGCAGAAACGCTTGCGGCGGGCACGGCCACGGGCTTTAGCTTTGACCCGCCCGGCGCCGAGGCCCCGCTCAGCGCCCCGGCCAGCGCCCCGCTCAGCGCACCGGCCAGCGCACCGACATCGACCGGCGCCCTGGTCCTGCTCGGCGCCATTCGGCGCGCGATCGAAATCTATCGCGATCCGGTCGCCTGGTCGGCCATGCAGAGCAATGCGATGGCACGCGACTTCGGCTGGGAGGCGAGCGCTGCGCAGTACCGGGATGTGTACCTGCGGGTGTCCCAACGCGCCGGGCAGTAAGTGCGGGACGCGCCGCTTCGCTTCATAGCCAGAGCATGAGGCCGGTTTCTAGCCGGTGGGTGAGCAGATCGTGGTACGGGAACACGCGGATCCGGTAGTCGAACTTTCCGCAGGACTCCGGCGTGAAGTCGAGCACGTAGCGGTGTTCGCCGCTGTCGCCAAGCACGTTGGCATGCACGAAGAAGCGCCCCGTGCTCGAGGCCTCTTCGCCGCCCGCCCGGTTGATGCGCAGCTCCACGCGCATGTCGCTTGGTACCAGGCCGTTGAGATTGACTGCAATTTCGATGCGCACACGATCTCCGAACTGGGCGCGATGCGTGCTGGCGTCGAGCCGTCGAATCCGTACGCCGGGCCAGGCCGCGTGCACCCGTGCCTTCCATGCCGCCACGTCCTTGGCCCCGCGATAGTCGTCGCGTGAAAAGCGCCGCCCCTGGCGTGCTGCCGGGCCGTAGAACAGCGACAGGTAATCGCCCACCATGCGGTTGGCGTTGAAGCGCGGCAAGATGGTGGCCATCGAGCGCTTCATGAGCCGGATCCAGGCCGGGGAGTACCCCTTGTCGTCACGGCCGTCGTAGTACGTCGGCAGCACGTGATCCTGCAAAATTTCGTACAGCGTGCGCGCCTCCTCGGCATTGCGGGCTGCCTCGCCCAAGTTCCCCGAGGCCGGCTTGATGGCCCAGCCGTTGTCTCCGGTGTATCCCTCGTCCCACCAGCCGTCCAGGACCGAGAGGTTGATCACTCCGTTGATGCCGGCCTTCATGCCCGAGGTTCCGGAGGCTTCCAGCGGGTAGATCGGGTTGTTGAGCCAGACGTCGACACCGGAGGTCAGTCTGCGGGCGAGCCGCAGGTCGTAGCCCTCGACCAGCAACAGTCGCCCCTCGAATGCCGGTGTGCGCGATATGCGCGTTAGCTCGCGTATCAGTTCCTGGCCGGGCTGATCGGCCGGGTGCGCCTTGCCCGTGAAGACGAACAGGACGGGGCGCTTCGGGTCGCTGACGATCTGGCGTAGCCAGTCGACGTTCTCGAACAGCAGGGTTGCGCGCTTGTAGGTTGCAAAGCGCCGGCCGAAGCCTATCGTCAGAACATTGGGGTTGGCCGGATCGGCATATCGCAACATGCGGTCCAGGTGCGCCTCGCTGCCGCGGTTGCGGTTGTGCTGCTCCGAGACCCGGTGGCGCACCAGGCGCAGCATCTGCGTCTTCAGAAACTGGTGCCGGCTCCACACGATGTGGTCGGGCAACTCGTTGACGCGTTCCGAGACCGCCGGGTCGCCGATGCGCTCGAGCCAATCGAATCCGAGGAAGCGATCGAAATCGTTGGACCAGTCCGGCGACAGAAAGGTCGGCACGTGCACCGCGTTGGTCACGTGCGTGAGCGGGTTTTCTTCCGGGGGAATCTGCGGCCACAGATCGCGCAGCATGGTGGCGCTCACCTCACCGTGGATCTTCGAGACGCCATTTTGAAAGCGCGAACCGCGCACCGCCAGGGCCGTCATGTCGAAGTCGTTGGTGGTACTGGTGCGTCCCAGTCCAAAGAGGCTTTGTTGGGCCACACTGTGCTCGCGGCAGTACGACTCGAAATACGCGCGGAACATTTCCTCGGAAAACCGATCATGCCCCGCGGCCACCGCCGTGTGGGTCGTGAACACGGTGTTGGCGGCCACGGCCTCGTGCGCGGCTGCGAATTCGAGGCCGCCGTGCATGTACTGGTGGATGCGTTCGAGCACCAGAAACGCCGCGTGCCCCTCGTTCATGTGCCACACGGTGGGGCGCATGCCCAGCGCGGCCAGCGCGCGCACGCCGCCTACACCCAGGACGATCTCTTGCAGGATGCGCACTTCCCGATCGCCCCCGTACAACCGGTGGGTGACGTGGCGGTCGCGCTCGGCGTTGACTTCCAGGTCGGTGTCGAGCAGCACCAGTCGAACGTGACCGATGCGCGCGTGCCAGACTTTGACCGTCAGAGCGCGGCCGGGGAGTCCGATTTGGATGCGGGTCTCTGCGCCGTTGGTATCGAGCACCGGGGTAACGGGCAGATCGTCGAAATCAGAGTCCTGATAGATGGCCTGCTGGCCCCCGTCGGCATCGATCTTCTGTTGAAAATAGCCCTGGCGATAGAGCAATCCGACCCCGACGAACGGCAGGCGCAGGTCGCTTGCAGCCTTGCAGTGATCGCCGGCGAGGATGCCCAGGCCCCCCGAGTAGATGGGCAGACTCTCATGGAAGCCGAACTCGGCGCAAAAATAGGCGACCAGGTCGTTCTCGCCCAGCACCGTCGTGTGATTGCTGCGACCGGTCTCGCCCAGGTAGCTGTCGTACGCCGACAGCATGCGCTGGTAGCTGTTAAGGAAGCCCGGGTCCTCGGATGCTTCGGTCAGCCGGCGCTCGTCGATGCATTTGAGCAGCACCTTGGGACTATGACCAACCGAGTTCCAAAGCTCGTTGTCCAGGCGCGCGAACAGCTGGCGCGTGGAGCGGTCCCAGCTGTACCAAAGGTCGTGTGCGATCTCGTCGAGGCGCGCGAGGCGGCGAGGGATCTTGGGATTTACTTCGAGAGCGAATGGGGTGCCGGGGCGTTCCATTACGATTTCCAAAAGACCGCAGGATCTGGCTGCGAAGCGCGGGCACGCAAAGACAATCACCGCGCGGCTACCGCGGTGTCGGCACGATAGTAACGGAAAAAAGATTCGCCACGGCCCGATTCGGTGTTCCTGCAACTTGCTTTGTTAGACTCGTCCCGTGCGCGTTCTGATCGTCAAGACTTCGTCGATGGGCGATGTCGTCCATGCCCTGCCGATGGTTTCGGACATTGCACGCGCGTTTCCGCGCGTCCGCATCGATTGGGCGGTGGAGGAGGCCTTTGCCGATATCCCGCGCCTGCACCCCGCCGTCACGCGGGTCGTGCCTGTGGCATTGCGCCGATGGCGGCAACAATTGCTAACGCCTGCGACCTGGCGGCAGATGCTCGATGCGCGCCGTGCGCTGCGCCAGACGCGCTATCACACCATCATCGATTGCCAGGGTCTGGTCAAGAGTGCGCTCGTCGCGTGGTCGGCGCGCGGGCCGGTGACAGGCTTTTCGTTCGCCAGTGCACGCGAGCCCATGGCGGCACTGTTCTACCGTCGCAAGGTGACGATCGATTATTGGAGCATGCATGCCGTCGATCGCAATCGCCGGATCGGCGCCGCGGCACTTGGCTACCCCCTGGATTCGGAGGAGCAGTTCTGCTTGCGCCTGCGAGTTGCGCAAATGGGGGCCGAGGATCCGCTTGCTGGGAGCCGGACGGTGCTGCTGCTGACCAATGCCAGCCGCAGCAGCAAGCTGTGGCCCGATGAACACTGGTCGGCCCTGGAGCATGCGCTGGCCCGCCAGGGCATGGTGAGCTTGCTTGCGTGGGGCAGCCTGGCCGAGCAACAGGCGAGCGTGCAACGGGCTGCGCGGATGCAGTCGGCACGCGTGCTGCCGCGATCGAGCGTGGCGCAGATTGCGGTGCTGGCGGCAAAGGCAAGCCTGGTGGTCGGATTAGATACGGGACTCACGCACCTTGCCGCGGCAGTCGGCGCACCAACAGTGGGCATCTTCTGCGACCACGACCCGGCCGACGTCGGTCTGCGCGGCAGCGATCACATTCTCAGTTTGGGCGGCGCCAGCCAGGTTCCGGCCGTTGCCGACGTGCTGGCGGCGGTCGAGCGCGTTCAGGCGCTCGCTGCGCCCGCGCACTGAAGCCGGCAAGTGAATCTGCGCCGACATCCCGAATACCGATGGCGAAGGCGCCGGAGGAATTCGCGATGACAAGACCCAGATGACAGCAACGCGCGCGCCCCGCTGGTACACGCTCGCGTGGCTGCTGGGGCTGCCAGCCGCTGCGCTGCATCTGTGCTGGCGCAGCCTGCGACAGCGCGAATACCTGCGCCATTGGGCAGAGCGCTTTCTCGGGCACGGAGCAAGCCTTGCCGCGCGGCCCGGTGCACCGGTGGTCTGGGTGCACGCGGTATCGGTCGGGGAGACGCGGGCGGCGCAGCCACTGATCGAGCAGCTGGCGCGCGCTCATTGCGATGCGGTTTTTGTTCTGACCCATATGACGCCTACCGGACG
>OMSW01000253.1:8289-43972 GCA_900290295.1 Burkholderiales bacterium
TATCTTCCCTATGACCTGCCGTTTGCCGTGCGCCGCTTCCTGCGGCAGGTTGATCCCAGCATCGGCATATTGATGGAGACCGAGATCTGGCCCAACCTGCTGTATGCGGCGCGCGAGCGTCACGTTCCGGTCGTGCTGGCCAACGCCCGGCTGTCGCAGCGCTCGCTCGCCAAGGCGCTGCGCTACCGTGAGCTGATCCGCGGTGCTTCGGCCTGCGTGACGATCGTGGGCGCGCAGACCCAAGCCGATCGCGGGCGGGTGGCGCAACTCTATGACGGCCCGATCCGCGTGACCGGAAATCTGAAATTCGATCTTGTTCCCGACCCGGAGCAGGTCGAGCAGGGCAAGGGCCTGCGCGCGCGCTTTCGTGAGCGCTTCGGCGAGCGCCCGCTGTGGCTGTTTGCCAGCACGCGCGAGGGCGAGGAGCGCTTGATCCTGGACGCGCTGCGGACCCGGGGCTTGGCTGACGGGGGCAGCGGGCCGGCCTCGCCAGCGCCCTTGCTGCTGTTTGTGCCGCGCCATCCGCAGCGCTTCGACGAGGTCGCGGCCTTGTTGCAGGAGCGTGGCAATGCGGTTCTGCGTCGCGCGCACTGGGGTGTGCCGCCGGATGCGCGGCCGGACGTTGCGGCCTCGCCGAGGTCGTCCGCGGCGCCCTCCTCGGCGGTGTTGCTGGGCGACTCCATGGGTGAGATGCCCTTGTACTACGGCATGGCCGATGTTGCCCTGATCGGCGGCAGTCTGCTGCCCCTGGGAGGGCAGAACCTCATCGAAGCCTGCGCCTGCGGCTGCCCGGTTGTTCTGGGTCCGCACATGTTCAACTTTGCGCAGGCCGCCGATGACGCCGAGGCCGCCGGCGCGGCCCGGCGCGTGCGCGATGCGCAGCAGGCCCTGGGTGTTATGCACGAAATCAGCATCTCGGCCGCAGCCCGCCAGCGAATGGCGGCCGCGGCGCTGGCGTTTTCCAGCATGCATCGCGGCGCCACCGTGCGCACGCTGGCCCTGATCGACGATGTACTGGCTAGCGCTGCAACAGGGCGTTGACGGTCTCGATATCCTCGTCCCGCAAGGCGCCCGCGGATGCCTTGAGCTTCAGACCGTTGACCAGGAAGTCGTAGCGCGCTTTCTTCAGATCGCGCTGGGTGTTGAAGAGCTGCGTGTTGGCATTGAGCACATCGAGGTTGATCCGCACGCCCACGTGATAGCCCAGCAGGGTCGAATCGACCTGAGTCTTGGCCGAAATCTCGGCCGACTCCAGCGCCTGCACCTGCGCCAAGCCATAGTCGACCCCGGTGTAGGCCTGGCGCGCGGCCTGGGCGGCGGTGCGGCGCGCGAGTTCCAGGTTCTGGTCGGCTTGATCTTCGCGGGCATGCGCCGCACGCACGTTGCTTTGGATCGCACCTCCCGTGAACACCGGGACCGTGAGCGTGATGCCCAGGGCCGAGCCAGTGGTGTTGTTGCCCACGGGGATATATATGTTGCCGGTGGACTTCTGGTACTGGATGCCGCCGGTGATGTTCACCGTGGGCTGGTAGGCGTCGCGCGCGCGCTGGGTCTCATGGCGGGCGATTTCGGTTGCGGCGCGGGCCGCCAGAACGGAGTAGTTCGAATCCTCCGCATCGCGCGCCCAGGTATCGACGTCGTTCGGTTGCGGCGGGATCAGCTGCACGGGATCGCGCAGCGCCTGCAATTCCCCGGCATCGTGGCCGACGATCGCGCGCAGCGCACTTTGCTTGACCGCCAGGTCGCCACGGGCGACCTGCTCCTGCGCGTCGATCTGGTCATAGCGCGCCTTGGCCTCGTGCGTATCGACGATGGTTTTGGTGCCGACCTCGAACTCGCGCTTGGCCTGCGCGAGCTGCTCCGAGACCGCCTTCTTGTTTTCCCGCAACGCCGACAGCGCATCCTGCGCGGCCAGGACATCGAAGTAGGCCTGCGCAACGCGCACGACCAGGTCCGAGCGAGCCTGCGCCAACTGCGACTCGCTTTGCTTGATCGTGAGCTTGGCCTCGGTCAGGCTTTCCCATAATGGGGCGCTGTAGACCGGCAGCGTGAAGTTCAGCGCCGGCCCCCAGGAGTTGAACGTCTTCTCGAAGCTGGGCAAGAGCGCGTCGTTTTGCGAGCGAAAGTCGTAGCGGTTGGCCGAATCGCCGATAGAAGCAGTTACATTCGGCAGCAGGTTCGAGCGCGCCTGTGGCTCCACCTCGGCCGTGGCAACTTGCGCAAAGCGCGCCGCGGCGTAGCTCGGGTCGTTGATCAGCGCCTCGCGCGTCAGCGTGAGCAGATCGGTTCCGCTGGCAAAGGCCGGCGCGCCACCGGCGAGCGTTGCCAGTACGCCCAGCCGTGCCAGGGCGCGACCGACGACAGCAGCTAGCGCGCCCGCGCCGCCTGGCGCCGGCGTACCGACCCCGATGCGCAGAGGCGCGCGCATCAGAAGCGAAAGGCCGATGCGTGCTGCGCATTGCGCAGCGGCTTGACGCAGGTCTCAAATAGCGACAAGGGTTCGAAGCTATCCTTGGTCGCGCGCGTGATGATCTTGGCACTCATCGCCGGGGCGGTGCCGACGATGGCAGCCATGCGCCCGCCGATCTTGAGTTGGTCGAGCAAGGATTCCGGCAGCATTGGCAAAGAGCCCGACACGATGATGACATCGTATGGCGCGTGCGCCGCCCAGCCCCGGGCAGCGTCGCCTCCCTCCACGCGCGCGTTGCGCACGCCGGCGCGCGCCAGGTTGGCTGCGCCAAAGGCCTGCAGCCGAGGCTCGATTTCGATCGTCCAGACGGTCTGCGCCTTGTGGGCCGCCAGCGCCGCCATGTAGCCCGAACCAGTACCGATTTCCAGCACCTGCTCGTGCGGGTGTATCCCAAGCTCCTGCAGCAGTCGTGCCTCGACCTTGGGAGCAAGCATGGATTCACCGGTAACGACGCCGTCGATATTCAGTGGCAGCTCGAAATCGACGAAGGCCAGCGCGCGCAGGTGGGGCGGGACGAAATCCTCGCGCCGCACCCGCATCAGCAGGTCCAGGACCGACTGGTCCAGCACCTCCCATGGTCGGATCTGCTGCTCGATCATGTTGAAGCGCGCCTGTTCGAGGTCGGCCTCGGAGAGCATGGCTTGCACGGTCATGGTTTGGACTCGATTGAGGGGTGGAAGGAATTGTGTTGTGCTTAGGGTTCGCTGGAGCGGATATTATCAATCGGGGCCCGGTTGCCGCTCGCGCTTCCCGCGACGAAGCTTGCCGTTTGTCAAATGCGAGTCGGCAATTGCGGACAGTTTTCGGAACGCGTGGTTGCGGCGCGCGTTTAGCATCTACTGCCTATGACAAATCTTGCTCCGCTTTCGCTGCTGGAAGCCCGCGTACTCGGCGTGCTGGTTGAGAAGGAACGCACGGTTCCGGACACCTACCCGTTGTCGCTCAAGGCCCTTACCGGTGGGTGCAACCAGAAGAACAATCGCAATCCGCTGATCGAGGTCGTAGATGGCGAGGTCCAGGCGGCGGTCGATTCCTTGCGTACGCGTACGCTGGTGATCGAATCGAGCGGCGCGCGGGTGACGCGCTACTCCCAGAACATCGGCCGCGTGCTGCGCATTCCGGACCAGGCCGTTGCCTTGCTCGCCGTTTTGCTGCTGCGCGGGCCCCAGACAGCGGCGGAGCTGCGGACCGCAAGCGAGCGCATGCACCGTTTTGCCGATGTTTCCTCGGTCGAGGCCTTCCTGGACGAGCTCTCGCAGCGCAGCAGCGAAAATGGCGGTCCCCTGGTGGTGAAGCTGGCGCGTGCTCCGGGAGAGCGCGAGGCGCGCTGGGCCCACCTGCTTGCGGGTCCGGTGGAGCCGCGCCAGAGCGACGCTTCCCCTTCCGTAGCTGCCGCCGAGGTATCCCTGGCCGAGATCGCGGCATTGCGATCCCACCACGCCCAGCTCGCAGCCGAGGTCGCCGAGCTGCGCACCAAGTTGGAGCGCATGGCCGCGGAATTGGGACTCCGACTATAGATTTTGCCCTAGCGGCGGACCAGGATTTTCTATACCATTGGTCCGGATTGTGCAACGCACCAACCAGAACGCGTTTCATTTCCGTAGGCTATTTTCGCCAAATAGATGCGCGGGGCTACAAAGAAATAGTGGGGGTATTCCAGGAATTGAACGATTCCTGCTTCCCTAGGATGGCGTTTGTGGAGTGTGCAATGGAGCAGTGTGTCCCGAAATCTTGCGAACGTGAAGCCCAACCTAATTGATGCGGTAGCACTCGCGACCTCGCATCGCGACCGGGACGAACTCGATCGCGCGGTGGCGCGCATGCTCTTTGACCATGTGCACCCCAATTGCGTCAAGGTCTACCGGGTGCTGGGCGAAGAAGGTCGGCAGCGGGTGCAACTGCGCGTTTCCATCGATTCGGACGGAATGCGCGATGGCGGCGCCCCGAACGATCCTGCGCTGTTGCCGCTGGTGTCGGAAAAGGCCCATTGGCTCGAGTGCGCGCTGCTCTCGGATGCGGTGCATTACCTGCCGCAAGGCTATTTGGGCGAGCGCTTCGACAGCGTCTTTCCGCTGCTGGGAAATCGCGGCCTGATCGGTCTTATCGAAGTCGAGTTTTCCGGAACCCGCGCAGCAATCCGTCCGCACGATGCCAACCTGGTGCAGGGGGTGCTGCGCATACTGCGCAATCACTTGAGCGCGCTCGACTACGGCGAGCGCGATACCTTGACCGGCCTGCTCAACCGGCGCACGTTTGAAGCGACCTTCGCCAAGCGGCGCGGGGCCGTCGTCGGGGCCGCGGCGCCGGAGCCGGAAACGCCGGGGAGCTGGCTTGGGGTCATCGATATCGACCGCTTCAAAACGATCAATGACACCTTCGGGCACTTGTTTGGCGACGAAGTGCTGCTGCTCGTGGCTCGGCTGATGTTCGATACCTTCCGCAGCACCGAGCTGGTCTACCGATTCGGAGGCGAGGAGTTTGTCGTGATCGTCGACGGCGCCAACGAGGAAGGCGCCGCCATCGCCTTCGAGCGCTTCCGCCAGGCCGTGGCCGCGTACCGCTTCCCCCAGGTCGGCCAGGTCACGGTGAGCATCGGCTACACGCGTGTGGCTCCCACCGACATCCCGGCCTCGACCGTAGATCGTGCCGACTGCGCGCTTTATTACGCCAAGGAGCATGGTCGCAACAGCACCCGGTGCTACGACACGCTCCTGCGCGCAGGCGCCATCACCAGCAAGAAGACCGCCAACGCGGAACTCGAGTTGTTCTAAGGCTCGCGCAGCGGTTTTGCTAGCGCAGCGCGCGCAGTATCCCGCGCAGCATCTCCAGCGGTGGCGGTGGACAGCCCGGTATCTCCACATCGACGGGCAGCACGTTGGCGATGCGGCCGCGGCTGGCATAGCTCTCGCCGAAGACTCCACCATTGCAGGCGCATTCGCCGACGGCAACTACGCGCTTGGGTGCCGGCATGGCCTCGTAGGTGCGCAGCAATGCCGCTTCCATGTGCGCCGAAACGGGGCCGGTCACCAGCAGCAGGTCGGCATGTCGTGGGCTGGCCACAAACTTGATGCCGAGTCCCTCGATGTTGTAGTAGGGGTTGTTCAGGGCCTGCATCTCCAGCTCGCAGCCATTGCACGAGCCGGCGTCGACCGCGCGTATTGCCAGGGCGTGCCCGAGCACCGACAGGATGTCCTGGGCTATTGCGCGCAGCTCGGCCTGCGCTTCCGGCACTGCCCCGGGGGAAGTCGCATCGGGCGCCGGTTCGGTGATCGTGCCGACGCGCGCGATTTGTCGAAGTTCGCGCCAGGGCATCAGAGATCCTGCCCGGAATAGCTCAGGTTGAAGGACTTGTTGATCAGCGGGAAGTCCGGGACGATGTTGCCGATGACGGCATGCTCCAGCGCGGGCCAGTTCTGCCAGGACGGATCGTGGCAGTGCGCGCGCAGGATCTGGCCGCGCTCGTCGAGCTCGATCGCGACCAGCAATTCACCGCGCCAGGCCTCGACCCAGCCGGCGCCCCAGCCGTGCGCCTGCGGCGCAGCGAGCGCGGTGATGGTCGGTCCGGCCGCAAGCTCGCGTGTGATGATCCGGATCAGGCGCAGCGATTCGTAGATTTCGGCAAAGCGCACGGCAACGCGGGCCGCAACATCGCCGGCCGTGGCATGCGCACCGCGAACCTGCAGCGCTTCATACGGTACGCCGCCGAAATCCACGCGCAGGTCCGCGCCCGTTCCGCTGGCGCGGGCCGCCATGCCCGTGAGGTTGAGTTTGCGCGCCAGTTCCGCCGCGATGCAGCCCGTGCCGACGAAGCGATCTTGCAGTCCGGCATGCGCATCGTATATGGACTCGATGATGCGGACCTGCCCTTCGACGGCCTCGCAGTCGGCATGGATGGTCGCCAAGGCCGCCGTCGACAGGTCGCTCGCCACTCCGCCCGCAACGATCCAGTCCATGAGCAGTCGATGCCCCAGCAGTTCGTGATTGCGGCGCAGCCAGTCCTCGCGCAGGCGCGAGAACTGGGCCAATCCGAAGGCAAAGGCAGCGTCGTTGCCCAATGCCCCGAGATCGCCCAGGTGATTTGCGATGCGCTCGCGCTCCAGCGCCAGCGCGCGCAGCCACTGCGCGCGCGCCGGCGCCTCGGCGCGACACAGCGCCTCGGCCGCTGCACAGTAGGCCCAGCTGTAGGCGACCGTGCTGTCGCCGGAGACGCGCGCGGCCAGGCGCGCGCCCTGGGCCAAGCTCATGCCCTCGAAGCGCTTCTCGATGCCCTTGTGCGTGTAGCCCAGGCGCTCTTCGAGGCGCAGCACCTTTTCTCCCACCACGGAGAACCGGAAGTGTCCCGGCTCGATAATCCCCGCGTGCACCGGACCGACCGCGATCTCGTGCACCCCGTCGCCCTCGACTGTGACAAAGGCGTATTGCTCATCGAGCGCGTCGTAGCGTTCCCGCCCACTGGGCTCGCGGCGCAAGGGGTAGTAGTCCCTAGGCCAAGCCGCGTGGCGCAGCCAGGGCCGGGTATCGCCTGCCCCCTCGGCCACCAGGCCGCTGAGGTCGGCGACGGCACGCTGCATGCGAACCGCGGAGGGAAACGTGGCGCTCAGGTCCGGGTAGTTCGGAAGGGCCGCTGCCGCCTCCGCTAGCGGCAGATCCAGCCATACCAGGCCCGAGTTCAGGGCATAGGCGGCCGCGACCGCAAAATGCCCCTCGCTCGTGCGCCGGTCGGTCCCCCAGATCGAGATCAGGCGACCGCCGAGGCTGCGAACCACGCTGGGCGCAGCGCGCCACTGGGACCGGGTGACTCGCGCCCTATGGATTGGCATCGGGCCGCGCAGGCGCGCGAGCGTGCAATCCAATCCCGGCAGCCGCAGCTCCCGTGGCGTCTTGCGCCGCTCCGTGACCCTTGCCTCCTCGTGTGGCGCATCGGGCCCCATGCTCAGCCTCCGATGAGAGCGGCCGCCTGGCGGTACCACTGGCCCAGAAACGGCGGAACGAACAGCCCGAGCATCAGGGTCAATCCCAGGTGCACGAACACCGGCAACAGGGCCGGCCGATGGCCCAGGGCCGGCAGGTTCGTATCGCCGAACACCATGGCCTGCACTCGGCCGAACACAGAGGCAAAGGCGACCGCCAGGGCCAGGAGCAATACCGGCGTGGCCCAGGGAAGCTGGCGCATTGCGCTCGTAAGGATCAGGAATTCGCTGGCGAACACGCCGAAGGGCGGCATGCCCAAAATGGCCAGCGAGCCGATCGCAAGTCCCCACCCCAGCGTAGGACTCGCCTGCAGCAAGCCGCGAATATCGTCCATGATCTGCGAGCCGGCACGCTGCGTGGCGTGCCCCACCGCAAAGAAAATTGCCGACTTGGTCAGCGAATGCACCGTCATGTGCAGCAGTCCGGCAAAGTTGGCAATCGGCCCGCCGAGTCCGAAGGCAAACGTCATCAGTCCCATGTGTTCGATCGACGAGTAGGCGAACATGCGCTTGACGTCGCGCTGGCGGCGCAGAAAAAATGCTGCCACCACCACCGAGACGATGCCGAAGGCAACCATTGCATGGCCCGGCAAGCCGTTGGTCATGGCACCATCGGCTAGCACCTTGCAGCGCAAAATGGCGTACAGCGCCACGTTCAGGAGCAGGCCCGAGAGCACCGCCGAGATCGGCGTCGGCCCCTCCGCGTGGGCATCGGGGAGCCAGTTGTGCACCGGCACCAGGCCCACCTTGGTGCCGTACCCCAGCAGCAGGAAGACGAACGCGAGCGCCAGAATATTTGGTTCGAGCTCCGTCTTAACCGCCGCCAGGTGTGTCCAGAGCAGCGCACCCTCGCCACCGCCGATGACCCGGTCCGCGGCCAGGTAGAGCAGCATGGTGCCGAACAGTGCCTGGGCGATACCGACGCCGCACAAGATGAAGTATTTCCAGGCGGCCTCTAGGCTGGCCGGCGTCCGGTAGACCGAAACGAGCAGCACGGTGGTCAGGGTTGCCGCCTCCATCGCCACCCAGAGCACGCCCAGGTTGTTGGTGGTGAGCGCCATCAGCATCATCGCAATGAACAGCTGGTACATGCTGTGGAACAGGCGCATGCGCGGCGCCGTCATCTTGCCGCGTTCGCGTTCGATGCGCATGTAGGGCCGCGAAAAGACCGATGTGGTGAAGCCGACCAGGGCGGTTAAGGCGACGAGGAAGGCGTTGAGCGGATCGATGAAAAAGCGCTCGCCAAAGCCGAGCATCGGCGTGCCGAGGATCACGTCGGCGGTGAGCCAAAGTGCCGCCGCGAAGGTGGCAGCGCTGAAGGCGACATTGATTTCCGGGCCCCGATCCCGGTGGCCGTAGAGCGCGAGCGCCAGGCCGCCGCCGATCGGCACCAGCAGGGTAAGAAACAAGGGCAGGGTCGCAGGCATGCTCACTCTTCGCGCAGCCGCTCCAGGTGCCGGATGTCGAGACTGTCGAACTGCTCGCGGATCTGGAACATGAACACGCCCAGTATCAGCACGCCGACCAGCACGTCCAGTGCTATGCCCAGCTCGACGATCATCGGCATGCCGTTGGTGGCCGAGGTGGCGGCGAAGAACAGCCCGTTCTCCATAGCCAGGAAGCCGATCACCTGGGGGATGGCCTTGGCGCGCACGATCATCATCATGAAGGACAGCAATACGCAGGCCAGCGCGATGCCGAGCGTGGAGCGCGCGATCGACGACGACAACTGGGCGATCGGAAGCGCGAGGTTGAAGGCGAACACCACCAGGACGATGCCGATGAGCATCGTCGTCGGGATATTGATCAGCGGCTCGACGTCCCAGCGCACATCGAGCCGGTCGATGACCCGGTGCAGCAGTATCGGGATCAGTACGACCTTCAGTACAAACGTGATCGCAGCCGAGGCGAACAGGTGCGGCTGGTTGGTCAGGTAGGCCACGGTCACGGTCGCCAGGACCAGTGTCACACCCTGGGTCGTGTACAGGTGCACGAGGCTTAAGATCCGGCGCTGCGAGATCATCGCGAACGAGACGATGAGCAGGAAGGCGGCGTACAGATTGATGCTTTGACCGAGCAGGGCGCGCATCACGCTTCCAGGAGCTGGTGCACCAGCAGACCGATGACCGCCAGCAAAAAGGCGGTGGCGAGAAACTCGGGGACACGGAAAATGCGCATCTTTGCGCTGGCGGTCTCGATCAGCGCCAGGCTGACCCCGCCGATGGCGAGCTTGAACACCAGCATCGGCACGGCGACCAGCATCACCAGGGGGGAGTCGATTTCCGCAATGCCCCAGGGAAAGAAGAGCGCCAGGCCGATGCAGGAATAGGCAAAAAGCTTCAAGGACGCGGCCCACTCCATCATCGCCAGGTGCCGGCCGGAATATTCCAGGATGAGGGCCTCGTGGATCATCGTCAGTTCCAGGTGGGTTGCCGGGTTATCCACGGGCACGCGCGCATTCTCCGCCAGGGAAACGATGGTGAAGGCGATGCCGGCAAATGCCAGGCTGGGCTCCAGGACGTACGGGCGGTGGACTACGGTCTCGACCATGTTGGCGAGCGAGGTCGAGTGAGTGATGAGCGAGGTGCAAAACAAGCTCATGAGCAAGGCCGGTTCGGCCAGGAACCCGATCAGCATCTCGCGCCGCGCGCCCATGGTTCCAAACGCGGTGCCGATGTCCATCGCTGCGAGGGCGAGAAAGGTGCGTGCCAGCGCAAACAGCCCCACCAATGCGATCGCGTCGGCGGCGGTGGCCAGCGGCAGGTCGGTGGAGATGGTGGGCACGATCGCGCAGGCCAGCGTCATGCAGCCGAACATGACGTAGGGCGCCAGCCGGAACAGCGGCGAGGCCGAATCGGCAACGACCGATTCCTTGTGAAAGAGCTTGCGCAGCACCCGGTAGGGCTGCGTCAGGGGAGGGGCTGCGCGGTTTTGCAGGCGCGCACGCCACTGGTCGACCCAGCCCAGCAGCAGCGGTGCGGCCGCCAGGGCGAGGACGACTTCGAGCAACTGCGCCAGGATGCCGGTTCCGCTAATTCCGTTCACAGTCGCACCAGCATGAGCATGACAATCAGGGTGACAAAGCTGTACAGCAAGTAGATCGAGATGCGTCCTTGCTGCAGCAGCCCCACGCCGCGTGCGGCCAGGTCGACCAAGCGCCCGATCGGCAGGTAGACCCCGTGCCAGATCCGGTCCTCGATCAGGACCCGGTAGTGCGGGCGAGCGTCAAACGGCGAGGGCAGATCGCGCTCAAGGCGAAAGAACGGCTCGAAGATCTGCCGTATCGGTTGGCCGAAGCCCTCGGCGGTATCTTGCATGCGCGCGGTCCCGCCCGCGTAGCCGCAGGCCCACGGCGGCGCGCGGCGAAGCGTGCCCCGGTAGAGCCGACGCGCGATCAACAGGCCCAAAAACGTTCCGGCGGCGACCCCGCCCAGAAATGCGACCGGACTGTAGCTGGCGCGCTCTACGCCCGTGGGCGCCAGCAGTAGCCAGCCGTTGGCGTGCACGGTCTGTGCGAGTCCACTGCCTACCAGGCGCTGCGTGACGCGGTCGACCAGGTCGATCACGGGCACCGGGAACAGTCCCAGCGCCAGTGAGCCGACGGCAAACCAGGCCAGGCCGATGCGTTCGAACCCAGTGGCGTCGTGCGCACGCAGCAGTTTTTCCTCGCGCGGCTGCCCGAGAAAGACGACCCCGAAGAACTTCACCATCGCATACCCGGCCAGGGCCACGACCAGCGCGACGGCCGCGGCCACGAGCGGGATCAGCATGTCGAGAAACGAATTGGGCAGGACGGTGGTGAACAGGAAGCTTTGCAGCAGCAGCCACTCGGATACGAATCCGGCCATGGGTGGCAGCCCCGAGCCCGCCAGCACACCGACCAGCACCAACCAAGCCACCCAGGGCATCGACCGGATCAGCCCGCCAAGCTTGCCCAGGTTGCGCTCTCCCGTGGCGTGCAGTACTGCGCCGGTGCCCAGGAAGAGCAGGCTCTTGAAGAAGGCGTGCGCCAGCACGTGCACCAGTGCAGCGCTCAGCGCCAAGGCCGCCAGGGTCGACATGCCGTACGCGCGAAAGATCAGCGCCAGTCCCAAGCCGGTGACGATGAGGCCGATGTTTTCGATTGAGGAATACGCCAGCAGGCGCTTCATCTCGGTTTGCACGGTGCTAAAGACGACCCCGAGCAATGCGCTGGCCAGTCCCAGGCCCAACAGCACTTCGCCCCACCACCACTGGCCGCCGTGCAGCAGGTCAAAGGCGACGCGCAGCAGTCCGTAGATCGCCGTCTTGAGCATGACGGCGCTCATCAGCGCGGAGACCGGCGAGGGGGCCGCGGGGTGCGCCTCCGGCAGCCAGACGTGCAGCGGCACCAGGCCGGCCTTGGCGCCGAAACCAAAGACGGCAAAGCCGAATGCGATCGAGGACCAGAGCGGACCCAGCTGTTGGGCGCGCAGGTTGGCAAACGTGTAGTCGCCGGTATTGGCCTGCAGCACGCCGAAGCAAAGGAGAATCGCTATGGCACCGACGTGCGCTACCAGCAAGTACAGGTAGGCCGCCTTGCGCACCGCGGCAACGCGATGGTTCGCGGTGACCAGGAAAAAGGAGGCCAGCGCCATCGTCTCCCACATGACCATGAAGGCGTAGCCATCGTCGGCCAGCGCAACCATCGCCATTGCAGCCAGGAAGACGTGGTATTCCAGGCACAGCAGGCCGGGCGGGGTGCCTTCGCCCGTGCGAAAGTAGCCGGCCGAGAACATCGACGTGCCGAAGGCTCCTGCACCGATCACCACGAGGAAAAACGCCGAGAGCGGATCCAGGCGCAGGTGAAACGGCAGTCCGGGCAAACCGATGACGAGCTCGGCAACTTCGGGCGTGGAAAAGGTCGCGTCCAGCGCTACGCCGGCCAGCGCCAGTCCCAGCAGGGCACCGAGCGGGAACAGACGCCGCGCAATGAACTGCATGTGCTTGAGCACGAACAGCGCCCAGATTCCCAGCGTCAGCCAGCCGGCGACGATGATCAAGATCCAGTCGATATGGATCATCGTCGCGGCGCTTGGTCAGGCAAGAGCGGCAGCAAAAAAAATGTCGGTGGCATTCGAATAATTCGCGGTCCGCCGTCGCGAGACTGGCGTTGCGCAGTGCGAAGGATACAAGGTGTCGCGCAGCACCGGGAAATGCCACGCGGAATCAGCGGGTTAGATGCGCTCGAAGACCAGGTCCCAGACGCCGTGACCGAGGCGTTGGCCGCGCGCGTGGAACTTGGTGGTCGGCCGCTCGCTGCGGGGGTTGCGCGCTTGCGGAGCGTAGCCCGCATGAAGATTACGCAGGCGCGGCTCCTGCGACAGCACTTCGAGCATCTGTTCCGCGTAGTTCTGCCAATCCGTCGCGCAGTGCAAAAACCCGCCAGGTACCAGGCGCTCGGCCAGCGCACCGACGAAGGGCTGCGCGATAAGACGGCGCTTGTGATGGCGCGCCTTGGGCCAGGGATCCGGAAAGAAGACATGGATACCGTGCAGGCTGGCGGGCGTGATCATGGCGTGCACGACCTCGACGGCGTCGTGTTCGATGACGCGCACGTTGCCCAAGCCGGCCTCGTGCGCGCGCCGCGCCAGCGCGCCGATGCCGGCAACGAACACCTCGACGCACAGAAAATCGATATCGGGGTGCTGGTGCGCGATGGCCGCGGTCGTCTCACCCATGCCAAAGCCGATCTCGAGCACCAGCGGGGCGTCGCGGCCGAAAAGCGCGCGCGGATCGACGGGTTCGGTACCGAAGGGGACGGCGATGGCGGGCAGCAGCTCCTCGTAGGCGCGCCGCTGCGCCTGGGTCACGTGCCCGCGCCGCATCGCGAAGGAGCGGATATGGCGCGCGGGCGGACCCACGAGCTGAGTCTTAGCCGGCGCCGTGTCGGCGCAATGGGAAGCTTCGTCCATCCAGCCAGTGTACCCAGGGCCGAGCCAGCCCCGCGGCCCCGGGATCGTTCGCGCCCCCGGCTCGCCGGCCCGCCGGGGGCGCGAGAGAGTCGACGCCCGGGCGCCGGCTAGCGCAGCAAGGTCAGCACGCCCGCCGACGCAGCCAGGCAATAGAACCCGAAGTAGTGCCAGCGGCCGTGTTCCAGCCAGCGGGACAGCCAGCGCAGCGCCACTAGCCCAGCAAGAAAGCTCAGCAGCATTCCCAGCGCGCTGGGCCAGGCCAGCTGCAGCAGGCCCGGCGCGTCAAATCCGGCAGCCGAACTGGTCTTCAGGAAGCGGTGCAACTCCTTGGCGACGACGGCCGGCGTCAGCACGACGGCCAGGGCGAAACTGAATTCTTCGGCTTTTTGCCGGGAGATGCCGAGGAAAAGGCCGGAAGAAATCGTTGCGCCCGAGCGCGAGAACCCGCGAAACGGCAGGCACAGCCCCTGGACGATTCCGATCGTGGCGGCCGCGGGAGCGCCGAAACCGGGCCGCCCCGGCCGGGACCGGGTCAGCAGGCCGGACGTCACGATCATCAGCCCCGCGGCAGCGAGCCCAGCGGCGATCAGGCGCGGGTCGCCGAAGATCCGCTCGATTTCGAAGCTCTCGCGGTCCACGCCCAGGAAGCCCGGAATCAAACGCAGCAGGGCGAGTCCGACGATGCCGGTGGCGATAGTGGCCACCACGATCAGCGCGGCATTGCGTCGAAACGCTTCCCCCGAGGAGAAGTAGGTGGCCTTCCACTCGCGCCAGAAGTACGCGATCACCGCGAACATCGTGCCGGTGTGCAAGGCGACGAGCAACAAGGTCATGCTCGGGGCGGTCGGGTCGAGTCCCATGAGCTTCTCGGCCACGATCACGTGCGCCGAACTCGAAACGGGCAACAACTCGCAAAACCCCTGCACGACGGCGAGGATGAGGATCTGTAGAAAGGTCATGAGACAGTGCTTAGTGGCTGGATATCCTTGGTTCCGGGCGCAAAGCCGGGCCCGATTCTGCCAGACCTGGACGACGGACCTGCGTCGCGATCCGGGCGATGGGCACGGTCAGCCCCATCGATGCGGCGGGCGGGGCGATTACGATGACCTTCCGCAGTTAGGGGAAATATTGACCAAAAACAATATCTTGCCTGTGGGCACCGTAGAATGGTGCACTCGGGGAGACTGGGCCGCGGGACATCGCGCGCAGCCGCCGAAATATAAAAAAGCAAGCTTGCGGCAGGGAACATCGAATTCATCGGGACAATCAATGAGCGTTAATTTCCTGGCACCCAAATTTCTCATCCTGTACCTGTTCGTGTTTTCTTCCTTGTACATGCATTTTCGGGGACGCCTGCGCCTGCCGATCCTGCGCCAGATCGGCAATCACTCGACCCTGCTTGCGCCGTACAACGTGCTGATGTATGCCTTCTCCGCGATACCCAACCGTCCGTACCTGGATTTGAAGAATTTTCCCGAGATGGCCGCGCTGCGTGACAATTGGGAGACGATCCGCGACGAGGCGCGAGTTCTGCTCGGTGGTGGCGGCCTGAAGGCGGCCAGCGATCACGTCGATATCGGCTTTAATTCCTTTTTCCAACGCGGGTGGCGACGCTTTTACCTGAAGTGGTATGACGTGCCGCCGCCCTCCGCGGTCGCGCTGTGCCCAAAAACGGTAGCGCTGCTGCAGTCGATTCCCTCGGTCAACGCCGCGATGTTCGCGCTCCTGCCGCCCGGCGCCCGCCTGAACGAACACCGCGATCCGGCCGCGGCGTCGGTGCGTTATCACCTGGGCATCATCACGCCCAACAGCGACGACTGCTTCATCAACGTGGACGGGGAGAACTACTCCTGGCGGGACGGCAAGGACGTGATGTTCGACGAGACTTACCTGCACTTTGCCGAGAACCGCACGGACCAGGCGCGCCTGATCCTGTTCTGCGACGTGGAGCGTCCCTTGCACGGCGCGCCGATTCGGGCCCTGAATCGCCTGTTCGAGCGCGTGTTCTTGCGGGCGGCCGCTACCCAGAACAACGACTCCGAAGATATCGGCTGGATCAACCGCGCGTACAAGCCGATCGGCATTCTCAAGGAATGGCTCAAGCGCCTCAAGCAATTCAACAAGCCGCTGTTCAATGCCTGCAAGTACGTGTTGATCATTGCGCTGCTGTACTGGATCTTCTTTTCCTGAGCTTGCCGGGATCGTACCGACAAAACTTTGCACCTTTGTCCGGGAATTCGCGCCATCAGCGCGGCGGCCTCGAACTTGGAATTCTCGTAGTCACCAACTGCCTATCATGCGGACGATGGTGCAGCCACAACGTCCGCGATCACCCATCCGTTCTACCCGCTTCGTGGCCGTCGCTTCGTGCTAGCCGCGCGCAAACAGAGCTGGGGCGAGGACCGGCCCATGTACTAGGACGCGCACGGGCGTCCGCGCCCGCTGCTCGCGTCCCGGGCGAGCGTCGAGGAGGCTGATGCATGTCGCCAGGTGGCGGCACTGCAGCATATGATGACGGCAGGTCGCCACGCCGTCGCGTTCGGCATCCGAGCGGATACTGCGCAATTTCCAAACCTAGAAACTGTGGCCGCCACGCGCAACGCGCTCATGACGATCGATAACGGAGCCCGGCCCGCCGTGCGAAACTTCCTCGCTGTGCCCAATTTGTCGATCGGCAGCGGCTGGTTGCGGCCACAGCTACGGATGATTTGGCAGTGACAAGACGACATTGGGGTTGGACCGCGGCGACGGTTGCTGCGGCAGCGCTGGTTGCCCTTGCCGCGTGGCGTCTCGGACCAACGAGGGTGCAGGTGGTGCAGCCGACACGGTCGACTGCGGTCGAGGCGATCTATGCGACCGGATCCGTGGAGCCGACGGTGATGCTGCCGATTGCCCCGCGCGTTGCCGGAACGCTGGCCTCGCTGGAGGCCGATGAAGGCAGCCAGGTACGTAAGGGCCAGGTACTGGCCCGGCTCGAGGATACCGACCTCAGCAGTACGGTCGATGAACTGAGCGCGCGCGCACGCTACGCGCGCGAGCAGTTCGAGCGCACGGAAGATCTGGTACAGCGCGGCTTCGTCTCGTCAACCGAGCTGGACCGTACGCGTTCGGACTTGGATGCGGCGGACGCCTCGCTACGGCGTGCGCGCACGCTGCGCGATTTCACCGCGCTGCGTGCGCCGGCCGACGGGGTGATCATCCGGCGCGATGGCGAGATCGGCCAGTATCTTGCCGCCGGGCAGGGCCTTTTCTACCTTTCTTGCTGCGCGCCGCTACGGGCGAGCGTGGAGGTTGACGAGGAGGATATCGTGCGGGTGCATGTCGGGCAGAAAGTGGTGCTGCGTACCGATGCGCTGCCGGGGCGCACGCTCGATGGCGAAGTCTCGCAGGTTACGCCCAAGGGCGATCCGGTTGCGCGCAGCTATCGTGTGCGCATACGCCTGGCGGATCCGGCGGCACTGAAGGTGGGCATGACGGTCGACGCCAACCTGATTGTTGCCGAGCGCGCCAACGCACTGCTAGTGCCCAGCGCCGCGGTCCAGGGCGGGCACGTATGGATCGTGCGCGATGGGCGGCTGCACCGCCAGAGCGTGCGAACCGGCGTCTTGGGAGCCGAGCGCACGGAAATCCTGGAGGGCTTGGATACGGACGCACACGTGGTCCTGGATCCCAACGAGGGCCTGCACGAAGATCACCGCGTGTTCGAGCGCATGGCCGTGACCGCGCCCAAGAACCCTTGATGCGCGCCGATGGGAATCTCGCTCTCGGTCGCAACCACGCACCTCACCGGCCGCTTGCGGGCGACGCTGGTCTCGCTGGGCGGAATCGTGCTTGGGGTGGCCTTCTTCCTGGCGGTGTCGTCGCTGATGCGCGGCTCGGAACGGGACTTTCTCAAGCGCTTGATCGATAACAATCCGCACATCACCGTTTACGACGAGTACCGTAACCCCGAAGTGCAGCCCGCACAGCTGCGTTGGGCCGACGGCGCGGTCCAGGTCAGCCACGTCAAGCCGCACGCCGAACCGCGCGGCATCCGGGCCTATCGCCAGAAGCTCGATTTCATCGAGTCGCTGCCCGGAGTACGCGTGGCGCCGGTATTGACCGACTCCGCCGTACTGTTGTTTGCCGGCCACCAGGAGGGCGTGATCATTTCCGGCATCGTGCCGGCGAAAATGAAGGCCGTGACGACGATTGAGGAGAAGATCGTCGAGGGTTCGCTGGACGCATTGGCGGCCGATTCCAATGGCATCGTACTGGGAACCGGGCTGGCGCAGAAGTTCAACCTGCATCTGGGCAGTACGGTAAGCCTGGTCACCGCCAGCGGCACGAGCCATGCGCTGCGGGTCGTCGGGCTGTTTCGCACCGGCAACGCCGCCTACGACGAAGGCCAGACGTTTGTGGTGCTCAAGCGCGCGCAAGCCCTGCTCGAGCGACCCGATCGCGTCAACCGATTCGTCATCCAGCTGCAGGACGCCACCTCGGCGCGCACCGTTGCCGAGCGGATTGAAGCGGCGAGCGGCTACAAGTCGGTTTCGTGGATCGAGGCCTCGGAGGACATCCTGAGCCTGCTGCTGGTGCGCAATATCATCATGTACAGCGTTGTATCGGCGATCCTGATCGTGGCCTCGTTCGGCATCTACAACACGCTCTCGACCATCGTGATCGAAAAGACACGCGATATCGCCATCCTCAAGTCCATGGGCTTCCACGCTCGCGACGTCCGCACGATCTTTCTTCTCGAGGGCCTGATCATCGGTTGCGTTGGCAGCGTTTTTGGTCTGGCCGTCGGCGCCGGATTGATGAGGGTCTTGGCCGAGGTTGCGCTCCGGCCGCCGGGCGTGACGGAGATCGTGCATCTGCCCATCTGGTGGGGGCTGGATCAGTTCGCGCTGGCCGCGACGTTCGCACTGTGCTCCTGTCTTGCCGCCGCCTATCTGCCGGCGCAGCGCGCCAGCCGGGTCCATCCGGTCGATATTTTGCGCGGTGCCACGTGAACGCGATCCTGCGCGCGGAGCACATCACGCGCCGGCTGCGCGGCGATGTCCCTGTCACGCTGATCGAAGACGTGAGCCTGGAAATCGGGCGCGGTGAATTCGTCTGCATCATGGGGCCTTCGGGCTCGGGCAAATCCTCGCTGCTGTACTTGTTGGGCTTGCTCGACGTCCCCGACGAAGGGCGGATCCGGCTGGCGGGGGAGGACACCACCGGCTTTGGCGAGAAAGAGCTTGCCAATTGCCGGCTCGAACGCCTGGGCTACGTATTCCAATATCACTTTCTGCTGGCCGAATTCACCGTCCGGGAAAATATCACCCTGCCGATGCGCCGGCTCGGCCGGCTGAGTCCGGTCCAATGCGTCGAGCGGGCCGAGATGCTGCTCGATCGGCTGGATGTGGCGGACCAGGCCCGCAAGCGGCCACACCAGCTCTCCGGCGGACAGCGTCAGCGGGTTGCCGTGGCGCGTGCGCTTGCCAACGATCCCTTGGTTGTACTTGCCGATGAGCCGACGGGCAACCTTGATTCGGCATCCGGCGCCAATGTGCGCCAGCTGCTGCGCGAGCTCACGCGGGAGATGGGCAAGAGCGTGGTCGCGGTGACGCACGATGCCACTTTTGCCGCCGTTGCTGACCGACGCATCGAGATCGTCGACGGCCGTATTCACGGCCCGGGCACCTGAGCGGCGGCCTCGCAGCTAGGGCCCGCTCAAGCGTTGACGGTGTATTGCCCGGTCCCGGTCATCTTGAATACCGACATCGCGGTTGCGAGATGGTCGGCGTGCCGGCTCAGCGACTGCGCCGCGGCAGCCGACTGTTGCGCTAGTGCGGCGTTTTGCTGGGTCATGGAATCGAGTTGCTCCACGGCTTCGTTGACCGCACCAGCATCGCTGGTTTGTACGCGTGTCGCGGTGGTGATTTCGGCGATGAGGTCGGTGACCTTGCGCACCTGGGATACGATCTCGGTCATCGTCTGGCCGGCACTGTTGACTAGCCGGCTGCCGGACTCCACCTTCTCGACGGAGTGGGATATCAGGTCCTTGATCTCCCGGGCGGCGTGCGCGCTGCGCTGCGCCAGGTTGCGCACTTCGCCGGCAACGACTGCAAATCCGCGGCCCTGGTCCCCTGCGCGCGCCGCCTCGACCGCTGCATTGAGCGCAAGGATATTGGTTTGGAACGCGATGCCGTCAATGACGCTGATGATCTCGGCGATCCTGCGGCTCGACGACTGGATCTCGCTCATCTGCTGGACGACCTCGCCCACGACTTCGCCGCCGCGTGCGGCAACGGCCGTGGCCGAGCTCACTAGCGATTCGGCTTGCCTGGCGTGACCGGCGCTGCGCTCGATGGTGCTCGCCATCTTTGTCATTGACGCCGAGGTGGTATCCAGGCTGGCGGCCTGTTGCTCGGTGCGGCGGCTCAGGTCGTCATTGCCCTGCGCGATCTCGCGGGTAGCGCTGGTCATGGATTCGATACCCGAGCGCACTTGGCCGACGACCTCCCGCAAAGATGTCTTCATCTGTTCGAGATTGGACAGCAGTTCACCCATCTCGTCGGTATGCGATGTGACCGATGCCCCGGACAGCTCGCCGCGGGCCACGCTATCGGCAAGGCGCGAGCACTGGCGGATGTCTTGCGTGATCCTTCGTATGCCAAGGAGCGTCAGGACCAGCGTGGCGGCGGTCGCCGCCAGCGTAACGACCAGGTCGACCGCTCCCATCTGCGTGCGGGTTTCGCCAATGGAGGCAAATGCCGACTGCAGGGCGGCGTTGCCATCGCTGACGATCTTGTCCAGGTGTGCGGCATTGCGGTGAAAGATCTCGTCCGCCGTTTGCATCGACGCGATGCCGGTATTGGGATCGACGCTTGCCATGTCGACGGCCTGGTCGGCCACGTGACCATATTTCTCCAGGTCATTCATGGTGGCAGTGACGGCCTCGGCAATTGCCGGTTCCTGGTCCGCGGCCCGTTGCAGGGTCTGCAGTTCTTGTCGTTGCTCGCTGACCTGGGTGGCAATCTTGGCACGCGCCTGCTTGATCTGGTCGGCGGTCAAGCTGTCGGCAAGCGTGACCTGGCGGTAGACGAAGGCCTGCAATTCGCCCAGGGAGCCTTTGAGCCGCAGGGCCCGGCTGTAGGTCGCCAGTTCATGCTCGGTGCTCGACTCGAGCATGCTGCCGATCGTATGCATGGCAAGGACGCTCGTTGCGCCCACGGCGATGGTCGAGGCGAGGCAAACCCCCGCCGGTATCAGGATGCGGGCCTTGAGCTTCATGTCGAATTCCGAAACCTTCTCGATTCTTGCCCGATGGTTGCGGCTTGCCGTCGTCTGCCGGCCGGGCGTATTCTTATCGTTACTTGTAAACGCCGCCGCAAAGCACGTTCTTATCGATACGCTCGCAGTAACTCTGCTTGGGTTCGATCTTCTTGGTCAGCGGATCCGTCATCTTGTATTCCTGCCAGAACGTGTTCTGCTTCTGGGCCATTTCAACCCGCTCCTTGACCCAGGACTTGCCGTCGACGTCCTTGAGGTCGATCAGATTCTTGCCGACCATCTTTTCGTTGTTCCCATGTGCCAGGACGGTTCCATCGAGACCGTAGACCACCAGGTACAGGTCGCGGTCGTGAAACTGCCCGCCCTTGGCGGTTATCGCGGCAAAGGTCTTTTCGTCCCCGTTTTCCTTCCAGTAGGCGACGGCCTTGTTGACCATCGCGACGGCTTCGTCCCGGCTCGCGTGTTCCGCGGCAATAGCAACGTGGGCAAGGGCGGATGCGATAACGGCAAGAGCTAAGCGTCGAAGAGCCATGGTGACCTCGTCGGTTTGGGAGGGAACTGCGCGATTGGGCGTGCCTTGCGCGCGGGGACATTCTTGCCCGCGTTATAAAAGAGAAGCCACCTTAGCGTGCGGTTTCCCGGCCGATCGCGGGAAAAAGCTTGGGAAATCGGACTCGGAGCGCGGAAGGGCGATGAACGCGCCCTTGCAGGGCGCGACAAATGCCGCAGGGCCTTGGCTCGCGCAGCCAAGGGCCGTGTCAGCCCACCCCATTGGCCTTCAACCATGCCACGCAGCGTTTCCACCCGTCCTGCGCCGCTTGCTCGCGGTAGTTGGGCCGGTAGTCGGCGTGGAAGGCGTGGGGCGCGTCGGGGTAAACGATGAACTGGGACTGGGCTCCCGCCCCAGTGTTGGCGGTCAGCGCCAGCTTCATGCGCTCGATGGACTCGACCGGGATGGCGCTGTCGGCCCCTCCGTAGAGTCCGAGTACCGGCACGCGCACCCGAGCGGCAAGGTCGAGCGGATTCGATGGCGTCAGCGTGGTGGTATCGCCCACCAGCCGTCCGTACCAGGCTACTGCCGCCTTCAGATTCGGGCTGTGCGCGGCGTACAGCCAGGTGATGCGTCCGCCCCAGCAATATCCGGTTACGCCCAGCTTGCCGCCATCGCCGCCGTTTTTTGCCGCCCAGGAAGCGCTCGCGTCCAGATCGCTCATGACCTGGGCATCGGGCACCTTGGAAACAATCTGGGAGACGAGCGTAGGGATGTCGCTGATCTTGCTCGCGTCGCCCTGGCGCGCATACAGCTCCGGCGCCACTGCAAAATAGCCGAGCTTGGCAAAGCGCCGGCAGACGTCCTTGATGTGCTCGTGCACACCGAAAATCTCCTGCACGACAAGAATGATCGGCGCCTTGCGCAGGCCTGCCGGAAAAGCACGGTAGGCGGGCATCGTCCCGTCGCCGACGGGAATTTCGACTTCTCCAGCAACCAGCCCGTCGCTGTCCGTGGTGATGGCCGTCTGCGCCTGCACGGGCAAGACGGCGGCGGCAAATCCCGTTCCCAGCGTTGTGCGGGCAAGTTCGCGCTGCCGCGGGCCACGGGTCCCCTGACCTTGTTCTACATGCATCGCGCGGCTCCCGGAAGACAAGCCTGATGGAGATTGCGCGCGCAAGCGTAAACCTATTGTGCTTGCCCGCGCGAAACCCCCTAGGAGCCCAAACGCATGGCCTCCCGGTCAGGCAAGCTGCCGCATGGCCAGTACCGCCTGGTTGCGCAGCGTCTTGAGCAGACTCAGCTCCTCGGCGCTGAAGTGCAGGATTGCCGGCGAATCGCTGTCGGCGTAGATCAGTCCCAGGGTGCGTTTGCGATTGACGATCGGCAGCAGGACCATGCCGCGCGCCCCGATCGCGCTCCGGTACCATTCCGGGACGTGCTGGCGCACTTTCCCGGCCTCCAGGTCATCGATACACAGGTCGACCCCCATTACGACCGCCGCGTAGAACAGGTCACGGGCCCCGTCCAGCGGTGCCGCGACGCCGTTTTGCACGATCGTTTCGGCATCGGCGCCGAAGCCGAAGCGACAGCGCAGCGCCTGCTGCCGCGCATCCCGAACGAACAGCAACACCCGCTGAAATCCGATCGCGCGGTACATGGTTTCCAGGATGATGCGCAACACGTCGTTGAGGCTGTGATCGCCTACCAGCGTGTTGGTGATGTCCTGAACCCCTGCGGCCAGTGCCGCCTGGCGCCGCCCCGGTTCTGCGTGCCCGCTAGCCGGGATCCTCCTCGCGTCCGCGCTCCCGAGCCGGGCGTCGGCCACCAACTCCTGGGTCTGCGCGACCAGTTCTACCGCAGCCGGTCCAGCACAGGGCGCCGCAGCTGCCTCGGCCGGCGCTGCTTGCCCAGCCGAGGGCGGCGCCGACGGCTCGCTGGCGCCGATGCTTGCGGTTCCGCCCGAAACAGGGCCCAGATGGCCCGCATGCGCCGACCTGTTGCGCTGCGGGTCGGCGACCGGCGCTCGCTCCGATGGCAGCTGCCAGCTGCGCGCGCTGCGGAAAAAGTCGTTGCGCGAGACACCATGACCCAGAGTATCGGCGTCGCGCATCAGCGCATTGGCCGACGATTGCACGGCCGCGATCAGCGAGCGCTCGCTGATGCCGGTCGCAGCGCCGTAGCGAGCAACCAGAGCGGCGAGTTGCTCCTGGCGTTTTTCTTCGTCTGCGCTTGCAATGACGTCGGCCAGTTCATTGGCCAGGCCGGCAAGCATGCGCAATTTCTCGCCTTGTTGACCCGGACATTTTTTCACCGTACCGGTGATGACCCGCATGCTGTCGGTGATTTCCTCGGGAAAATTCCACGCCTTGCCAACGCCGATCCCGAGCTCCTCGTAGCTGATTCCGAGGACCTCGCGCGAGGCGCGCTGCTCGTCCCAGCCGCGGCTGCGCAGGTGGCGTTCGATGATCTGCGCCTCGTCATGCAGATAAAACGTTGCCAGCAGCTTTCCCAGCCGGTGAAACATTGCGCAAATGAACGCCTGTTCGCCGTCGCGCAGGTCGGCGCGGCCATGGAGTTCGCGCGCCAGCAGGCCGCTGAAGTAGATCGATACAACCTGGTCCTTGAGCGCGGCGGCGTTGGCACGGTCGTGCATGTGTTCGAAGAGAACGAGCGACATCGAGACATTGCGCACCGCGTCGTAGCCTAGTATCGAGATGGCACGCGACACGGTGCTGATCGAGCCGCCGAACTGGCCGAGATGGGAAGCGTTGACAATCTTTAGCAGCCGGTTGGTGAGCGCGAAATCCTTCAGGATGGAATTGCACAGAACGCCGACGGGCTCGCGGTCGGAGGAGGCGGCACGATTAACCGCGCTGATGGTTGCCGACAGTGCCGGAAAATCGCCCTTGTGTCGGATTCGCCGCAACAGGTATTCGAGTGTTCCCTGGGTGGCCCCCGCAGCCTCCGGCGCATCCGGGTGCAAATAGGCAGCCAGGGCGGCGGCCATGTCGGCCGCGCTGCCAAAGCGCTGCGCCGGGGATTTTGCCAACGCTTTCATCAGCAGGCCATCAAGGCGCTCGTCGACGTTGGCGGTATGTCGCGAGGGCGGCAAGAAGTCTTCCTCGACGATGCGCCGGACGGTTTCGCGAGGATCGCTGCCAACGACCGGAGGCGCGCCGGTGAGCATTTCGTATAGGACCACCCCTAGGGAAAATACGTCGCTCGCCGGCAAGCAGATGCGCTCGGTGATGTATTCGGGCGCCATGTAGGACGGGGTGCCGACGATCGTCGGGCCGTCCGTGTCCGGAGCAGCAATGCGGCGGGCAATCCCGAAGTCCATCAGCCGGGCCATTCCCTCGCGCGTAATCATCACGTTGGCGGGTTTGAGATCGCGATGCACGATGTTGCGTTCGTGTGCGTAGGCCACGCCCTGCGCCAGTGCGATGGCAATTTCCACGGCGCGATCGACCTCGAGTTTTCCTCGCTCGGCGATCAAGCCCGCCAGCGTCTGGCCCTCGACATATTCGAATACCAGGTAAGGCGCACCATTCTCCTCGCCGGCGTCGTACAAGGTTACGATATTCGGGTGGGAAAGCGTGCTCACGATGCGCGCTTCGTCCAGCAGCGTGGCGACCCCGGCCTCGCCTAGGCCTGGACCGTTGGCGACCGCCATCGTCTTGAGTGCCACCGCGCGTCCCAGGCGGGTGTCCGTCGCCAGATAGACGGTGCCCTCGGCGCCCTTGCCCAGGGTGCGCGAAATGGCAAACCGGCCGATTTGCGGACTGGTCTTTCGGGCGGCAGACGGCAGGAACATGCGGCCTAGATTTCTCGACAGCGCATCCGCGTCTTACCAGTCGACGTCCGGCAGTTCGCGCAGGGTCGAAAGACCGCCTTGCAGCAGTGCGTCGAATTCCTCCGGTGGGACCGGATGCGAAAAAAGGTAGCCTTGCGCAAAGTCGCAGCCGGCGGCGACCAGGAATTCGAGCTGTTCCGCGGTCTCCACGCCTTCGGCAACCACGGTCAGGCCAAGTTTGTGCGCCATCGCGATGATCGATTCCGACAGTGCCTTGGCGCTGCGCTCGGCCTGGAGATTGCGGGTAAAGGACTGGTCGATCTTCAGGCAATCGATCTGGAATTTGTGGAGGTAGGAAAGCGAGGAATAGCCGGTGCCGAAATCGTCTATCGCAACCCCGATGCCGTCCTCGTGCAAGCGGCGCAGCACGTCGGTGATCCCCGCATCGGCGTCGAGCAACAGGCCCTCCGTGATCTCGACGCTCATGTTCTTGCCCGGCAGATCGATTGCGCGCAGGTAATCCAGCCAGGACAGGATGTTGGTGCCGTCGCGAAACTGTATGGGCGAATTGTTCACTCCGACCCGAAAGTTGCCCGCAACTTTTTCGGACCAGCGCTTGGCCCAGCGCGCCGCTTCGCGAAAGACCCAATCACCGATGCCGATGATGAGTCCGGTTTCCTCGGCAAGCGTGATGAATTCACCGGGCGCAACTATCCCTCGGGTGGGATGGAGCCAGCGTAGCAGGGCTTCGGCGCCACAAATCTGCCGCGTAGCCAGGTCGATAACCGGCTGGAAGTACACCCGGAATTGGTCTGCGACCAGGGCGCCACGCAGGTCGTTGATAAGGCGAAGCCGGTTCTGCGCTGCCGCCTGTAGTGTGACCGTAAAGTAGCCGATGCGATTGCGACCTTGACGCTTGGCGACGTACATCGCCTGGTCGGCGTTCTTCAGCAGGTCGTCCACGGTTCCAGCGTCCGACGGGAAGTACGTGATGCCGATGCTGGCAGAGAGGAAGATTGCTTCGCTGCGCACGTTAAAGACCTCGCCCAGCCGCGCGATGATGCTCTGGGCCGCTACCTCGGCACTACCCGGGTCGCTCAACTGCGGAAGAATGACGGTGAACTCGTCGCCGCCGAGCCGGGCCACCGTGTCCGATTCACGCACGCAGGACGTGATGCGTTGCGCCACCTCGACGAGCAGCGCATCGCCGGTTTCGTGGCCCAGGGTGTCGTTGACCTCCTTGAAGTAATCGAGGTCGATGAACAGCAGTGCTAGCATCGTGCCGGCGCGACGCGCCTTCTTGACTTCCTGCGCCAGGCGATCCTGGAACATGTAACGGTTGGGTAGACCCGTCAGGATGTCGAAGTTGGCCTGCCTCCAGATCAACTCCTCCGAGCGTTTCTTTTCGGAGATGTCGCGGGTGATCCCCAGCAGCGCGCTAACCGCACCGCTGGACTCGCGCAGCGGCGTCGCATGGGTTTCCAGCCAGCGCACGACCCCGTCGTTTCCCCGCACCTCGAACTGCAGCACTCCATTGCCACCCTTGCAAACCGTGGCATGCAGCTCCAGGAATGCCCTGCGATATTTCGCCAGTACAAAGCTGAGCAGCCCGGAGCGTTGGGCCTCATCCACGTCGCGGGCACCGAGCATCCTCAGACCGGCGTGGTTCATCTGCAGCAGCTGGCCGTCGAGGCCCACCACCATCACGCATTCGGGCTCGCTTTGCAGGATGGAATTGAGAAATTCGTTTTTCTCGCGCAACGCCCGCTCGGCGCGCTTGCGCTCGGTGATGTCTTCGATCAGCGCGACGATGTAGTCAATCTCGCCCGTGGCGGTGCGCACCACGCGTGCCGCGACGTGCGTGTCGACCGGGTGGCCATCCTTGTGTAGGTAGCGCTTGTCCGTTTCGTACTCGTCGGTATCGCCGTTGCGCACGCGCTCCCAGTTCTTCTCGTTGACTGTCAGGTCGTCCGGGTGGGTCAGCTCGGCCCAGGTCCGGGAGAGCAATTCCTCCCGCGTGTATCCCAGCATCGCGCACAGGGCATCATTGACCTCGATCCAGCGTCGATTCGAGTTGGTGGCTGCCATGCCCACCATCGAGCGCTCGAAGTAGGCGCGGAAGTGCTGCTCGCTGCGGCTCAGGGCCTCGAGCGCCGCCTTGCGCTCGCGCGCCTTGTCAAGGCCGTCGAGCGCAAAGCCCACGTCCTTGGTGATTTCGCGCAGCAGGCCGATGGCATCCGAGTCGAAGGAGCCGGTACGGTTGCTGTAAACCGATAACACGGCGAACAGCCTTTCGGCATGGTGGATGGCGAAGCACGCCGCCGATCGGAATTCGTGTTCTTGTGCGCGTGCCCGCCAGGGCGCGGTGGAGGCATTTGTCTCGAAGTTGTTGACGATCACGCAGTCGCCGTTGCGAAACGTGCGGCCAGTCGGCCCGCGGCCCTCGGGAACGTCGGCACTCGTCGCAATGGTCAGGCCGTCCAGATAGGCTAGGCCCTCTCCGTATCGAGCCACTGGCTCAATTCGTTTCGCAGTTTCATTGGCCCTTCCGATCCAGGCCATCCGCATTCCGCCAAACTCCACCGCGACCCGGCACACCGCCGACAGCAATTCGTCTTCGTCGGTCGTGCGCACGATGAACTGGCTGATTTCGCTGCGCGCCCGGGAAAGATTCGTAAGCCGGGCAATGCGCTCTTCGGCTCGCTTGCGCTCGATTGCGATGCTGGCGAGATTGGCAGCGTCGACAATGGTGCGCAGTTCGACCTCTTCGGGGGCGCGAATGCTGCGGTAGTACACCGCGAAGGTGCCCAGCACGCCCCCGCCGCTGCAGTGGATTGGCTCCGACCAGCAGGCACGCAGCCCGTGCCGGAGGGCAAAATCACGGCATCCGGCCCAAAGAGGATCCGTGGCGATGTCGCTGACGATGACGCGTTCGTCCCGGAAGGCCGCCGTCCCGCAGGAACCGGCGTTGGGACCGATAGCGATCCCTTCCATGGCCTGACGATATTCCCCGGGCAGATTTGGGGCGGCAGCCACGTGGAGGTAGCGACCTGTCTCGTCGAGCAAAAGAATCGACGCCAGCGTGCCGGCGTGGTCGAACTCCATTTCGCGCACGAGAAGATCGAGGATTTCCTCCAGCGCGGCGCCTTTGGATAGTCGTTCCATAACCTTGTTGCGGACCTGTCGGGCTCGCTCGACAGGCGCCTGCTCCCGATCGGTGGCCTGACTCGGGTTTTCGACCGGCAACGCAGATTCACCCCCGAGCGCATCTGAAGCCTCGGGGCACGTCGTTGCGGCGGCTCGAAGTGGCGCACCCATGTTGCTTTCTCAGATTCGGGCTTGCACGATGAAGTTGCGGTTATCCGTTTCCAGGGCGATTGCTGCGCGATTGGCGCAGCGCAGCAGATTATCTTTTGGTCCAAAGGGGCTGATATTGCTGCCTTTTTGTGCAGGTCGATGACCGGTATTGGCATGCATTCCGGTTGCATACGGGTGTTTTGGGACAGGGGCGGGTATACGAGCGAGCCGGTCAAGGGCATCGGACCCTCGTTTGCAGCTTGGGAAGCTGCCTTTCTACCATTGAACTACACCCGCGGCAGGGGACGGATTCTACGACGCCCCCTGCTATTGTCTGGAATGACAGTTCCAGTCATAGAGACAACGGTGCAGCCTCGCCGCCGGCGAGATGTCGTGGCGATTTTCTTCGGCGTTGCTGGCTAGGTCTCCAGATGATCTCGGAGGTATCTGCCGAAGTACTTCGCCAAATTTGGTGGGACAGCATTACCGGCCAACTGGGTGGTGAAATCCAATCGTTCCTCCGGTTGAAACACATGACTCTGGGGAAACGTCTGCAAGAGTGCTGCCTCTCTGGGCGTAATCGCGCGATTCTGCTTCGTATCGAAATGACTGAATCGACCGTTTGAAATCGACATCGACATTGTTGTGATCGTCGGCGCCGAAACGTCATGCCCAAAATTGCGCGTGGCCGTGATGATGGTATGCCGAATCGTTGTCGAGCATCTGCACGCGCGGACATTCGGGCGGACCGTCCTGTCCTTTGCGGGTGAGCATTTGAACGGCCGACTCCATTCGCGCGTGAAAGCCGGATTGACGCAGGCAGCTCGACAGTATCGGATCGCTGGCCACCGTGACCAACTCGGCGACGCCCGGGGCCTGTCGGGCGACGTGAACTGCGCACTGCACCAGGGCCTGCCAATCGTCCGGCTCGCTCGAATCGATCCAGCAGTCGACCAGGCGTGCTTGCCCCGGTACGAACGCCAGCAGGAAATAGCCCCGAATGTGGCCGGCTTTCTCGACACTGTGCAGGGTCACGGTGGCGATGGGACAGTCCAGGACATATGTGAACAGCGCCGTGCTTCGCTCCAAGACAACCTGATTGGCGCCGGCGCTGGGCAGTACGGCCGCGATGCTTTGCACCTGCTCCGGCGTGAGTCGGCGCGTAACCCAATCACCGCATTGGACGGCCGGCGCGGCGAGGGCCCAGACCACGCTGCGGAGGAACTTTAGCGGCGTCTTCCAGCTCCATCGCGCGGAAAGCGTGAGACAGAGCAATGGATGAAGCGCTCGCACGTATAGGGTCGCGGTGCCATAGCGTCGAAAACCGAGGACCGGTAGCAGTCGCAGCGTGTCCGGGCTGCCGTCCATTGCGATCATGGCGTCAGCGAGCGCACGCGCGTGCTTCATTAGCGCGACGCCGGCGCCAGCCGCGCCCGCCGAGGCTGCCCAGTCGATGATGTGAACTACTGTCGCGCGCTGGTGGCCCCAGGCACAGGTGCCCGGGACAAGGGCCACGTGCCCGAGGATCTGGCTGCCATCCGATAGAACGAAGGAGCGATGGCCGGGCCAGTCGGCGCGCTCCTGCCAGTACTTCCAGTGTAGCCCTGGCTCCTGCCAGATGGGATTCAGCCCGGCGTTGCGTAGCAGCGCGACGATTGCCGGGCCGTCCTCCGGCGTCGATGCGCGAATGCAATAGCTCATGGCGCAAAGCGGCTCAGATGCGACCGCGCGCACGCAGCAAGGGCTTTTTGCGCCCGCCGGATCCTCGACCCTATACGTGCGAGCGCCTCATCCATTGCGTTCAGAATGTTCGTTCATCCAGCCGACGATGTCTTCGGCCGTGCGGTACTGCTCGGTCGGCCCTGGCGGGATTCCCAGATTGCTGATCGTCATAGTCTTCACGGTCGCAGCGCCGGATATTGTCGGTCCCGAAAAAACGACGGGTTCAGACGTATTTACGACTTGTGTCGTACCCAAGGCGGGCGCGAGCAGTTCTTGCACGGAGCCTCATTGCCTATACCAATTATGCGGTATAAAGCGATATCAGGTTAATGGATTAGTCCAAAAATCTAGTCCAGCTGACTAACTGCTTGAATAAAAATGGATTTGCCAGTGAAGACTGGTGCGCTAAACATTCGACTCTCCGTCGGCTAATTCTGGCGGCGCTATATCTTGGTTAATGACGGGGCAGTTTTGCCGCTAGCCCATGAGCGGTCGACGAAGGAGCAATTTGTTGCTAGCAGCGTGTCATTGCGCGCTGGTTAACTGCGAGCGGGCCGAGCAGGGCCTCCCCAGATCGGCCACAAATGAGTCCAGCGGCCGATGCTGCAAAACAACGCGTTGCTCGCCCGCCACACCCAAGAACGGTGAGATGGCCGCACTCATGAAGATAAGGTTGTTACCATCGACTCGAACCTGCGCTGGAGTTCGGGCGGTCTCGAGACCCCCTGCTGGAATGCTGGCGTCGCGCGGGTGATCTTGGTGATCAACACCTGCGACCGGGAAATCATTGAGCGGGCGGCCACGACCGACTGTTGCCTAAAAACCATGAAAATCGGTACCTCGAGCGAGTCGCGAGTGTCTAGAGAATCGGTGGCGATTCAGTGGCCCGATCGTGACCCCGTAGCGTCACGCCCCAAACTCGCGCTTGTTCGCCCGGCCCCTGTGGGATCAATGATTCCGGTCGTTGCCGTCGGCAACCAGCTCAATACGCTGGGAGTCGTGCGAAGCCTTGCGCGATCCGGGATACCGGTATTTGTGGCGTCGGACACGCGGTTTTGTGAGGTCGGCTTTTCGCGTTTTTGTACGCTCGTGCGGGTTCCGGGCCTAAGCGACCGGGCCCTGGTCGACGGGCTCAAGTTGGTCGCCCGACAGGTCGGACAGAAGGCAGTCCTGTTGCTGAGCGGAGACCGGCAGGTGAAGGCCGTATCCGAAGCGCGCGAGGAACTCGAGCCGCTTTTTTTTCTTAGGCTTCCGCCCGCAGCAACGGTGCAGTTGCTCAATGACAAGGCCAAGTTTCAGACCTATGCCGAACAGGTCGGGCTCCCGGTGCCGCGCGCCGCAATTCTCGAATGCGGCAATGATGGCGACGCACTCGCCAGTCTTTCGATGCCCGTCGTGCTCAAGCCGGCCGACAAGACCCTGATGATCGACGGTCCGGTCGAGCGGCCGGTGCGTGTTGAGACCCTCCCGGAGGCCACCAAGGAGGCCGCTCGCTTGCATCGCGACGCATCCTGCGTCGTGGCCCAGGAATGGATCGACGGCGAAGACGACGACATTTACTTCACACTCTTTGTCTGTGGTTCCCAAACCGGCATCAGCGCGCTCTTTTCCGGCCGCAAGGTCATTTGCGACCCTCCCAAGGTTGGCATTACCGCACTTTGCATTGCCGCGGGCGAAGAGCACCGCCAATTGGCGGACTTGACACGGCATTTCATTGAGCAGGTGCGCTATGAGGGAATCGGCGGCCTCGAATTCAAGCGCGATCGGCGTACCGGACGCTTCGTGATCGTCGAACCGACCGTTGGCCGGACGGACTGGCAGTCGGAAATCGCGACCTTGTGCGGAATCAATATCCCGGTGATTGCCTACTGGACCGCGCTCGGACATAGCGCTCAGCCGCAAGCGCAGAACAACCATCTGGTTGCATGGCGCTCGTCGGCCGCGTATGGTCCCCGCGCCGGCGCGCTGGCGCGCGGCACGCGCGTCGTGGACGGTTACTTTCGCTGGTCGGACCCGTTACCGGGTATCTACTACTACGCCATCTCCGCGTTCCTGCTACGCGCGCTGCGCTACGCACGCCGCTTAGTGCGTTCGGGATGGGCCTATGCCCTTCGCTAGCGGGAAATCGAAATGATCCAGCACCTAAGGCACTTGGAGAGCACGAAATGCAGTCAATTGAAACGGCGATCGTTGGTGCAGGCCCCTACGGGCTTTCCGTATCCGCCCACCTGCGAGCGGCCGGCGTGGCGCACGAAGTCTTCGGCGATCCGCTCGAGAGCTGGAGGGACTTTATGCCGCGCGGCATGTTGCTCCGCTCGGAGCCGTTCGCATCCAATCTGTGGGACCCCAAGCGGCGCTTCACCTACGAACGCTATCTGAACGAAAAGAACATCCCGTACCGCAAGGTGCGAGATCCGGTCACCATCGAGCGCTTTCTAGATTACGCGAGCTGGTTCCGGCAACACGCTGTAGGGGCGGTGCGTAAGGTCAAAGTACGGCGCATCCGCCGCGACAACGAACTCTTTGTTTTGGAGTTGGTCGACGGCAGCGCCGTTCAGGCGCGCCGAGTCGTCCTGGCGACCGGCCACATGGCATTCCGGAACGTTCCGGCGGAACTCTCGGGCCTGCGGGAGGGCTTGTGCATCCACAGCACCGCACTCACGGATCTGCAGAGGTATGCAGGTCGCGACGTCACGGTCATCGGCGCAGGACAGTCGGCGTTGGAGTCTGCCGCATTGCTCCGGGAGAACGGCGCAACAGTGCGCCTGATCGCGCGACAGGAGCGCCTGACCTGGAACGCTGACCCGCGCCCCAAACCATCCTGGATCGAGCAGCTGCGCAATCCGGACGCTGGCCTCGGATCAGGATGGCAGTCCTGGGCCGTCTCGGAGTTGCCGTTTCTCTACCGCCGCCTCTTCCACGCAGAGAAGCGCCATCGCTTTTTCCTCAATAGCTGGGGGCCGTCGGGCGCATGGTGGCTGCGCGAACGCTTCGAGGGAAAGATCGAGGCGCTCCTTGGGCATCAACTGGAGACGGCGCGGGAGTTTGAGGGACGCGTACGAGTCACCGTCAAAGGGCCCCAGGGACTGCGCGAGATCGTGACAGATCAGCTGGTCGCGGCAACCGGATTTCTCGTCGCCTTGGATCGCATCGATTGTCTGGACGACGGGCTCAAGAAAATCATCGCGCGGGAAGGCCCTTATCCGGCGCTCAACGCGCACTTCGAGACCTCAGTTCCGGATCTCTTCATCGTCGGCCTGGCAAGCGCTCCGGTATTCGGTCCGGTATTGCGCTTCATGTTTGGTGCGAAACATGCCGCGCCGGCCGTGACCAGACGATTGCTGCGACGCTCGTCCGGATTGGGCAACGAGCAGCCGAGAATCGTCGCGACGTGAGGCTGCCCCGCTATGTTGACAGCTCGTAAATAGAGGCGGGCCGCTTCTTGGCGGTCTGAAGGGCGCGGAACAAGTCGTTCAACGGGCGCCTGCGCGACGAGCGCCTGAACAACAACAGCGATACCGGGGCGAGACGAGGGAACACGGCCCCACCTAACCCAGAAGATTTTTCCAGCCTCCCGCGGGTAAATCGCAGTAGAGCTCGCAATGGGGAAGCGGAGCGAGTGAAGGGAATTGAACCGACATATGCGGCTTTGCGAAGCTGCGGCATGACGGGACAGCCGTCCGACCGTTCTGAATCCGTTTCCGCAACGGTTCCGACGACGCGGCGATCGTGCTGGACCGTGGTCGGTGCGGTTGCCATTGCTGCGGAGCAGCGTCGGGCCAACTTTCTGGAGCGGGCGAAGGGAGTCGAACCCTCGTCTCTAGCTTGGGAAGCTAGGGTAATAGCCGTTATACGACGCCCGCTGGACTGCGGGTATTCTACGATGGCGTCTCAATCACGCTCAATGTTCTCGCCGGTATTAGATGCGACAAATCTTTTGACGGCAGAAAACGTGAAAGCGAGCGTCCAGAGTACAACGCTCCTACCACCTAGGACCTCGCAACTAGAACGTCACCGCTTGGTCTACCTCAGCTCGTCCAAGAACCTGAAAATACCGCGAAAGATGCGACCACGAACGGTTGATTATTGGGTGAGATTGACCTAACCCCGGGGCGAGCTTGCCAAAATGCGGTCAGGCAACCAAACCGAAGCGGCCGAATTCTGCGAGAAGACCGTCCAATAACGGGGGCCACTAGTGCGGTTCCGCCGTACTCTGCATCGCGGCAGCGGCAGTGTGGTCGCAGGCGGCGAAATGGGAATTGTACCCAACACATACTCGCGGCAGGGGTATACTTAGCAACAGTTGGTTTCGACCAGTTTTTCCGCGAAAGTTATCAGTAGACCACGCTTGCTGGGTCGTCTACGATCCAAGCGTTGAATAATCGTGACGTGTTCGACTCGCCGACTTGCGCGAACACGACCGACCCGACCACCGACCTCGAGAACTTTGTCGAACGCGATGTTGGAAACCTTCTACGGCTTTTCCGGTAATCCGTTCCTGGTGAATCCGGACCCATCGCTTTACTTCGAGAGCAAGGGCCACCGGCATGCACACGCCTCCCTGAAGTACGGCGTGCAGCAGGGCGAAGGCTTCATGGTGATGACCGGAGAAATCGGGGCCGGCAAGACGACGCTCGTGCGGACCCTGCTCAGGGAACTCGACCCTAATGTCGTGTTGGCCGCGCAGATCGTTAGCACTCAGCTCGATTCCGATGACCTGTTGCGTGCGGTTGCGCTGGCGTTCGGCCTGCCGGTCGAGAACGCGACGAAAGCGTCCTTGCTGGGAACCATAGAGACGTTCCTGAGTTCTCTGGTACGACAACACCGTCGTGCGCTGCTGATTGTCGACGAAGCGCAAAATCTCGGAGCACGCGCGATGGAAGAGCTGCGCATGCTTTCCAATTTTCAGCTTGGAGATCACTCGATGCTGCAAAGCATCCTGGTCGGTCAGCCGGAGTTGCGCCGTCTGATGGGCGATCCATCGATGCGGCAATTGCGTCAGCGCATCATCGCATCTTGCCACCTGGGGCCGCTGGATCCTGCTGAGACGCGCGCCTACATCGAGCATCGCCTTCACCAGGTGGGTTGGAAAGGCGATCCGTCGTTCGAACCAAGGGTGTTCGAGGCTGCACACCTTAGCACTGGGGGTATTCCGCGCCGCATTAACCTCTTGTGCAGCCGTATGTTGCTGAGAGCATACCTTGCTCGTGAGCATAAGATCGGTCTGGCGAATGTCACCGAGGCCGCAAATGAGGTGAGCGAAGACATTGGAAACGAAACGCCGGTGTCCAACGTACCCGCATCCCCCTCGGCTACTGAGCTTCGCACCGGTGATGTCGTGCGACCCTTCATAGTCTCGTCGATCACGGCGCGGCTGGACCGCTTGGAAAAAAACGTGAACACCGTGCTCGAATTGGTGCGAGCAATGGCCTCCTCGGACGATCGCACCCGGGCGGGCGGTAACAACGGTAACAAGGCCAAGCGCGCCTGACGCGCTTCAGCGTGTCGCTGCTGGCACGCGGCGCCCGTACCAGGGCTTAGTCGGACACTCACGAAAACGACCCGTACCGCCCGCCGAGATCGGGGTGCCGCTCTGTGGGCGACATTGGCGCGACTTGCGCCGGGCCCGAAAATGCAGTTCTCGGCTGCCTTGTAAGAAGGTTCACCGGCAGCCTTTATGTCCTACATTCCGCACAACGGCCGAGGCATTTTCCCGCAATTTCCGTCCTCGGGCGGAAGTTT
>OMSW01000125.1:0-3226 GCA_900290295.1 Burkholderiales bacterium
ACCTGCTCGGCATCCCAGCGAAACAATTCCACGCGCGCGCGCCAGGCCGCTACGTGTACCCATGCCGCGATTGGCTGCAGCGGTTCGTCGCGCAGCGGGTCCGGCACCTGGCGCAATGGATCAACAATCGAAACGGGAAAATTCCAGCAACGAGCGAGCTCTGCACTAACATCACCGTGATGGTAGCCGAGCTTTGCCCGCTCGGCGTCTGCTCGCTCCAACGCCAACGGGTGGACCTCTGCGTCGAGCTGGCGCATGTCATCGCCTAAGGTCGAGTGCATTACCAAGTGTCCCAGTCCGTGGAACAGGCCGATGGTAAATGCAAGGTCGTGGTCTTGATCTGCCATTTGCGCCAGCCAGCGAGCCGTGCACGCGGTATTCAGGCTGTAGCGCCAAAAACTTGGCAGATCCATGTCGGATGCTGACTTGAATGCTCCGGAGATGCCGAAGCCCATGACCATGTTACGCACCATCCCGAAGCCGAGCATTTGCACTGCATCCTGGACGCTGGCAATGCTGCGCGACGCCCGAAAATACGCCGAATTGGCCAGGCGCAGGATTTTGGCGCTGAGTACCGGGTCGGCGTCGAGTTGTGCGGCAATCTCGCTGGTCGCCACATCGGTGCGCCCGAGACTTTGCATCAGCCCCTGCACGACCTTGGGTACGACGGGCAGTTTGCTAGGCTGGTCGAACAGGGACTTGAGTGACATAGCGGGTCCATGGACGTTTTGAAAACAGAAGGCAAGTGTGTCGGTAGCATCATTTTGACCGTGTAGCCAATTGGTTGGTCCAAGTCAAGCAATTCGATCGACGCCGCAAATTCAAGCTTCGTCTCTTTATTGCCGATATAAGAACATTAAAGGGCAAGAAACCGACGGAAGATGGACAACATTTCGATTCAACCCATCGGCGCCGATTCCCGCTCTGAATTGGCCGGCGTGCCCGTTTCTGCCTATGTCCTTGATGCGTTTGAGCGAAGCTTGCTGTTCCTCGACACGCTTCGACGCCGGGGCAACAGCTACGTCGAACATCGCGATGCCGGCGCACCGCCGTTGCTGACGTTCGATCATGAACTGGTAATGGACGGAAGCACGCTGCCCCGGCCTTGCAATTACGCCTTGCTCCGCATCCTGCCGCACCCGGATTGTCCGGTCGATCCGAGGGCGCGCCCCGTAGTGGTGGTGGACCCGCGCGCAGGCCATGGAGCCGGCATAGGCGGCTTCAAGCGCGAATCCGAAGTTGGTATGGCGATGCGCGCCGGCCATCCGGTGTACTTCGTAACTTTCCGACCTCAACCGGAAGACGGTCAGACCCTGGCGGACGTACTGCAGGCCGAGGCTGTCTTCCTGGAAGTGGTGGTGGCGCGTCACACCCAGTGCGCCACCAAACCGCTGGTGATCGGTAACTGTCAGGCCGGTTGGGCGATGGCCGAGTTGGCCGCCGAGCAGCCGGAGTTGTTCGGGGTGCTGTTCGTGATCGGTGCGCCACTGTCGTACTGGGCGGGCAGCTCGAAGTTGAACCCCATGCGCTACAGCGGCGCCATGCTTGGGGGGGCCTGGCTCGCGGCGCTTGCGTCCGATCTGGGTGCCGACCGCTTCGACGGCGCAAACCTGGTTCACAACTTCGAGAAGCTCAATCCGGCCGCGTCCATGTGGTCGAAGTACTTCCGGCTTTGGTCGCAGGTGGATACCGAGGCCGGGCGCTTCCTGGAATTTGAACGCTGGTGGGGCGGTTTTTTCCGGATGACCGGCGCGGAGATTGAGTCGATAGTCGAGAGCCGCTTTGTCGGCAACCGGCTGGCCCCTGGCTGCAAATCGGCTGGTGAGGAGCATGTCGATCTGCGCAATATCACCGCGCCGGTGGTGGTGTTCGCGTCCTGGGGTGACAACATCACGCCGCCGCCGCAAGCGCTCAATTGGATCATTGACACCTGGGGCGACGAGCGTGCCATCATTGCCGCCGGTCGCGTAATCGTGTACGTGCTTCACGACAGCGTTGGACATCTGGGCCTCTTCGTTGGTGCCGAAGTCGCGCGCAAGGAGCACGACCAGCTCGTCGCCTCCCTGGACGTGATTGAAAGCCTGCCGCCCGGCCTGTACGAGATGACGGTGCGGCTCAAGGACCACAGCGAGGCCATTCGCTGGGAGGATTTGGAGCCCGGCAGCTACACCGTACAGTTCGAACATCGCACCATGGACGCCCTGCGGGCCATCAACCCGGAGGGGCGCGATGAGGAGCAACTCTTTTCTACGGTCGCCAAGGTCTCCCAGATCAATACCGCTCTGTACAAGACCTGGGTGCGGCCGTGGCTGCGCCCTTTGTGCCTTCGGCCCATTGCCGACGCCGCGACCCACCTGCACCCCCTGCGGTGGCAGCGGCAAGCCTGCGCCGACGCAAATTCACCCTCATCGGTCATTGCTGCGTGGGCGGAACGGGTGCGCGCGCAACGCCATTCCCTGCCCGAAGACCATCCCGGCCGCCAATGGGAGCGTGCGGTCTCCATATGCATCGAATCCTCGCTGAATCTGTACCGCGACTTGCGCGATCAGTCGGTCGTCCAATGGACACGCCTGTTCTTCGGTCCGATGGGATTTGGCGCCTGGCTGCCTCCGGACCCGCCGCAAGAGGCGCTTGCAGTGGCGCGCGCCAAGGTCGAGCTCGATGAGGTGCGGTGCGCAGTGCTCAAGCAAATTGGCGAGGGCGGCATTGCCCAGGCGGTATGCCGAGTGGTCCTGGCGGGTATGGTCTCCACCGGTTCTTTTGAGCGCCGCAGCCTGCGCGTGGCCCAGTTGCTGGCTGCTCTGCCGCCGGACGAAAGCGCATTGCCTGTCAGCGCAGTCGACTGGCGGCAGCTAATGCGCGAGCAAGCTCGGATCATCGCCGTGGCGCCGATCGAAGCCCTCAACGAGGTCGCGCGCATGTTGCCCGACACCGGGTCGCGCGAACGCGCGCTGGCCGTGGCAGCGGCGGTGATGATGATCGAGCCCACGCTGCACAACCCTCGGTCGGAGATCATCGAACTGCTTATCGGCATGTTGAATGTCGACCCGGATCGGGTGATGAACCTCGCCCGCGAGCTGACAGTGCTGATCGTGCATCCTGCACCGCCCACCGCAACGCCGCTGGGAGTTGCAAGCAGCAAGCCCGCACCGGGCGTCGACCTCGCTGTTCCAGCTTCATAAAGAAACTTCATCTCCGGGTGCCTCCAAGCACGGCCCGAGATGCG
>OMSW01000125.1:3236-5005 GCA_900290295.1 Burkholderiales bacterium
CCCCCTCAGTTGACAGAAAAAAACGCCGTATGCGCCTCTCGCAAATGACGCTTGAGCAGTTTCCCGCTCGGGGTTTTGGGCAGAGCATCGACAAAGATAACGCCCTTGGGTACTTTGAATGACGCCAATGTCGCCTTGCAATGCACCAGCAGCTGCGGCTCGGTAAGCGAATGGCCAGACTTGACCACGACCACGGCAACCACCGCCTCGACCCAATAAGGGTGCGGAACGCCAATTACCGCCACCTCGGACACCTGCGGCAAGCGATATAGGGCCTCCTCGACCTCGCGACTGGCAACGTTCTCGCCACCAGTCTTAATCATGTCTTTCTTTCGATCGACCACTGTGATATAGCCCTCGTCATCAACCGTTGCGAGATCCCCGGAGTGAAACCAGCCGCCTTCGAACGCGGCCGCAGTGCGCTCGTCATCGTGGAAGTAGCCGAGCATCAAGTGCGGGGATCGATGAACGATCTCGCCCACCTCGCCGGGCGCCACGTCCCGCATCGCGTCATCGACGACCCGTGTCTCGACATTCAGCACTGCACGCCCGCACGACCCGGGTTTGCGCAGCTGATCCTCGGGGCCGAGCATCGTCGCCAGCGGTGCGATTTCTGTCTGACCGTAGAGGTTCCACAGACGCACGTTCGGTAGGCGCTGCGCCAGTTCGCGCAGCACTTCGACCGGCATGATCGAGGCCCCGTAGTAGCCTTTGCACAGGCGGGACAGGTCAGTTGCATCAAACAGCGGTGAGCGCAGCAAGGAGATCCAGACGGTCGGTGGCGCGAAGAACGAGCTGATGCCGTGCCGCGCGATCAGCGGCAACAGGTTGTCAGGCACCGGACGGGCCGTGATGACGTTTGTCGCACCGACATAGATCGAGGGTCCGAAGAAGACGTCTAGCTGCGCGCAGTGGTACAGCGGCAATGCGTGCAGCATGACGTCGTCTTGGGCGATGCCAGCGTCGACGATACAGCTCACGTACTGCCACAGGACGGCGTCGTGGGTCAACATCGCGCCCTTCGGGGACGATTCAGTTCCGCTCGTGTAGACAATCTGCGCTAGATCGTTGCCGCACGGCGCAACATCGGGCAGCGCCGCGCTGCAGGCGGCGAGAATGTTGAAGCCGATCATGTCGGCCTGGGGTTCGCTGGGGTCTTCCGCGGGCAGCCATACCAGGTCCCGCACAGTGGTGTCGAGTGCCGCCGCCGCGCGCGCCAGCGTCGCCAGTGCGCTGTCGGTGGCCAACATCGTCGCACCGGCATGCCGAAGGATGTATGCGACCTCTTCGGCCTTGAGCATAAAATTGATCGGCACGAGGACAGCACCCAGCCGCGCGAGCGCAAAGCGCATCGCGGCAAACGCATGCGAGTTGCGCGCAAGGATCGCCACGCATTTGCCCTTGGTAACGCCGCGTTGCGCTAGGCCGGCGGCCAGGCGTTCGCTGATGCGGTCGAGCTCGGCATAAGTCCATCGGGTCTCACCGCAGACGATGGCCAGCTTGTTGGGAGTTCTTGCGGCGCTCCGATGGAGCAGGTCGCCCAGGGTCTGGCGGTGAATGTTGGGATTCATGATCTCTCCAAATGCGGATCGATGTGCCGATCATTGTGTTGAAAGGCTAGCATCTCGAAATCATTCCGTACATGAAAAATCATGCGCACTAGATGTAATGAGGCTTCACCGTTCTTGACCGAAGCAGGTCGTTCTTTCGATCTAGTGATCTTTAACAGGCAAATCGCCGGGTGCCCGCTTCTGGCCGGTCTTCATCGG
>OMSW01000125.1:5015-7550 GCA_900290295.1 Burkholderiales bacterium
CCTGCCTCGACAGGCAAAAATCGCCCTGAACCAGACTGTCATGGCTCGGGACACCGGAGTTCAAGCGAAAGCGGTGGCGCCCCAGCGCGGCAACGATTCTGCTGCGAGTGAAACACCGGCCGACAGTGAATTTTCCTTATGTCCGCTCCGCCGACTTGCACACGACCGGTATGCGAAGGTTGGCGACCGCCGCCGGTATTGGTTACTGGCGTCGGCTTCATTTTGAAGTCAGACGTTCAGACCTAGGTCCGTTCGGCCACTTCCCGGCCATTGTCGACTTCGATCCCACGGTACGAGTCGGTGCTCTCGGTCTTGCTATGTCCAAGCAGCAGTGGAACTGCACGCAGGTTTTTACCGCTTTACGGGGGCTTGGTCACGCCAGCAAAGAGCAGACCGGGCATGGGCTTCGCAGCATGGCGAGTACACTTCTCAATGAGTTCCATCGGATGTGATCGAGCTGCAGCTGGCACACTCTGAACGAAACAACGTTCGGGCGGCGTACAACAACGCGCAAGGGACGCTCCAATCTTGCGTCCGGTCTGGCCCATTGGGCTCAGCCAGTTTCCGATTTCGTGGCACTACAATAAGCCTGTGTTTGGTATCTACCGTCGGAGGAATCGCGATGAGTCAATTTGACTTGCGGCCCCCAACTGAGGCGCAGCGTGCGCAGATCACGGCGCGTCTTGATCTGGACGAGCGACGCGTGCTACTCGAGCACGGCACGGAAGCTGCCTTCTGTGGCGTGTTTCTCGACAATCACAAAGACGGCATTTACACCTGCCGCTTTTGCGGCCTGCCGCTCTTTAGATCGAGCGCGAAATTCGATTCGGGAACGGGTTGGCCAAGTTTCTTTAAGCCCTATGACGAATCGCATATCCGGCGTGTTCGTGATACGAGCTATGGAATGATCCGTGTTGAGGAAGTCTGCGCGCGCTGCGGGAGCCATCTGGGTCACGTGTTTCCGGATGGGCCCCCGCCGACCGGCGAGCGCCATTGCCTGAACTCGGTGTCACTGTCCTTTACTGAGCAGGAACAGGCACTCCCGGACATATTGAAGCGGGGAGCGCCCGAGGGCCTTGTCGATTGAATCTGAGACCACGAGCTGCGTTTCTCAGAAGCCGCCTCCCAGGGGGGTGACGATCATAACTTCGCTCGGCCGAGAATCTGTTAGATGTTGCGCAACGGGTCTTCGATTAGCATAATTTTGCGCCGACGTTTATATGTACTTTATATGTCAGAGCTAATCATGGCAGGCACCCGCTATAGCAGCGATTGGACCTGCGCATGATCCAGCTCGCCGCTGGGCGAAATGGTTATCCGGCAATTTTGCCTTTTCCATCTCGATCATTTGCCGGCCGATTGGCTCATATCGGTCGCAAATGAGCAGCAATCGTGTGCAGGTCTTCAGGACTGGGCGGCGAGGCCGACAAGCTCTCGAACCTCTTCCATCCGGTCCTCCACCATCCAGCGGGTTAGATCGCCGCTCGATAAGACAGCGAGCAATTTTCCTTTTTCCACAATCGGGAGGTGCCGGAATCGACGCTTAGTGATCAACTCCATCGCGTCGCCAACAGTCGTCGCGGGAGGAATACAGTATGGGTCCTTCGTCATCACCTCGGAGACTTTCGTGCTACCTGGATCGAGTCCGGCCGCCAGCACTTTGTTCAGCGCATCTCGCTCCGTAAAGATGCCTTTCAGCGTCTCGCCATTCATTACGACCAAGGCACCGATTTTCTCGGTGACCATCAGGCGCACACATTCGGTCACTGGAGTATCGAGTCCAACAGAGTGGATCGCTTCACCCTCTTCAAATATTTTGTTCAATGGAACCCGGCGCTTGTCTCTTGATTTCATGAAGTACACGCTAGCGATGACGACGACGACGAAAAGAATTGATGCGTAAACCATCATCTTCGTAATGGTCGCCAGTAGCTCCTCCTGCGTTGCCGCGAACCCTGCGGGGGAAAGAAGTGCGAAACCGACCCCAGCGCCCAATTTGTAAATAAGTCTTCTCATTGCGGTTGCTCCTCGATTTCTACATCGCACCGCTCACGCAGGTCCGTCAAAGCTAACCTGCGCCGGCCCCGTCGCGTCGAACTGGGTCTAGCGTCGCAAGCCACGTCAGTTCGGGCGATGAACCACACCTAAATCAGCGTTGCAGCAGTGGGTGATCACCGAAAGTAGCTTGACCGCCGTTGCGAGCCTACCCAGAGCGACCCCTCGATAATCTAGATAGAGTGCCGCGTGACATGCAAACTTGGCACACGGCCTTCTATCAAATTCAGGTGGATTACGTTCAAGCCCTATTTACGCGCATAGCACCACCAACGATTTCACACTACTCGCGTTGAGGCGCGCTCGGGCGTTTTTGGCAGTGATCGATATTGATCTGAATCAATTGCGAAACGAGATCAACAGCGCCGCAGTGCAACAATGCGTGCGACATTTGACTCATCGTGGCCAGGTCGAGTATCTCAGTCGGGTCGGCGCGTCAGGCAGGATCCAGAAACGCAAACAGCAACTTCAGTTCGTCGA
>OMSW01000126.1 GCA_900290295.1 Burkholderiales bacterium
ATCCATCCATGGTTTGAAATTGCGCGTCGCGTGCAAATCCTCGCGCAGCCAGCTGCCCTCGAGCGCCTGCGGATAGGCCAGCAACTCGTCGCCGCTGCGACCGGCAGCCACCGCATCGAAGGCAGCGGCCCCGGCAAGCATGCCCGAGACCAGCGCGCCATGCGTGCCCTTGATGCGCGCGGCATTCAAGAATCCCGCCTCGCAGCCGATGAGCGCGCCGCCCGGGAAAGTGAGCCTGGGCAGGGACTGGGGCCCGCCGGCGGTGATGCTGCGCGCGCCGTAGGCAACGCGTTTTCCGCCTTCGAGAAACGCATAAATCGCCGGGTGCGTCTTGAGGCGTTGAAATTCCTCAAATGGCGACAAATACGGATTGCGATACCCCAGGCCAACGACAAAGCCGACGCTGACCTGGCTGTTCTCCGCGTGGTACAGGAACGAGCCGCCGTAGGTATGCGCATCCAATGGCCAACCGGCGCTGTGCACGACCAGCCCGGCCTGGTGCTTGGACGGATCGATGTCCCAGAGTTCCTTGATGCCGATCGCGTAGGTCTGCGGATCGCGATCGCGCGCCAGGTCGAATCGCGCGATCAACTGCTTGCCCAAATGGCCCCGTGAACCCTCGGCGAACAGGGTGTACTTGCCGCGCAGTTCGACGCCCGGCTGAAAATTCGCGGTGGGTCGCCCGTCGCGCCCGATGCCCTGGTTTCCAGTGGCAACGCCGCTGACACAGCCGGCCTGGTCGTACAGGATTTCCGCGGCGGCAAATCCGGCGAAGATCTCCACACCCAGACTCTCGGCTTCGCGCCCGAGCCAGCGCACGACATTGCCCAGGCTGACGATGAAATTGCCCTCGTTCGTAAAGCACTTGGGAAGCATCCATTCCGGCGTGCGCACCGAACCGGACTCGGTCAGGAACAGGAATCTGTCCTCGCGCACGGGTGTGTTGAGCGGGGCACCGCGCTCTCGCCAGTCCGCCATGAGGTCGTCGAAAGCGCGCGGATCGACCACGGCCCCGGAGAGCGTATGGGCGCCGAGCTCGGCGCCTTTTTCCAGCACGCACACGGAAATTTCCCTGCCCGCCGCCGCCGCCCGCTGCTTGATGCGAATTGCCGCGGAGAGACCGGCCGGTCCTCCGCCCACCACCACGACGTCATACTCCATCGCTTCGCGTTCGGCGGTATTCATGACTGCGCTCTCTCCTGGTGCTACTGTTGGTTGCAGGTCATAGCTGGCGCGGCCGCTTGCGGCGACCGCTGTGCCGCTGGTCTGCCGTCTGGTGCCGCAAAGCGGCATTCGTTTTCGTAAATCGCCGTACACCGCTGGCCGGGATTCATTCTAGATGGTGCCGGCGGCACGCTGGGCGCAGATTGCCTAGAATCGTGGTTCCCTTCGGAGGTCTCATGAACAAGGTGTATCCGACCGCAAAACATGCGCTTGACAGTGTCATCAAGGACGGCCAGACGCTTGCGGTCGGCGGCTTTGGTTTGTGCGGGATTCCCGAGCGCCTGATCGAGGCGGTGCGCGACAGCGGCGTGCGGGCACTGACCTGTATCAGCAACAACGCCGGGGTCGACGGCTTTGGATTGGGCCTGCTGCTGCAGACCAAGCAGGTTCGCAAGATGATCGCGTCCTACGTGGGGGAGAACAAGGAGTTCGAGCGCCAGTATCTCGCGGGCGAGCTGGAACTGGAGTTCACGCCGCAGGGCACGCTCGCTGAGAAGATGCGGGCCGGTGGCGCCGGCATTCCGGCGTTTTTCACGCCCACGGGCGTAGGTACCCTGGTGGCGCAGGGCAAGGAAGTGCGCGAGTTCGCCGGTAAGAGCTACGTTCTGGAGGCCTCGCTGCGGGCCGATGTTGCGCTGGTCAAGGCGTGGAAGGCCGATCGGCAGGGCAACCTGGTGTACCGCAAGACTGCGAGAAATTTCAACCCGGTGGTGGCGATGTGCGGGCGGGTGACCGTTGCCGAGGTCGAACAGCTGGTGGAGAACGGCGAACTCGATCCCGACCAGATCCACACACCGGGGATCTTCGTTCAGCGGCTGGTCGTTAACTCGCACCCGCAAAAGCGCATCGAACAGCGCACGGTCCGAACCGCCTGACCCATCAACGCACGCTACGCAAGGGAGATTTCGACATGGCCTGGAGCCGCGAACAGATGGCGCAATGCGCCGCGCGCGAGCTGCGCGATGGGTTTTACGTGAACCTCGGAATCGGCATGCCGACGCTGGTGGCCAATTACATCCCGGAGGGCGTCGATGTCATGCTGCAATCGGAAAACGGCCTGCTGGGAATCGGCCCGTTCCCGACGGAAGCAGAGGTCGACGCCGATCTGATCAATGCCGGCAAGCAGCTGGTTACCGCCTTGCCGGGCTCGAGCTACTTCAGCAGTGCCGATTCCTTCGCGATGATCCGCGGTGGCCACATCAACCTCGCGATCCTGGGTGCAATGCAGGTGAGTCAGAACGGTGATCTTGCCAACTGGATGATTCCCGGGAAGCTGGTCAAGGGCATGGGTGGGGCGATGGACCTGGTGGCCGGTGTCGAACGCGTCGTGGTGCTCATGGAGCACTGTGCCAAAAATGGCGAGCACAAGATCTTGCAGCAATGTACCTTGCCTCTGACCGGTGTCGGCGTGGTCGATCGGATCATTACCGAGCTCGGAATTTTTGATGTCGGCACTGATGGGCTGCAAGCGGTCGAACTCGCGCCGGATGTGTCGCCCGAGGAGGTGCGCGTCAAAACAGGGTGCCACGTGCACCTCACGCAACTGAGACCGGCAGGAGCCGGCCGATAGGCCCATGCGCTGACCGGCGAATGCGACCATGAGCCCTAGTGCATGAGCGCCGCCGGGCACGGGCATGAGCACGTTCCTGGTCCGGGCCTGGCCGGCGGCGGCCGACTGCGCGATGAGGACTTGGACGGCCACTCCCACGGCGAGAGCCGGCACGCGCATTTCACGCATACTCGGCCATCACGGTCGCTGCTGATCGCGCTCGTATTAATCGGCGGTTTCGCGCTGGTGGAGTTTCTCGGCGGCCTGTGGTCGGGTTCGCTCGCGCTGCTGGCCGATTCCGGCCACATGATCACCGACGCGGCATCACTGGTGTTTTCTCTTGCCGCGCACATCATTGCGCAGCGGCCGGCCTCGGAGCGCCATTCCTACGGCTTGGCCCGTACCGAGGCAATTGCCGCCTTCGTCAACTCACTTGCCCTCTTGGCCGTGGTGGTTTGGCTCCTTATTGAAGGCATCAACCGCATCGCCCATCCCGTGCCGGTCAACGGAGGGGCCGTCTTTGTCATCGCCGGCGCTGGACTGATCGTCAACCTCGCGGTGGCCTGGGTTCTGTCGCGCGACCGGGAGAACCTCAACATTCGCGCTGCGCTGCTGCACGTCCTGGGCGATCTGCTCGGCTCGGTGGCCGCTTTGCTTTCCGGCTTGATCATCATGATTACCGGATATACGGTGGTCGATCCGCTGCTCTCCATGCTGGTGTGTGGCCTGATCCTGCATTCGACCTTTGGCGTGTTGCGCGAATCAACCCTGGTCCTGCTCGACAGTGTTCCGGCCGGCGTCGATTACCGCAGCGTTGGCAAGGCGCTGGCGACTATCCCCGGCGTGATTTCCGTGCACGATCTGCACGTCTGGGCGATGGTGCCGGGCCGCACCGCCGTTTCCGCGCACCTGCTGATCGATCGTTTCGAGCGTTGGCCGGCGATTTTGCGTCAGGCACGCCAGATCCTGCAGCGCGAGTTCGGAATCGATCACGCCACTTTGCAGCCCGATTGGCTGACGCGTCCGGGCGCTTCCGCGTCGATCCGCATTCAAGCAAGAACCTGAGCCTGCGCACTGGGCCCCGCTCAGGCGCGGCTGCGGTACCACGCATCAACCAGGGCAAGCGCGCCAAAGAGCAGCGGCTGGTGCAAGATGTACACCGTGAGCGGCCAGCGACCGAGCAGGGACAGAACGCCCCAGCCGCTTGCGCGCAAGCCGCGCAGCCATTGCGCCAGGGAACTGTCGCTACGCTGCCACAGGT
>OMSW01000282.1 GCA_900290295.1 Burkholderiales bacterium
CAGCTAAGCCACCGGACGAAGCCGCAACAACATCAGTGCGCCAGCAATGGAGAGAGCAGCGCTGTAACCGAAGGCTGTTGTAGTCCCAAACGCGGTCCACAACATGCCAACAATCACACTGGAAAGCAAATCCCCGACACCGTTCACGGTTGCCAAGACGCCAAAAGCCATTCCATGATGCTCTTCGCCCACCAGTTCGGCACACAACGAGTCCTCCGAAGTCTCCTCTAGAGCGACGTTTGTTCCGCCCAGAATAAAGACAAGCGTCAATATTGCGACGCTGGCAGGCAGCAACACGATGCAAAGCGACATCGCGGCGGACATTGCATAGCCGATCGCAAGTAGACGATATTTCGGAATATTGTCGGCGAGCCAGCCCCCGATGAACGCGAAGGACGCATAAAAGATGTTATGCAGCACGTACAGGCCCACCGCTATACTGGCTGCGTTGGTTGCCCCGACCGTTGGCGTCAATTTTTGGGTAGCCAGAAGAATCAGCAGGGTGTGGGAAAAGGCACCCAAACCGAACAGCCCCACTGCAGCCACAAATTTGCGATATACGGCGGGCAACAAGCGCAATCGTTCCCCGAACGAAATATACGCAACGGGCATCCGCCCTTTTTCTTTGACGGCAAAGGCAATCAGCGCGGCAGCGATCAGGCTTGGAATGAGCGTGACTGCGAACAATGTCTGGTAGTGAAACTGAAGGGCCTGGAGCAGAACGAACGCCGAAGCCGGTCCAACGATTGCCCCCACCGTATCCATCATGCGCTCGAATCCGAACGCGCGACCGTAGGTTTCTCTGGTCACTGCGCCGGCAAGCAGCGCCTTGCGCACCGGCGTGCGGACGCCACGCCCGAACCATGCAAACGCGCGGGCAACCAAAACGTGCCATGCGGCCGAAGCTAGGCCAAACGAGGCTATCCCTAAAGCTGTGAACAGATAGCCGATGACCGCAATCGGCTTCCGCCGTTGCAATTTGTCCGTGTAAAAGCCGGAAGCCATTTTGGCGAAGCTCGACAGGCCGTCTGAAACCCCTTCGATGAGACCTAGCCATGCGGCGCCCACTCCCATCGTCGCCAGGAATGCCGGCAAAACCGCCGTCGCCATTTCGTGCGACCAGTCGCTAAAAAGTGATGCAAGGCCGATTCCAATTACCGTCCGATTCAGCCAATGCGAAGTCGACCCTGACGCGGGGGAGCGAGCGTTCTTCATCGAAAATTCGCCAAAAATCGAGCGACCCCGACTTTACCCGCTGGCTCGGACGACGCGTCGCGCCTCAGGCGAGCCGGGGGAAACTATCGCCATAGAGTTGACAATCGCTTTGGTCCGCTTCACTCAGGCCCCGAAACGGGCAGCTCCGCCCAACTCGGCTTCTATTTCCAGCAGACGGTTGTACTTGGCGATGCGCTCGGAGCGGCAAATGGAGCCCGTCTTGATCTGCCCGCCGCCCATGGCGACCGCGAAATCGGCCATAAAGGTGTCCTCCGTCTCGCCGGAGCGATGGGAAATCACGAATCCCCATCCTGCCTTTCGGCACAAGTGGATGGCATCCACGGTTTCGCTGACCGTGCCGATTTGATTAAGTTTGATAAGGGCCGCATTGCAGGTTTTTTCCCGGATGCCGCGGGCGATGAAGCGGGGGTTGGTGACCAGATTGTCGTCACCGACGATTTGGATTTTCGCGCCCATCGCCGCCGTCATCTGGGCAAAACCAACCCAGTCGTCCTCGGCCAAGCCGTCTTCGATCGAAACGATGGGGTAGCGCCCGATCCACTGGCCAAATAGCGCAATCATCTCGTCGCTGGTCTTCTCGCCCTGACCGCTGCGCACCAGACGATACTTCCCACTCTCGAAGAAGGAGCTGGCGGCCGGATCAAGGGCGATGGCAATGTCTTTGCCCGGCCGGTAGCCGGCCTTCTCGATGGCGGTGACGATCAGTTCGCACGCTTCGTCGTTGCCGCCCTTGAGTTGCGGTGCGAAGCCGCCCTCGTCTCCGACGGAAGTGGCATAGCCCTTGCCATGGAGGATTTTCTTGAGCGCCTGAAAGGTCTCCGAGCCGTAGCGCAGAGCCTCGGCAAAAGTTGGTGCCCCCTTGGGCATGATCATGAACTCCTGGAAATCGAGGCTGCTATCGGCATGCTTGCCTCCGTTCAGGACGTTCATCATGGGAACCGGCACGTGCACGGCGCCAACGCCACCCAGCCAGAGATAAAGGGGAACCTCGCAGGACTGCGCCGCCGCTCGCGCCACGGCCTGCGAGACGCCGAGGATGGCATTGGCGCCAAGCCGGGACTTGTTGTCGGTGCCATCGAGTTCGATCATCGCGGCATCGATGGCTGGCTGCTCCGTCGCATCGCGCCCAACCAGCAGCGCGGCGATCTCGGTATTCACGTTCTTGACAGCAGTGAGCACACCCTTGCCCTGGTAGCGCTTGGCGTCCTCGTCGCGCAGCTCGGTGGCCTCATTGGCCCCCGTGGACGCGCCGGAGGGGACGGACGCGACGCCCACCGAGCCGTCCTTCAGGGTCACGCGAACACGGATGGTGGGGAAACCCCGCGAATCGAGGATTTCGAGAGCACGGATGGACTGGATAGCTCTTTCATTCATGGCGATAGCCTCCTTTGTCAGTAAATCAGCGCGCGACCAGCACGGCGCACGGCGCGTGATGCATTACCTGCTTGGCAACCGAACCTATCAGCCAGCGCCCCAGCAGTCCATGACCGCGATGCCCCATGACTCCTGCAGCAGTTGAATCTACGCTTGTACGACGTCGTTCGATGGGGCCCTGCGCGTGCTCGTCGGCGACGGCTGGCCGGGCGAACAGGTGCTGACCGAACGCGGTGCCGTCGTACACGGATGGCGGGTTCCCTGTCATGTACTGCGGGAACTGGCTTAACCACAGGACGACGCACGCCAATCCGAACGCGCCCATGCAATGAAAGACTTTCACATCACTCAAGAGCAATTCCTTGCCGCGCAATGTGGGTGGAGGGTCGGCATTTCCAGGTCCCGCCACGCCGAGGAAGAACGTGCCCTGATCGACGCCATCATCGCGGTTACGAATCGCTGCGTACCTCGCACATAGTGCAATCGTACCCGTGCAAGTAATTGCTTTGCGAAAAGCACGCTTGGCCGCTCTCTGCCGACCAGCAAGGGACATGTTACCGACCCCCGACGTCGGCTTCTGACTTGATAACAGGCCGCAGGCGAAAAATTACTTGACGGATAACGCCCTACCTACGGCAGCTAGTCGCCGTTCTAGTGACGAGACGTTCGTTTAGGCCGCCACCTCTGCCGGTCGTCGCGTCAATGCGCGCCGGACCAGCGCAGCGCCAGGTAAGCCGCGACGATAGCCAGCGTCGTGAGCGTCACGGGGATACCGATGCGGGCGTGATCGCGCCAACTGATCGCTACGCCGCCCCGCCGCGTCGACGACGATGATGTTCGCGACGCTGCCGACGATCAAGAGGTTGCCCGCCAGCGCGCTCACCAGGGCCAGTGTTGGCCCGGCCAGCGTGTGCGCGACGCTGGGTAGCAGCAGCATTACTGCAGGGACGTTGGAGACGATGTTCGACAGCACGAACGTTATCGCGAACAGCGGGCCGAGGTGCTGCAACGGCACGCCGGCGACAGCCAGATCCGTGACCACACGCTCCGGCAGACCGGTCTTCTGCAGCGCGTGGTTCACCACGAAAAGGCCGATGAACAACACCAGCAGCTCCCAGTCGACCAGGCCCAGCATCTGGCGCGAATGAAGGCGGCGGCTTGTCAGCAGCACGCCAGCACCGGTCAGCGCGACCACTTCGCGCGGCCAGGCGGTGAAAAGGAAGCATGCGACGATCGGCAACGACAATGTCGGACTTGGCCCAACGATCGTGCTGCTGCACCTTGCGAAAGGCGACCCCTGGGTGGTCGGGGTCCTGGCCAACAATGTCTGGTCGCTCGGCAACAGTAACGGCTCGCCAGCCTACAACAATGCCCTGGTCGAGCCGTTCGTCAATTACAACTTCCCGGGTGGCAATGGCCTCTATTTCACGAGCGCCCCGGAGTAGGAAGGACTCCATGGCTAAGAACTTTTCTGAACTGCGCGCCCGCATGTCGCCGGAATCGCGTCCGCGCGCAGAAACCAAGGTGAAAGAAATGCTCGCTGAAATGCCCCCTTAATGAATTGCGGCACGCCCGAGGGCTATCGCAAAGAATGCCAGCGGAAGCGCTGCACGTTCAGCACCCATCGATCGCCAAGCTGGAGCGGCGCACCGACATGTCTGTCTCGACGCTGCGCAGCCACACCGAGGCGATGGGCGAAGAATTGGAGATCGTCGCGCGTTTTCCGGACGGTGCGGTGAAGATCGCAAATTCTTCGGACCTTGCAACGGATGCTGCCTGACCAACCGCCTACCGACGCACGGGTTTTGCTTATTAGGCTGAACAAGCTGCTACGGCGAACGCTCCTGCCAAAAGTCTCCTGTGGCAACCAGAAGCGGAGTCAACGGCGCTTTCAACCCTTTGCCGACATGGGCGAGGCGCAAAAGCGGACCTCGATACCCAGAGAAGCGGACTTTGACAATTGTCGGAGCGTTGGCGCCGTGACCTGCCAATGTCCCTCCTCCAAGGCCCCGCAATCCGGTCACGGCTTCTAAGCGGCACGCTTGCGGCGCTTGTGCTCATACATGAGAGCATCGGCATCACCAAGAAGCGCCTCGATCGAGCCGTGTCGAGCTGGGTCATAGGCCGTTACACCGACGCTAAAGCGGATCTCATAGCCGTGCTGATTGTTCCGGTTGTGCGCGTCCACCGATTGCTGAAAACGCTTCAGCGCGACCCGGCTACCTGCCTCGTTGCTACGCGTCATCAGGACCGCGAACTCATCACCGCCCAGGCGCCCGACAACATCACAGTCCCGAAATGTCTTTTTCAGTAGCGACCCGAAGCTTGCCAACGCGCCGTCACCTCCAGCGTGACCGAAACGATCGTTGATCGACTTAAAACCGTCAAGATCGAAGAAAGAAATTGTCGCGGGCATGCCGCACCGCACACACTGGCTAAGCGCGTAACGACCTAGCGCAAGAAAGCCTCGCCGATTCGACAGCAGCGTCAAATCGCACATGGTCGCCAGCTGAAGGGCCGCCATTTCTTGTTCGGCCAAACGGGCAAGGTCACGCAGCAGCTTGCAATCCTCTTCGTCCGGTTCACGCAGCTTTTGGTCCATGAGACACAAAGTGCCGAGGATGTCGCCGTTGCCCAGACCTAGGGGGCACCCGGCATAGAAGCGAATCTTCGGATCGCCGATGACCAACGGATTGTCATGAAAGCGCTCATCGAGCGTGGCATCGGGCACGATCAAAATATCGTCGCTCAGGATCGCGTGGCCGCAAAATGAAATGTCACGGGGCATCTCGCTGGCGTTTAGTCCGACGCATGATTTGAACCACTGCCTATCCGCATCGACGAGACTGATCAAAACGATCGGAACCCCGAATAAGCGTTTAGCAAGGCGTGTCAGGCGGTCAAAGCGCTCCTCTTCCGCGGTATCGAGAATGTGCAGCGAGCGCAACGAGCTCAGTCGTGACGCCTCGTTCAGCGGATGTGCTGGTGCGATCATGAAATGGCCTTCATCCCGATCAATTGCAGTGCCGGTAGACGCTTTACGGCACCTAGTCCTTGGCTCTTAAATGCAATTTCCGGGCATAGTCCCGGCCATTTCAGAACCGCCCGCATAAGATAAGAGCGAAACCATCGACACGATACGAAAGACCGCTTATTAGGGACTCAGAAGAATGGTATGCGGAAATTTCCGCGTTGCACCGATGCTGCCGCCGCCGACCGAATTACCGCAGGACTCGCAAGCGTTCGGCTACGCGCTCGATACCCGCGTCAATTCCTGGGTTACCGCAGCCTGCAGCACGTCCCGGACTCGGGTGTACTCCTGCTCGGCCTCCGCGTGCCGGGCCGCACCGCCCTCGGTTGTCCCGCTTCGCCCTAGCGATTCCAGGACCTTACAGATTGCCGCAAACCGTTCGGCACCAAGATTGGCACTACCCGACTTCAGGGCATGGGCGGACCTGCGCAATGCCTCGGGGTCGTTTGCCGCAAGGGCAACGCGGATCTGTTCCATGCGTTCGGGCGTGTCTTGCAGGTAATGGCGAACCACTTCCTCCAGCAGGCCTTGCCCCATCGAGCGGATCGACTCCAGTACTTGTGGATTCACGCACATATCCGCTGCAACAGAAACATCACCAGATTTTGCCGCCGCACGCTTTGTTGCATTTGTTTGCTCGACGACATCTGCGGCAATCGTGCCGCCCGCGGCGGCATGCGGCACCCAGCGCCCGATGATCGCCGCCAATTCCTTCTGGGTAAACGGCTTGCTCAAATAGTCGTCCATGCCAGCCGCAAGACATTGCTCACGGTCGCCCGCGATCGCATTCGCCGTGAGCGCCACGATGGGGATTCGCCGCATTTCCGGATTATCGCGTTCCCGTTCGCGCACCGCGGCCGTGGCGGCATAACCATCCATCTCCGGCATCTGGCAATCCATCAAGATCAGGTCGAAGGAATTCTTTTCGAGAGCCGACAACACCTGCCTGCCGTGGGATACGACGGTGGTACGCACCCCGATCATTTCCAGCATGGCTTTGGCCACGTCCTGGTTGATCCGGTTATCCTCCGCAAGCAGGACGCGACATGACAGCCGATCGTGGAGGTTCGCAACCGCGATTGCCGGCGCATCGTCCGGAATCGCCGAGGAAATGACTTCTTCGATTGCCGTAGCGATTGCGTGGAACAGGTCGGATTCCCGCACCGGCTTCGTCAAATTGCACCGGATCAAGTCGTGGGTGAAGGTATTGGCCTCGTTCTGCAATGTGGCTGAACTCAGCATTATCAGTGGCGTAGCGGCCAGCTCGGGCGTGTTCTTGATCGTTCGCGCAAGGTCCAATCCGTCCATCTCCGGCATGTGCAGGTCAAGCACCGCCAATTCAAACGGCTCGCCCTTCGCCCGCGCGGCGTGCAGGGCCGCCAGTGCGCCATGGCCGCCTTCGAGGCTGGTGCAGCGCATCTTCCACGCTGCCAGTTGCTCCTCGAGAATTTCGCGATTCGTGGCATTGTCGTCCACTACCAGAACTCGTAACCCGTGCAGTTTATCGCCGACTGCGAGCATCTTGCGTGCGCTCGTATCCTGTTTCGCAGCGTCGACCTCAAACCAGAATGTTGCACCGTGCCCCGGTCGACTGATCACACCCATGCGGCCGCCCATCAATTCGACGAGTTGCTTCGAAATTGCAAGGCCGAGCCCGGTACCGCCGAAGCTTCGGGTGGTCGAGCTGTCTGCCTGGGAGAAGGCCTCGAAAATTCGTTGCTGCTTGTCCTCGGCAATGCCAATCCCCGTGTCCCGGACATCGAAGCGCAGCCTTGCCTGCCCTGGGCCTTCGGCCAGCAACTGGACACGTACCGAGACTTCACCCTCCCCGGTGAACTTCACCGCATTGCCCACGATATTTGTGAGGATCTGACGCAAGCGTGCCGGGTCGCCACGCAAGGCGATCGGCAACGCATGCGGCACCAGGCAGGCGATTTCGAGTCCCTTGGCATGTGCCGGTTGAGCAAACATGCCGCAAACGTCCTCGACCAATTCGCGCAGATCGAAGTTGATCTGCTCCAGTTCGATCTTTCCAGCCTCGATCTTGGAGAAATCCAGGATGTCGTTGATAATTCGGAGCAGGCTCTGCCCGGAATGGTAGACGGTATCCACGAAACGATGCTGGCGTTCGTTCAGGGGCGTCCCGCGCAGCAGCTCGGTCATCCCCAAAACGCCGTTCATCGGCGTTCGGATTTCATGGCTCATCGTCGCCAGAAACTCACTCTTGACCCGGCTTGCCTCCAGCGCAAGGCGCGCGGAGGTCTTGGCTTCTTCGGTCGCGAGCTGCAGCTCCCGCGTTCTGACCTCGACTTTCGCTTCCAGCGTGGCGTGAGCCTCTTCCACGCGGTCACGGTAGTCACGCAAGCGGGCAAGCATGCCGTTGAAGGAGGCAGCCAGCTCGCCGATCTCACCGGTCGCCTGCACGTTGACGGGATCGGCCAGGTTGCCCCCGGCAATCTCGTGCGTCGCCCGCACCAGGACTTGCACGGGACCGAGAATGCGGCGAGTGATCAGAAGCGTCGCGAATACGCCGAGCGCGACCACCACCAGGGTGAGCGCAATCGTGGAGATCACGATTTCATGGGCCTTATCCTCCAGGCTGTCCTGGCGCACGCCGATACGCACATATCCGAGAACCCGCTTGTCAGCGGACTCCACCTCGGGGAACAGTTCGGCGTTGTCACCCCGGTTCTGCACGGGAGCGACGATGTCAAAGTACGGCGTTCCCTTCTCGCCGAGTTGCAGCTCCGTGTGCTGCGTCCCACCCTGAAACAGGGCCGCATCGGGCGCTGGGATCAACGGCACGTTTTCTGCCACGACTTTGCTCAACAAGGGTCGCCGGTCCTTGTTGAGCAGTACCACGTAACCGATCTTGACGTTAGAGGCTAGATTGTCCACATCACTGCGAAGTGCCGTGGCGTCCTCGGTATACAGGGCGAATTCAGTTTGGCGGGAGCCCAATTCGGCCAAGCTCACTCCCAGGTCCAACAACTGGGCACGGTCCTCGCGTATCCCGCGCTCGGAGATCAGCGCAGCAATGCTCGCGGCGGTCAGCAGAACCAGGGAAATGACCAGTAGATTCAGCTTGGTTGCCAGGCGCGAGGGTAGGGGCATTGGCATGGCAGGTTTCACTCGTATACCTTAGCCGCGCCGCTGATCACGGATTCGCTGAGTACCACCCGCATTTCGCGGGCAGTCTTTCGGTTCACGGCGTAGGTGACCCGGCGCGGGCTCTCCGGCGCAATGCTGCCCGCCCGGGTCCCCCTAAAAATTCGGATGGCAAGTTCGCCGCACTGTGCGCCGACGTCCTCGTAGTCCCAGTCCAAAGCGAACAGCGCACCGGCCTTGACCCAGGCCGATGACAGACCGATGAACGGTATGCGATTGCGAAAGGAATAGACCAGCAGCGTCTTCGCCGTTTCGGGTGATACCACCACCGAGTCGGGGATGGCCCACAGGACGTCCACACGCTTGGCGACGGTTTCGAGGACATTGGGCAGCGACTGCGCTGTGTCAACCTGGAATGCGACCAGCTTGAGGCCCATGCTGCGGGCGGCGCCCTCCGCTTCCTCTACCCGTTGCTGGTTCTCAGCGGGGTTGTAGAGAACGCCCACCGTCGTATCCGACGGCATCAGGCGTTGTATCCATTCGAATTGGAGCTTCATTGGCATCTCCAGCACCACACCGGTGGCGTTGGCCCTCTTCTTCAAGGAATCCGCGCTGAGGATGAGACCCGCCACCACGGGGATATCGGAATTCTCGGCAAGCGCAGCCTGGGTGGCCACCAGCCCCATGGTGAACACCAGGGCGGCGCCGTCACGCTTGGCTTTGAGCATCGCCGGAGCAACCTTCTGCGCGTCGCCCTGGAGAGCGACCACTTCTAGATCGGCTTCCATTCCGCGTTGGGCAAGCACCCGCTCGAAACCGTTCAATGCGTCGCGGTAGGGAGCCGCATCGTGGCTGATTAGTACAACAACGTGCGGTTTGATCTTCCCAGCCGCGGTCGCGCTGTTTACGCCGCCCGCGACGGCGACCAACAGCCAAGCCAATACCACCATGCGCAGGCAACGGAACATGGCAACAGCCATATTAATTAGAATGGGTACGTCAGCTTGACTAAGAAAGTCCGTCCGTCCTGGACAATGCTGGCCTCCCGTCCGCCGACTGAGACGGGGTCCGCGTATGTCCTGTCGAACAGGTTGTAGATCGAGGCCGATATCTCCATGCCGTTTTGGAGTCTGCGCTCGAACAGTGTCAGGTTGGTCAAAACGAAACCGCCCAGCGTCGTGTTCTGCACCGTGAGACGGGTGCCGACGTACAACATCTCCAGCCCGGCGAAAACGTCACTACGCAAGACCGGAGCGCGCAAATTGAGCTTTGCCATATTTTCCGGCGAATTGCTCAGGGTCTGACCGGTCAGTTCGTTTATCGTCCGCTGCAGCGTGTAGCTGGCGCGGCACTCTAGACCGTTGGCCCAGCGGCCGTCGAGTTCAAGTTCCAACCCGCGGGATCTCACCTGGTCCACGTTTTCGAATACCACGTTGCCGTCCGGATTGGTGATCAGGCTGATCAGCTGCTCGATGTCATTGTGATAAACGTCGATCACGCCGCGCACGCTCTCGGACAGGCGCTGCTCTAGCACCAGCTCGGACGTTTGGATCCTTTCCGGCACAAGGCTCATGGATGGATCAAAACCGACGGCAGGGCTGGCGTAGTACAACTCGTAGGCGTCTGGGGCGCGGAAGGCAGTGCCATACAGCAGTTTCACTGCGGTATCTGGGTTCGGGTCGTAAATTAGCGCCAGCCGTGGGTTGGTGGAACTATTGACGGTGCCAGTGGAAACGAGGTTGTCGTACCGCAGCCCAGCGGTGAGGGTGAGCGTTGGCGTAATCGCATACTCGTCCTGGAGGTACGCTGCCCAGGAACTGGACCTTTGTCGCGAATTGAGGAGGCTGGCGTACGGATCGAGGTTGAAGTTGACCTGGACCTGTCGGTAGTTGTTCACGTATTCCGCGCCAACCGTGGCACGGTGATCAGCGCCGAGGCGCTTCGTGTATTGGGACTCCGCTCCCCACCAGCGACCGTCAAGGGCGTCGTAATTTACTACGACCGGCAACTGATCGATCGGGTAATAGCCGTAGTAGCCGTAGAAGTCCTGGTACAGGCGGGCGGTGACCTGGGAGTCTGCATCCAGCTGCCGCTGGTATTTCAAGTCGAGGTACTGGCGGGTATCGGTCGTATATTCGTTGCCATTAAAAACCGTGCCAAACGAGGCGGTCGGAACGTCCTTGCGGCGCGAGCCATCAAGCAATTGCAGGTTGAAGTCCCCGAAGCTCACATTGGCTAGAAGGCTGTCGGCACGGTCCGCATCTCGGTCTACGGCAATGCCATTGTTCGTGTTCGGCGCATCGAACTCGGGGAAGAACAGGCTCTGCTCTCCCGAGCTATGATAGGTGGTCGCTGAAAGCATCACGTCCAGCCCGTTATCGTAGCGCTTGCCGAAGCTCGCGCGCCCCTTGGTCGTCAACTCGCTGCCGGCCGCCCCGGACACCTCGCCGCCCTTGAAATCGCGTGCCTGCTTGGTGATAATGTTGATGACGGCGAAAAAAGCGTTGTTGCCGTAGATTGCCGAACCGGGGCCGCGGATCACCTCCACCCGGTCGATCAGGTCCACATCCAGCGGGAACTCGGTCCCGAGCAGCCCCTGGGAGTAGATGTCGTCGTTGAGGCGGTGCCCGTCGATGAGGAACAGGACCCGGCTGTTGTAGTCGCCCGGACGTCCGAAGCCGCGCACGCCTAGGTAGCTGTAATTGCGATCGTATGTGACATAGAAGCCGCGCACGCTGCGCATGATGTCGCTCAGCGTCCGGTACCCGTATTTCTGAATGTCGTCGGCCGTGACAATGCTCACAGATGACGGCGCCTCGGTCGTCGTCTGCTCGTACCTCGACGCGCCGTAGACGGTCGGAATTTCCCCGAAAAGCAAGTTTTCGTCGCCGGCCGTAGGGGTGTCCGCCTCGGCGGCCGCAAACATAGGCAGCAGGCATAAGAGGGTAGTTGCCCAGCGCGCACGGGCGATTGTCTTCGTTTTCATTTCTGCCTTTTTGCCCGAGTGATCCTCAGATGTGGTATCCGCACCCACGTGCCGTATCGGCACCAACGTGGGAGCCTTGACCGGCCCGGTCTAGACGCCGATGGTTCTCGGTGCAGCGCCATCGGCCGCCACCGACACGCTGCCCACGCGCTGCGCCACCGCACGGAGCGGGCGCATGGCGCGGGCACCCGATTAAACGGCCCTTACCTTTTCCACATTTCTGCAGTTCTCAGTGACAGCGCAGGTTAGCGGGCGTCTGGCGCGGGCAACCGATTGAATAACCATTAACTTTTCCCCATTTCTGCCGTTATCAGGGATATCACGGGCTTCGACCTGCTTTGCGGCAGACGGCGCCTGCGTATAAGACTGTAGGTAGTACCTAGCCGAGAACCAGGAAAACGCCATTTGCCAAGCCGCACAACCTTTAATTAACAAGCGAACCATGAAGAATCAAAGCCGCGTGATCCCTCCACATCTGCTCCGACGCAAGGCGATCCATCCCATCGTGGCCCCATTGAATGGCCGTCGGCGCCTCGACGGGTGGCTCGATCGATGGATAGCGACCGTTGAAGACCTGGCTCGTCTAAAGTCCTCGCACCCAATGCTCGATGCCGTGATCGACGAACAGCGGGGCCGGCAGATCCGCATCGGGGACCGCTGGCTCACGGACTGGGCGTCGTGCAATTATCTGGGGTTCGATCTCGATGAAGAGATCATCGCGGCGATCCCTGACTACCTTGCCCGGTGGGGCACGCACCCGTCGTGGTCGCGCCTGCTGGGTAGTTCCAGGCCGTACGTCGACATCGAGGAGCAGTTGACGGAGCTGCTTGGCTGCGAAGACGTCCTGCTTCTGCCCACAATCACGCACATCCACATGTCTGTTATCCCCGTGCTGGCCGGCGACGGGACGATCTTCCTCGACGGGCGAGCGCACAAGACGATCTATGACGGGGCGATGGTCGCCGCGGGCCGAGGGGCGACTGTCCTGCGTTTCCGGCATGACAATGCCGAGCACCTCGAGCAGCTGATCCGCACTGTGACGGGGACCGGCCCGCGAATCATCGCGATGGACGGCGTGAACTCGATGACCGGCAATGCCCCCGATCTGGCTGCGTTCTCGCGCATTGCGCAAGAGTATGACGCCCTTCTTTACGTCGACGACGCTCACGGCTTTGGCACGATCGGCGAGCGCTCGCCCAATGAGCCTTGCCCGTACGGCGTGAAGGGAAACAGCCTCTTTCGGCACCAGGATGTACCCTACGACAACGCCATCCTGGTAGGCGGTCTTTCAAAATCCTATTCCTCCCTTTTGGCCTTCCTGGCCCTGCCGACACAGCTGAAAGAAGCTCTCAAGGTGCTCGCGCCGCCGTACCTGTACTCGGGCCCCTCCCCGGTCGCGTCGCTCGCATCGTCGCTCGCCGGGCTCGCCGTAAACCGCAAGCGCGGTGACCAGTACCGGGCCGACCTATGGAGGCGGACGGCACGCATACTCGACGCGCTGCGCGACCTAGAGATCCGTACCCCCAACGAATCCGGGTTCCCGATCATCGAGATCCCGCTGGCTGACCACGAGGAAATTGACGAAGCTGGCTTGTTCCTGTTCGAGCGCGGCGTGTACGTAACGCTTGCGGCGTTTCCGCTGGTCCCGAAGAACGAGGTCGGATTTCGCATCCAGGTTACCGCGGCGAACACGGATAAAGAGGTGGACCAATTGATAGAGGTGCTATCCGCGCTGCGTGAGCGATTCACGCTACGGCAGGCCAAAAGCGGCGAATGCTCCGTGGGTGCATGAGGGAGGAGGCCAGGTGGGCAACCTGTTCGGGACCGATTTGCCAGAAATCATCGCGTCCGTGGAGTCCGAGCGCGGTGCTACGGCAGCGACAATCGCGNNGCCGCGCCCGCCGCTACCGCCGAGGTTCCGCCCACGGAAGTCGGCAACGCATAACTGACCGCCTGCTGCTTGGATCCCGTGGTGACATGATGGCCCCGAACCCAACGACGAAATCCGAAATTTCGGTGGTTGGTCTGCCGCGAGTACTTGGCCTGCGCGACGTGGTTCTTCTGTATGCGATTGCCGTTGTTTCGCTTCAGTGGCTTTCTACAGCGGCACAGATTGGACCGTCCAGCCTGGTGCTATGGCTACTAGCGCTGGTGATCTTTTTTGTGCCGTCTGGGCTCGTGGTCATGGAGCTGTCCTCGCGCTACGACGGTGAAGGCGGGCTCTATGTGTGGATCAAACAGGCGCTCGGTGACGTTCACGGCTTCGTTGCCGGCTGGTCATATGTCGTATCCGTTCTGGTTTTCTTTCCCACGCTTTTGCTGTTCATATCGGGGACCGCAAGCTACATCGCTGCCGGAGCATGGCCTGGACTCAAAGACAGCTTTGGCTTCAATGCCTTCTTGTCGCTCACCGCGCTCTGGCTGGCGATCGGCGCGAACATCCTGGGCCTCGAGCGCGCGAAGCGGCTGGTGAACGTATGCGCCCTAGTGATGGGCGGCGTGCTTGTGATCCTGGTCATTGCAGCCAGCGTATCCGCGTCACGCTTTGGCAGCGCGACTGTGTTCGCCGGCAACCTACTGCCGGACGTGGCGGACCCCACCATCGGCAAGTCGTTTGCCACCATGATGTTCGCGCTCGTCGGGCTCGAACTTGCGCCACTGATGGGAAGCGAGATTCGCAATCCGCGGCGGGTGATTCCCCGTGCGATTGTCGTTGCTGGGGCCATGATCATTGCATTTTATCTGCTCGGCACATGGGCGCTGCTCGTCGCACTGCCGAAGGAGAAGATTGAAGCGATTACTGGGATCCCGGAAGGCATCGCGGTCATCGCCGATCGAATCGGCATGCCCTTTCTCGGCCCCTTAGCAGCGCTTCTGATGACGATCGCCAGCGCCGGGGTTCTCACGGCGTGGGTGACGGGCAGCGTGCGTCTACCCTATGTCGTGGGCATCGACCAGCACTTGCCGAGAGCCCTCGGCCGCCTCCATCCACGCTGGCGCTCCCCCTACGTGGCGCTGATCATCAGCGGCGCAATCACCACGCTGCTGGTCCTTCTTGCCCTGGCCGGCACGACGATTGGCGACGCCTACCAGATCCTTGTAGACATGACAGTCCCGTTGGCGTTCATTCCGAGCGCTTACATGTTCGTGGCGTTACCGATACTTCGTGCGAAACGCGTCGGGGATCGCCCGGGACTGCTTTGCGTACCCGGCGGGCGCATCGGCATCGCTCTGGTGTCTGCGCTCGGGCTTGCTTCAACGCTCGTTTCGATCGGCTTCGCGCTCGCTCCTCCCGGCACCGGCCAGGCGGGAATGTTTTACTTGAAGGTGCTAGGCGGATGCGGATTGTTCCTCGGTTTGGGGCTGGCGCTGTATTTCGCGCGGCAACGCTCCTCGCCCGACGATTTCGCCCTGCGAAGCAAAGCTTCGACGGAACCCATAAGGATCTGAAACGCCGAAAGCCAACCTTGCCGGTGGTCCGGGAAGGCCCAGCGCTTCAGTCGATCGGCCAGCTTCTTGATAGCAAGGCAGAGATATCAGCGGCAGGGACGGGCTTACTGAAGTAATAGCCCTGTAGCGCATTGCAAGCCATAGCTTTCAAAGTCTGCGCCTGTTCGAGCGTCTCCACGCCCTCCGCCGTCACGCTGAAGTCAAGGCTTTTGGCAAGGGAGAGGATAGCTCGCACAATAGCGCGGTCCTTGTCCTCACCCGGCAACGCCATCACGAAGCTGCGATCGACCTTCAGGGTATTGAGCGGCATGTTCCTGAGATAACTCATCGAGGAATAGCCGGTGCCAAAGTCGTCCAGCGCGACCTTCACCCCCGCTTGACGCAGGGCCTGCAGCGTGGCGATGCCGCTGGCTTCCATCACCGCACTTTCGGTGACTTCCAGCTCCAAAAGGTCGGGAGTCAACCGGGTCTGGGACAGCGTCTCGAGAATCGCATCTACCAGATTCGGATCCCTGAACTGCATCGGCGACAGGTTAACCCCAACTTGCACACGGTGCCCGGCACGCTGCCACTGTACCGCGTCGGCACAGGCAGTGCGCAGCACCCAATTGCCAATGGGGACGATCAAGCCGTTTTCCTCGGCAAGCGGAATGAATTCCAGGGGCGGGATCAAGCCCTGCTCTGGATGCGTCCAGCGGATGAGGGCTTCGGCCGCCAGCATGCGGCCCTGTTGAAGATCGATCTGCGGTTGATAAAGCAGGTGGAACTCGCCTGGGTCCAGCGCCAGACGTAGATTGTTTTGCAGAGTCATGCGCTGTACGGCCTGCTGGGTCAGCGACGCGCTGTAAAACTGGCAGTTGTCGCGGCCCTGGTCCTTGGCATGGTACATCGCCGTGTCCGCATGCTTGAGAAGCGCGATTGCATCTTCGCCGTCGTTAGGGTAAAGGGCGATGCCGATGCTGGTCGTCACCGCTATTTCACGCCGATCCAGCAAGAATGGCTGGCGCATCAGTTCACGGATGCGATGCGCGATGATCAGCGCATCTTCCGGTCGCTCGATGTCTAGTATCAGCGCCGTAAATTCGTCGCCACCCAAGCGTGCGAACCCTGCGTCAGCCTCCGTTGCGGAGGGGCGCGACAACGAGTCGGAGGGGCGCAACCCCTGGCGCAATCGCTCCGCCACCGACTGCAGGATCACGTCCCCAGCGCCGTGCCCCATGGTGTCGTTAATGTTCTTAAATCCATCGAGATCCATGAACAGGACACCCAGCTTGCGGCCATTCTGGCGGGCGCGCGAGATTTCCCGTTCAACTCTCTCGAGGAAGGACTGCCGGTTGGGAAGGCCCGTCAACGTGTCAAAGTATGCAAGCTGTCGAATTCGTTGCTCGGACAACTGGCGTTCGGTGATATCGCGCGAAAGAACGATGAAATGCGGCTTCTCTTTAGAATCGGTGGCCTTGCGCGAAATAGAAAGTTCGAACCAGGACTGGCCATGCGGTAGTTGCAGTTCAATCTGCTCGCCGGTCGACAGACCATTTTCATGGGCCGACTTCAATGCCGACAGGCAGATCTGTGCCGCGGCAGGCGGTAGTATCTCAGGTACGGTTTTGCCAAGGAAGGCTTCCGCTGGCGCGCCCAGCAGTTCCGTGCGAGGAGAATGGTAAGAAATAAAGCGGCCGTCGATGTCCAACTCAAACAATGGATCAGGGACGGCCTCCAGGATTGCCGCATTCCGGGCCTCGGCCGTTTGAAGATCCAGCAGATTCTGGAATCCGCGACAAAGGTATCTAACCCGATGACCAAGAAGCGCCCAGTTGATCGGTTTGGCGATAAAGTCGGTGGCGCCGGCATGGTAAGCCCTTTCAACCGACTCCACGTCGTCCATGCCCGTCACCATGACAATCGGCAGCAGCTCACCGACCTCGGCCCGCAGCGTGGCGCAGATTTCGTGTCCGTTCCGGCCCGGCATATCCACATCGAGCAGGACGATATCGCTAGGGTGCTGGTGGAACTTGTGCAGGGCGTCTTCGCCGTCGACGGCCGTCTGGACATCGAACCCCGCCCTGAGCAGCGCCGCGCGCATCAGGATCAGGGTGGCGGGATCGTCGTCAACGACCAGGATTTTCCTCGGCGGTGCCATCAGCCGGCCTCCCGCGGAATTTCACGCAGGTGTGTCACGGCGCGATCGTGCTCCCGCCTGACCTGATCAAGTAGCGTGCGGGACTCGTCGACCCGGTTCTCTCGTTCCGGCGATTCCAACTGCCGATACAAGCCGTACAGGGTTTCGGCGGCGACGTTGACCGTGCTCGACTTCGACGCATGGTCGGCATGGCTCAATGCATTGCCGTCGCCCGCGACGAATGCGCTTTCGATCTGGTTCGCGCTCCAAGGGGCGGATCCCCGAAAGTCACTCACGCCTGCGTCCAGGCATTTCTGCGCATCGCCTCGCGAGGCGTTGGCGCTTAGAGTGATAATGGGCAGATGTTCGCCGTGACCTTTCGGCGGCCGCCGGATGGCTTTCGTGGCCCGGTACCCATCCATCACCGGAATCCGGCAACCCGTCAGCAAATCGCCAAATTCGCGTTCTCTCGCGAGATCGACCGCTTCCTGTCCGTTCTTGCCCAGGCAGAATTGCAAACAGAGCTTGGTCAACATGACCGTAGCCACCTGGCGGGTGACCCCGTTTTCCTCGACCAGCAATACGGTGCCATGCAACGGCGTCTCCGCTTGTGCAGGCTCTGGTTCGCACCAATCGGGCGCAGACGCGCTAAAGCCGAAGGTGCCGGCGTTGGCGCGGAGCACGGCCGAGCGGCGCACGGGCTTACGAAACGCCGGACGCCTGCCTGCTCCCTGCCCAGCTGGTCGGTATTTGCAAAGGCGGGTGTCAGCATCCCCTGTGCCCGCGAACTCCGGCCGCGCCTGAAGTGCGCGCACCAGTTGCAACCCGTCCATCGCGGGCATCTGCATGTCAAAAATGACAGGCCCGATCTGTTCGCGCGAATCGTCGTATGGTTCATTACTTGGGCTATCAGTGTGTCAATTCCCAGCCTACGGATCAGCGACTAGTCCATCCGTTGCGCGACGACCCAAGTCTGTTTGTCTACGTTTTATCGGCACTCACACGCAAGACCCTAAGCTCTTGGTAGAAAGCGTGATCAATGGAATTGGTTGGCAATTTCCTCCCGTACGGGCGGTTTGCTTGACGCCGAGCTCGACCTTGGGCTCATCGCAGGTCAGCAACTGGGGAGTGGATAAGATCGGGGAGCCTCTGGTCTTCACGCTGGACTAGATCAATGGACCGTAAAATTGATCATCGACATCCCGCTTGATTTCTGAACGATCGCGGCGCTGGCCTCTGTTGGCGGCCGGGCCCCCACCACAAAGCTGCTCCCCAACCCGGTCAACGGTTACTCGCTTGGCGGCGATAACCCGCTAGTCAAGAACCGGGGCTCGGCCTGCCTAAAGGGATCGCTCAGGGCTTGATGTAGGACAACGCACGCATGGCGTGGTCCTGCGATATTCACCGGTTGCGGTCTTGTGAGGAAATGCACCGATGAGCCCGACTACGTACCCTCCAAATACCAGCATCACCACCTCGTTCGCCGCCTTGGTGCTTGGAGTCTTGAGCTTCGTGTCCGCCGCGCCCGTGAGCGCCGTCGTTGCACTCAACGGTCAAATCGTCGGCGGAGGGCATCCAATCGCAGGCTCGACGGTGACGCTGTATGTCGCGAGCGGCCCAGCACGAGAACCGGCTCGAGGACAAGCTGCTGCAGTTCACCAAGCCCAAGCTGCTGATCATCGACGAACTCGGCTATCTGCCGCTCGAACCCGATGCTGCACACCTGATGTTCGAGCTCGTCAGCCGGCGCTACGAGCGCGGCAGCGTTCCGATCACCAGCAACTTGACCACCAGCGAGTGGGGTAACGTGTTCGGCGACCCCGTCGTCGCCACCGCCATCCTGGATCGACTTCTGCATCACAGTCACGTGGTAACGATCCGCGGCGACAGCTATCGGCTTCGTGAAAAGCGCAAATCAGAACTGCTAAGACCGATCCATGTCCAAGCAAACGCAACCTAACCGGGGGTCAGAATTCGATGTCGCCAGGGGGTAAGTTCCGGATGTCGCTTGACAGCGTGCAACGCCATCCGCAGCTTCTGAACGCTAGCCGGAGTTGATAGGTTGCCCAATCTCCAGGTCCTTCACCGCTTCTTGCGTCGGTCCTGAACTGAGGCCCCATGTCTTATTGACGTTTCGACAAATGGGTGATGATTCAAAAGGCCAATTGCGCCTGCTGCCAGAACGCGCGAATCAAGCGCGGGCGCAGCGGCAAACTGCGAACCAAATGGTAAAAGGTTCTTCCGGCAAATCGCTCTACGTAGGCGAGCATTTGCCGAATGCCTGCCAAATCACGGCTGAACGCGGTCCCTTTTGGCGATGCAGTTCTCGATCAAGCGGGCCGCAAATAGCAAGGCACTAAATCGACGAAACATGCTTTTCCCAATCCCCAAACCCCCCGATCAGGAAGCCTTTGGTTCGAGATTCGCGGCCGCCTTCACAGCATACATTGCCCGTTCCGCCCGCGCGAGAACGTCTGATGCTGACCCTAGCCGCCGATCGCAGGTTGTAAATCCGATGCTCGCCGTGCAAGGGAATCCAATGCTAGCCAGACGCCTAGCAATTTCGATGGTCAGGTTTTGCGAGCGTGCGGCGCAGTCTGCCTCCGTCGTCTGCGGCATCAAGATTGCGAACTGGTCGCCGTCTAGGCGACCCAGCGAATCCACCGCGCGGATGTTCTCACGAAGAACGGTGGAAACGAGCTTCAATACTTCGTCTCCCAGCGCGTGGCCGTAAGAATCGTTCAATGTCTTGAAATTGTCGAGGTCGATCGAAACCAGAGAGAAAACGCCTCCATATCGCCCTTGCCGGGCAATTTCCGCTTCCAGTCGCGATACGAAGGCCCAACGGCTTAGCAAGGCGGTCAAGGGATCCCGTGTCGACAACAATAGAGTCTCGTAATAACCGTCGCGCACAGCCGTCGAAAAATAAAGAATCAACGCCGATGACACGATGGCAATACTGGTGTCGGTGATTTTGGAACTCAGTGAAATGTCATAAGAAATGAAGGTGATGGCTTGGAGCATCGTGGACAGAACAAATCCCAACACAATCAATCCACGTTGCTTGGTGTGAATGGCAAGCGCCGCAAGCGGGAAAATATAAAGCCCGTGGAACCAGACCTCGGACCCGCTAAGGATATCGTTCACAAACACCAACGCTATGACCAGATAGCAGACCGTCGCTACCTTTCCCGGAGAGTAGGTTCCCGGCGCCGCGACGCGGGGCAATATAAGATGCGACATAGGTCTGTCTCCAGAATGCGACCCAATATGCGAGGAGTCAATCCCAAGTCGTCAATATACGGCAAGCACAAACGGTCTCAAGACCAAGCAAAGATTAGGCGAACTTGAAGGTCAATGCGCGCGTCGAAATCGCGATCTGCGGCGACCGCTTAAATATCAAATCAGATGAAACGATTGTCAACCTCGTTGAGTTCGTTGCATGTCGGCGGCTGTTACCTTTCGGAGGGACCTCGTCACCTTGCTCGCGTCTCCCGGCAAAACAAATCCAAGGTGCATGACCGGTACCGAGTAGGTTGGGCGGCGACGCCGACCGATGGAGCCAGGCCGTTCCAACGCCGGTGTCCGACCCGTTTCGGTCATCCGGGATTCTCGAAACCGGTCGGTCTGCTTTCCCGCCAGCTAGCCGTCATTGGCGCCGTCGTCGACCCAATACAGGTCGTTCGCCCCATCAAAAAGCTGCCAATCGAAATTGCAGGTGCGGCTATTCGGATGCCCGATTGTGTAGGTAGCTTCCAAGATTCATGCCCAACGCATACGCAGAGAGAGCGGGGGCCGGACAAACCGGGGATTGCTCTTTGCGTATGTGCAGCGGCTGGCGTTGCTCCCAATCGGGTCAATTCGACGGCCGCCGACCGTACGACACTGCCGCACGCACCTCCGGAGGCGCGGAAGCGACGAGCTCGTGATCGGGCCGCGCTCCAAGCGCGTCGTTGACCGTTGAAAATGCCAGCCGCAAGGCCACATGCACGGTCGCCTCAAAGATCTCGCGATCATTCAGACCGGCCGTCCGCAGTTTGTCGATCTGTTGCACCGTCGCGGCATTCGGGTCGCGCACGACCTGCTCCGCCCACAGCTTGAGCGCCTGTTCGCGAATCGAAAGTGAGTCGGCATCTGCGCCGCGCAGGACCTCGGCCGCGAGCGCGGGCCCCGCCAGTTCTGCGAACTTGCTGCCCCACGCCAACGAACAATACGAATCGCCGAGGACGCGTGCGGTCGTGCATACCAAGAGCGCAATTTCTCGAGGCGCCAAGCCACTCTGGTCGGTCAGCTGCTTGCCCAAGGCGACGAATGCCTCTGCAACGTCAGGCCGCCAGGCCCAGGCCCTTCTGAAATTCATCACGTAACCGGTCGTCGCGCGGTCTCTCTCCAAGTACGCCGCTGCTTCCGAAGTGGTTGGTTCGTTGAGAAACATGGCGTGGTCTCCTTGTAATGTTGTCCGCGGAGCGCCCCAGCGTCCGCACTTGCGCGAATTTAGCGCACTGTTCGACTGTCCGAAAGTGACCGAGGTCGGCATTTCACCAGCGGCCGCTTACCGGCTGCCTGCACGTGCTTGGGAAAAACGGCCAATGCCTGAGTCGTAGTACCAGTGCGTGCAACTGCCGTGTGGTCGCGATGCGGGTTCTTAACGGCAGCTAGCATCTGCATGAATGCTCTACCTGGGACCGGCGTCGCGGGTCGAGAGGTCTCTGCGATGACTACTTGCCGGACGTTGCGCTCGTGGCCTGCGCCATTGCCGGCGGGCCCTGCATGATGTTGCCCTTGACCGGTGGCGAGGCGAATGTGCGCCAGAGCAAAGGCCAAGACAGCGGTTCACGCCGATTCCAAGGTTGCAGTGACAGGCATCGGGCAAGAGCGCAATAGCCAAATAGCACTTGCGCCGGCGTGCCGATGGCGGGCACCCAGAACAGCCAGTTCATCGGCGCCCACAAGGCCAGCAGCAGCATGGCAGCATAGGCCACGCGCACCTGCACCGGGAAGGCCGTGAAGTTGCCCTCGAGCAGACGGACGTGGACCACCTGCACGGCACTCAACGCGGCGGCCAGGTAGTAGGCCTCGAACCGGCCAGCCAGCCCGAGGATCAACAGCACGGCCGTGACGGCCCAGTATCACCAGTCAATTTCCCTGAATCGCAACATGGTGTTCTCCCGCATCGATCAGAAACTCAGGGTGGCAGCGCCGCGCTTGATCAACTCGTGCATAGCGCTCGCCCCGGTGATGACGACCCCCTCAAGAAGATTCTCCTGCGTGTATCCGCGGCTTTTCACGCAGGGGGTACAGGCCCACAAAGTGCCGCCCCGCGCCATGAAATTGCGCAGCATCTCTGCCAGGGGTTCCAGGGGCTTTACATGGGTCATGTCGGCTGCACCGCGCCGCACAATATCGACGCCAGAGCTTGTGAGAAATATCGAAACCTTCAGGCCAGATGTCAGTCCGCCGAGAGCGATGGTCAAAGCGGCGGACGACAGTTCGTGGTCTATTCC
>OMSW01000079.1:0-271 GCA_900290295.1 Burkholderiales bacterium
GGCGCGGCTGGAGTTCACGGTGCAGGACGCGCAGAACACGCTGCGCGCGCTGCAGCGCGAGCGCGAAGTGGCCGAGCGGATCGAGCAGGGCATCAAGGCGCTGCGCGCACGCAGCGGCGCGGGCCAGGCAAGGTAGCGTTCCCGCGGCGCAGGGCATGCGACGCGCAACGCGGCGCGAGTGAGCTTCTTGTCGCCCGCGTGCTGATTAGGCCCGCGGCCGTCGCTTGCTCGACAGTGGCCCCCACGGCCGCCCCGCTGTGCGCTGCACTGG
>OMSW01000079.1:281-1386 GCA_900290295.1 Burkholderiales bacterium
GGTTCAAAGTTCAGTCTTTTCCTCCGCGCGCACCAGCCCGGCCTTCAACTTCTCTTTCAAGGTCCCGTGCGAGCAGGATGCGGAGAAACTTGCTGGGCGCCATGATGCCAAAATGCAGGTCGGTTGCTGCGTGATTTCGAATTAAGGTTTGGACATAGTGTACTGCGTGGGTGGCTTGTTTCCAGTCACTGGGAGCACTCCTGTATTCCGAAATGCGCCCTCAGGCCTGTCCCCGGAGAAGGATTGGACTTGCCGATACGCCGCTGATTCAATCCGCGCCGAAGAACGGCTGCGCCTTCTCGGAGCGTACAGAGATCGGGCGCCATGGGGAGAGCCAAGCGCGGTCGACCATCTCGTTGCAGGGCGACGGCCTACCGGTCTTGACGCAAGTCACCTAGGTATTGGGTCGGCGCGCCCGACATGTCTTTTGTCACTAGTCGAGCGGCCGGGCAGCGCGCACTATTGCGTTAACGGAATCGAAACACCGATCCCGACCGAAAAGCAATAAGTCCGGCGCTGGCCGCCGGCCGGCCGATGGTTACGTTGCAAACGCGCATCGAAACGTTGTGCTCGAGCACCGAGAACGTCGACCGCATAGGTTCGAAGGACGCCCGCGGCACCGTTGACCGTTGCCCATCCGCTCTCCAAAGTTAACGCCGAACGAGTGGGACGCCCTCAGACATGCGCGAGGTCTCGCGCGCTACGTTGGCACCACCCGAGGCGTCTTCGTGCAGTCACGGCCCGCTCTGCAAGTTGGGTCAGCCAAAAGAAAACCGCCACAAGGGCGGTTTTGACTTTCCGGTTTTGATTTCCTCAGTTCCGGTTCTGTGGTGGGCTAAGTCTGCCGCCCCTGGCGCGCCGGTGATCACGGTGCCCGGTTCACACGTCTGACAAGAATGGCCATCGGCATGTCGTGCGGAAACTTTAGCCTTTCCAACAAAGCGCAAGCCGGGCACGGGGCGCTACAGATCCCAGGAACTGAAGGCAATTCTTGCCGAGCTAAACCCAAAATTGAACTGATCGAAAGACCGGTTGCTGCCCGGAGTGCACTGACCGGGCCGATCGGCGTCGGCTTTCGGAGACGCTGAAGGCCCCAAGTCGACCC
>OMSW01000027.1 GCA_900290295.1 Burkholderiales bacterium
CGCGAGTACCGCGTTCTCGAAACGCTGCTGCGCAACCGCGACCGGGTACTTAGCCGAAAGCAGCTCGAGGAAGCGCTGTATGGCTGGGAGGAGGAGGTCGAAAGCAACGCTGTCGAAGTACACGTGCACAATCTGCGCCGCAAGCTCTCACGGGCTCTGATCGAAACCGTGCGCGGGGCCGGCTACCGCCTGGGCCAGAATGCCGAATCCGCCTGATCCGAGTATGGTCAGGCCGTGGTCGCTGCGCCGACACCTTTTGCTGCTCACTTCGACGGTCACGGCAACGGCATGGTTGGTCGGCGGCACGGCGATGTTCATCGTCGCACAGCACGTCAGCGATAACCTCTTCGATCAGCGGCTTCGGGATATCGCCAGCACGCTGCTGACGTTTGCCGATCACGAAATCAGCGAACTGCAGGCCGCTGGCGGCGACGTCGTCCACATCGAAGGTGCGACGACCTTGGGCGCGCGCTACCACTACCAGATCTGGTCCAACCGCGGCGAGTTGCTTCTGGTCAGCGTCCAGACTACGCGCGTGCCATTTGCTCCCTTCAATGAGCCTGGCTTCTCCACGCGGTACATTGCCGGCATGCCGATGCGCGTGATCGTACTGCCGTCCGATGACGGTACGAAGCAGCTCGAGGTCGCCGAGCCGCTGGCGGCGCGCTCGGCCGAATTCGACCCGGGTTTGGCCTACCTCGCGATACCACTGGCGTTGTCGCTGGCTGTACTCGTCGGCCTGAGCACTTGGCTGGTGCGGCGCGCCACCCGGGCGCTGGGCGAATCGGCGGGGCAGGTGACGCAGCGCTCGCCCGACGACCTCCGGCCGCTGGCAGTGGCGTACCCGCCTGCAGAACTCACGCCGATCATCGCCGCCGTCAACTCCCTGTTTGCCCGCATTGAAAACGCGCTCGCAGCCGAGCGTCGTTTTACGTCGGCGGCGGCGCATGAGCTGCGCACGCCCTTGGCCGCCATCAAGATCCAGGCGCAGCTGGCGCTGCTCACGCCAGCAGAGGAGGAGCGGCGCCAGGCGCTGGAGCGCCTCGTGCTGTCGATCGACGGGGCGGCGCATATGGTCGATCAACTGCTGACGATGTCGCGCATTGATGGTCTGATCGCGCTGCGCGCCCAGGCGACACCACTGCAGCTCGACTCGATTGCCGCGCACGTCATCGACGAAATGCGCCCGCTCGCGGTGCGACGCAAACAGCTCATCGTCGAAGATCTCGCGGCCGCCGATATCGACGGCCTGGAGTTTGGGGTCGCAAGTATGCTGCGCAATCTGATCGATAACGCGGCGCGCTACGGACCGGAAGGCGGCGCGATTCGCGTGCGCACGGGATCGGAAGGCGGCCGCTGCTTTGCCAGCGTAGAAGACGCTGGACCGGGAATCGCTCCGGAACAGCGCAAGCGGGTATTCGAGCGCTTTTACCGCACGCCCAACAATTTGTCGGCGGTCGGCTGCGGAATCGGCCTATCCATCGTCCAGACGGTCGTCGAAATACATCGGGCGAACATCGAGCTCGATCGTTCGGAACTGGGTGGCCTGCGCGTTACGGTCCGCTTCCCCTGCGCGAACGCTGTTCCCGTTCCCGGGACGCCTGCCTCATCGGCCGCATCGCCCGTCCTCGCGAGCTAATCCGGCCGGCGTAGCGCGCCGTAGTCCGAAGCCACACCCGCTGCGCCACCCGTCCGACCAAAGCGGCCGCTGGTCTCCAACAATTTTATAAGTGCGAATTCCCGGAGAATGATGTCGCCGAAGCAGGTCGCAGCCCCGACACTGTTGACTTGGCCAATAGGCCTACGGAACCGGCGGACGCGCCGGATGATTGTCAACTGCGCACTCGAGAACGATTCCGCAAAATGCCAACTACTTCCGTCGCCTGCCCCTTTCGGAATCGCAACACGGCGCGCGCTCCGCACAACGGATTTACGCTGATCGAAATCTTGGTTGCCATCACGATCCTGGGAATTTTGGCAGCCATCGTCATCCCCTCGTATAGCAACTACGTCCTGCGCGGACACCTGGTGAACGCCACCAACGGCCTGAGCTCGGCCGCGGCACAGATGGAGCAGTTCTTCCAGGATTACCGCTCCTACGCGCAGGTGGGCGCCAGTCCGAATCCGCCGTGCTTGACAGCCGCAATGGTGGGCGATTTCCAGATTGTCTGTCTCGCAGCGCCCAGCGCGTCAGCGTATTTGATCACCGCCACCGGCCAAGCCGGCACGGTCAGCAGCGGCTTTGTGTACACGCTCGACAACTTCGGGAACCAGACTTCGGTCGCTGGCCCGACATGGAACGGCTTTGCGTGCCCCGCGAGCTGGATCCTGAAGCCCCAGACATGCTGATGAATCGATATGCCGCGCGCCCGCGCGGCTTCACCCTGGTGGAGCTGGTCGTCACGATGGCCGTGCTCGCCCTGCTCGCGATTGTCGCGGCGCCGAGCCTAGGGTCGTGGATGGCCAACTCGCGCGTCCGTACGGCCGCGGACTATATTCAGGACGGCCTGCGCCTGGCGCAGACCGAGGCCGTCAAGCAAAACCAGGAGGTTGCGTTCGTCCTGTCCAACGTCCCGGCAAATTCGGCCACGATGCCGCCGCCGGCCGCGGGAGCCACGGTAAGCGTCAGCTACTGGTACGCCGCCACCGTGGCCTGGACGCAGACCGCGATCGCCGGCTACAGCAGCGCGCAGACCCTGGTAGCCGCGGGAGCGACCAGCTCGGACGCGACCCAGGCCATCATTACCGGGCCGCCCGTCATATGCTTTTCTCCCTACGGCCGTCTGACAGCAACCATCACGAACACTTCGGGTGCCGGGATAACCACCTGCGGACCCGGGACTAGCGTCACGTATGTGGTCCAGCCCAACATAGCCTCAGCGACGGCTCATCCCCTGAACGTCCAGCTGTCCGCCAACGGCCAGGTGCGCATGTGCGATCCGGCCAAATCGATCAATGTTTATCCCGATGGCTGCTGAAACCATGAGACACGTACACCGCCACGGCTGCCGGCAAAGTGCCGGGGGCCGACGCAAGCAGGACGGCATGACGCTGATCGAGGTGATGGTCAGCATCGTGCTGGTCGCCATCGGCCTCGTGGG
>OMSW01000127.1 GCA_900290295.1 Burkholderiales bacterium
GGGCGGCCCGGCAGGGCGATGAAGACATCGCCCGCCGCCACCATCCGGCTGTCGACTCGCAGGTCGGCGCCCGCAGGAGCGTGCGATCGGAGCCAATCGCCGATGGCCCGCACATTTGCTTCGGAGCGGTGCATGCGATCTCAGCCTCCGGGCACTGCGGCTTGTGCGACCTGCATCGCCGGGGCATCGGGCGTGACCTGCATTGCGCGCAAAGTCCCGGCCGCGATCGCGCCGAATACGGGTGCGGCGACATCGCCGCCGTAATAGCGGCCAGCGCGCGGATCGTCCACCATCACGGCAACCACGATGCGCGGATTCGACGCCGGGGCAAAGCCGACGAACGAGGAGATGTACGTGTCCGTGTACCGCTTGTCTTGCATTTTGCGTGCCGTACCCGTCTTGCCGGCAACCCGGTATCCCTGGATGCGCGCCGCCGGGGCGGTTCCTTCGTCGCTGGTTGCCAGCTCCAGCATGTGGCGCATCATTGCCGCCGTTGCCGGACTCAGCACTTGCACCGAAGCCGCGGGTTCGCTCCGGCGCAGCACCGATACCGGGACGATATCGCCGTCACGCGCGAACACGAGATAGGCGTGTGCCAGCTGCAACAGCGAAACCGATATCCCGTAGCCATACGCGATCGTGGCCTGTTCCACCGGGCGCCAGGTGCTGGCCGGACGCAAACGCCCGCTTACCGCGCCCGACAGCCCCGCCTGCGGCACCTGGCCGAATCCCACGGCCGTTAGCGTTTCCCAAAGCGTTTGCGCCGGCATTTGGAGCGCGATTTTTGCCGTTCCGACATTGCTCGACTTGGCAACCACCTGCTCGACCGTGAGCCCAGCGTGCGGGTGGGCATCGGTAATCGTCCGCCCGCCGATGGTTAGGTGGCCGGGCGAGGTGTCGATTACCGTATCTGGGCGCACGACGCCGTTTTCAATCGCCGTGGCAATGGAGAACGGCTTTAGCGTCGAACCGGGCTCGAACATATCGGTCACGGCCCGATCCCGCACCTGATTCAGATCGAATTGCGCCCGATGTGCAGGATCAAAGTCCGGCCAGTTAGCCAGGGCAAGCAGTTCGCCCGTTCGTGCATCCAAAACCACCGCTGCCGCGGCATGCGCCAGATTGGCCTCGGCAGCTTGCTTGACGGCGGCGTGCGCGATGTACTGAATCCGGTCGTCGATCGCCAGCGCGATGTCCTGCCCCTGCACGGGCTCGTGCAGCCAGTCGTCCTCGATCGTGTGTCCTAGACGGTCCTCGATGAGGTGGCGCAGTCCCGGTTGCCCGCCAAGCATCCCCTCGTACTGGCGCTCGACTCCTTCCAAGCCACGTTCGCCGACATTCGTGAATCCGAGCAGGTGCGAGGTGACGGGCCCCTCGGGATATTGCCGGCGAAACTCCTTGGTGCTGTGCACCCCGGAAATATGCAGTGCCTCGATTCGCTGTGCAACCTCGGGATCGAGCTGGCGGCGCAAGTAGACAAAGCTGCGATCGTCGTTGGCAATGCGGCGCCGCAAATCCTCCGGCGTCATTTCCAGGAGGCGAGCGAGCTGTGCCTTTTGCTTCGCATTGGCGTCGAAGTCGTCCGGGTTCGCCCAGATGGCTCGCGCCGGGACCGACGACGCCAGGACAACACCGTTGCGGTCGAAGATCGTCCCACGCGTCGGCGCCTCGGGCAGGGTACGCGCATAGCGGGCCTCGCCCTGGCGCTGCAGGAAGCCGGTAGACCAGCCCCCTTGCAGATAAATGACCCGCAGACTCAAGGCGCTGAAGGCGCAGAAGAGCCCAAAGAGCAGCAGCTTTGAGCGCCATGCCGGCAGCTTGACGGCGAGCAGATCACCGCGCCGAGGGCGGTTGCGGGTACGGCGGTTCGGATCGGGGCCAGCGCCTCCCGCAGCAAGACTGCGCGCAGTCGTTCGCAACCGCGCAAGACCCGAGGGCGCAGCGGACGAGCTCATTGCCTGCCCTTCGTCGTCATGGCGTCGGCCGGCTGCGCAGGGGCGACTAGCGCCGGCAACATCACGGTCCGATCGGGGTTGATTGGGCGCATCCCAAGACGGCGCGCGACGGCCTCCACGGTTGCCGGCTGGGACGCTCGTCCCAGATCACTGCGTAGCCGCGATCCCTCCGCGTCCAGGGACTTGGTCTCCTGCTGGGCGATCTCCAATTCGGCGAAGAGCTCGCGCGAACGATACTGCGAGGTGACCAACGCCAGCGAGCTGGCGACCAGTAGCGCGGACAGCACCAGCGGCGCGATGCGAATCATCCCGGTGCAACCTTCAACCGCGGCAATCCAGGGCCACATCCGTGCGTTCGGCAACGCGCAAATGGGCGGAGCGGGCGCGTGGATTCGTCCGCATCTCGCTCTCCTCCGGAGCGATTCTTGCCAAGGCGCGCAGACGCGGGCGCGGCAGTTCTGCCTCCCGCAACGGCACGCGCCCCAGGGCGCGCTCCGGGTGTGCCTGCGCGTCGATGAATCGCTTGACGATGCGATCCTCCAGGGAATGAAAGCTGATTACGGCCAGGCGCCCGCCCGGCGCCAGAACCGAAAGTGCGCACGCGAGGATCAACGTGATCTCCTCAAGCTCTTGATTGAGGAAAATCCGTATAGCCTGAAAGGTACGGGTGGCCGGATGCTGTAGGGGGTCCTTGCGGCTTTTGAAGGGGATCGCACCCGCCACGACCGCGGCAAGTTCGGCGGTGCGCAGTAGCGGTTGCCCATTCTCGCGGCGAGCCACAATCGCCTTTGCAATCGATGCAGCAAACCGCTCGTCACCATATTCGCGCAGTACTCGCTTGAGTTCGTCGACGCCCACCCGGGCCAACCATTGCGCCGCGGACAGTCCGTGTTCCGGATTCATTCGCATGTCCAGGGGACCGTCGCCGCGCAGCGAAAAACCGCGCTGCGGGTCGTCGAGTTGCGGCGACGACACTCCCAAATCCATGAGCAATCCGTTGATTTGCGGGATGGATCGCTCGGCGAGCACGGCGGCCAGGCGCGAGAATTCGCAGTGCACGAATTCGAACCGCGGATCGGTCCAGGTGCGCGCAAGATCGCGCGCGGCCGGATCTCGATCGAGCGCGATCAAGCGACCGCGGGGCGATAGCCGCTCGAGGATCCGGCGCGAATGCCCTCCGCGACCGAAGGTCGCATCGACGTAGATTCCCGCCGGATCGGTCAGCAGTTGTGCGACGGCCGCCTCCGCGAGCACAGGCGCATGCGCCCCTGGTTCCGGGTTCGATGCAGGGTTCATCGTGTGTCACGGCGGCGTTCAGAACGAGAAGCTTGCGGCAGCTTCCGGCAGCCCGTTGGCCAGATCGCGCTGCTCGTGTTCGCGTAGCAATTCCGGTTCCCACAGTTCGAAATGGGTCCCCATGCCGATCAACGTTGCCTCGCGCGCAAGCCGCGCGTCCTCGCGAAGTCCCGTGGGAACCAGCATGCGGCCGGCGCCGTCGAGCTCGACGTCAATGGCGCTGCCGAGCAATAAGCGTTGCAGCCCACGCGCCGAATATGGCAACACCGCGAGCTCCGCACGCTTGCTTTCCCACTGCGGTCTTGGATACACCAATAGACAGCCATCGGGGTGCCGTGTAAGCGTTAGGCGTCCTTCGCAATCCGCGAGCAATTGGTCCCGATGCCGAGTGGGCATGGAAATGCGACCCTTCGGGTCTAGTGCCAATTTGGATGCGCCCTGAAACACCTGTCCACTTGTGGAAACCGCTGCAATCAAGCAATTGAAAGATAAGAATTTTCTATTGAGTGATTACTTACTTATCCCACAATCTCCCACTTTTTGCCACCGAAGTGCGACTGTAGTGCATCGACTCCTCGTGGTCAAGGTGCGAAATAGGGCCTTTTCCCAATCCCCACAAGCACTTAGCGCGCTTGGCCGATGTGCTAAGCGAAGCCGGAAAATCCCGACAAATTAATGGGATAGGAATGTTTGTGAAGGTGAACTGTAAAGAACGTACGCAGGGCAGCGATCCGGATTTTGCGCACGAAATGGTTTTTGGTTCATTTTTGGCCCGAACAGGAAGAAAGCGGCCCTGCCGCGCCCGCCTTGCCCCGCCGGGCGTTTTTGTCGACGATCGCGCGTGAAGGGGCGGTACGGGGCTCTAGCGTCGCCCCACGCATGGACCCGTAGATGCCCGCAGTTGGATCCCACGGCGCATAACTGCTGGTCGGAAGATGCGCCCGCGCGGCCAGCAAGCTCGGACACTAGCAAGCGGAGCTTTGCCGGATCATGGGCAGTTCGAGCGAGGGCCAATTGGGTGCAAGGAATGCGCACTGCGGGCACTTTTGGCCTCTGGCCGCAAGACCGACGAGCGCAACAACGTGAACTGGATCATCCAAATTTTCAACCACGGCTTGCCGCCTGCTCGTCGCGCCGATCCTTGCCGGCAAGGACAAGTACGGCGAGCGGGTTCGAACAGTTCGATAGTAATCTATCCAAATCATTGCTAAACTCGCCAAAATGGGCAGATACATTGGCATAGGCGACGCCGCCGAAGTGGTTTGGTCTCTCGATTACCACGCTACGGCGTTGGGAGGCGAGCGGTCGCCTTGTGCCAGAGCGAACCGAAGGCGCGCATCGGCGCTATGACGCCGCCAAGCTGCGCCCGGAGTTATATCGAGCTCGAAGAATCATGCCCGCAAGACCGTCGCCTATGCTCGCGTGTCGCAAGCGGCGCCTGCCACCGCTTCGATTCAGCACCTGCAGAGGCTGGTAGCCGTTGAGTCTCGTGTGGGCCAACGCACCCGGCAAGCGCGAGAACCCTGGCCTGCGCCCGACGTGGCGATACGCAACAGGACTAGTTAACGGAACGCAGCATGCTTACCGAGCTCAGCGTAAACGAATTCACGGCGATCCCGTACCTTGAAACATCATCCTTGATGCAGACCCACAATAAAGAGCTTCGGTTTTCAAGGGCTAAGCCCAACGTGGTGGTGGGCCCGAACGGTTCCGGTAAAACCGCGCTATTGAGCACGTTGGCCATACGCTTTCTGACGCATTTTGCAAGCCAGAGCACCTTGGATCGTCGGTATGTGCTGGACATGGACGCAAGAGCCTGGTGGACCAGGACCGACCCGTGGCGTGACGAGTATGTCTGGCTCAAAGGATTGGTCTGCAAGACCGACAACGCACCGGCGCTTTACTACCGCCCCGGACACGTTCCCGGCAACGAGCCAACCGTCGCCGATGCCATGATGGGCGTGTACTGGGAGGAAGCGCAGGAATACGCAAAGCTTGTGGAGCGCAAGTCCTCCGGAGAGCAAAACCAGGCGGTTTTGGGGAAAATCACGGAAGCCCTCGAGGGCAAGGAATTGCCCGTGAAATACGGCTACAGAAACTGGGATTTTGGCACCGAACCCAAGGACAAGAGCAAACTGCACACCTTCGGTTATGCCGGCGACATGTATTGCAAGGCTGAAGTGCTCACGGCGCTTTATCGTCCGGCAGCCGACGCCGTCCCCCTGATTCTCATGGACGAGCCCGAGCAGTCGCTGGATATGAAAGCCGAGGCCCAGCTATGGGCCTGCATCTCCAAGGCCGATTGCAAGAAGATGCAGATTATCGCGGCAACGCACAGCATGTACCCGCTGATGCACAAGAGCAAATTCAACATCATCGAAACCCGTACAGGTTATCTCGAAGAGGTCCTCGAGCTCATGGCCTAGACAGCTTGCGAGCAATTCACTGCCGAGCCCACACGGCCCGGTAACTTTTTTGCCATCGAGGACTCCAGGTATACGGCGTCACGAAAGGCGCACTCTCGGCACCTATGTGAACCAGGAGCCATGAGCCGTCGCTCAATAGCATTCAGCGGCACCTGCCTATCGGGGCCTGAAACCGCGAATTTTTCGACGAGCGGTAGATCGGATAATTCTGAGCTCGGGTCAGCTCGCCGAACCCGTGCCAACGCTGGCTCTTCCGCCATTGGTGGCTCAACAGCGCAGTAACACGCCAGGCAAAGGCAAAGTCCGCCTGTACGCCGGATTCTGTGCGGCACGTTGCCGCGCCGTGGCGATCATTCCTCTAGGCCGGCGCTCGCGCGCCGGCTCAAGCCACCTACCCGCAGCCTCGCCGAGCCGGGTCAACGGCTGCCTATTTGGTGTTGCTCCGCGTAGAGATTGCCCGTTTCACCCGTTGCTCCGCCTGCCAAGGCAGGCAAGTGCAACGACTCGTCTCTGTTGCTCTGATCCTCACCTCTCGGTGGACAGGTGTTACCTGCTACGCCGCTCTTTGGAGTCCGGACGTTCCTCCCGCAACCGAAGTTGCCGGCGATCGCCCGGCGGACTTTGCACCCGGGAATGTATCAGCATGCGCGCGCCGCGGCGCCCTGCGCTACCAGCACGCGCGGCCGTCGGTGCCCAGTGCGGGGAGCTGATTGCCGAAGTTGTCGAGCGTGTAGGTGCCGCAGGTGTCGTTAACCTGGTCACCCTGGGGCACCGCTTGGAGGGAAAAGGCCCACACGTTGTTTGCGTTTATCGCAGCGCTCACCACACTAAGCTGGTAGTCCGGTGTTACGCCGCTCCCCAAGTTCACGGATGGTCCGGCGGGATAGCCCAAGGTGGCCAAAACGTTCGTATATTGATTGTTGAGGGTGTAGTAGCGCTCCTCCCTCGCCGCAAGGTCGAGCAGCGCTGTTTTCGCGTCCGCGCGGCGCGACTGGCGCATCTGGGTTTGAAACATCGGCAGGGCGATCATGCTCAGGATGGCGACCACCGTGACGACGATCATGAGTTCGATGAGGGTGAAGCCGCGGACGCGCGCGCGGATGGCGCGCCCCGCGGCTCTATAGCCCGCTAGCCATTTGCCTTGCCGTCGTTGCGCCCTGTCCTCTTGCCCCTTCGCGCTGCGCGCCATCATGCCTCTCCCGATCGAGTCTGGACTATCGAAGCTGCGACCACGTTACCCGGTGCCCGGTAGAGGCGCCTTCGGCCTGCTCGGCGCCGCTGGTCTGGGTACCGTTGCTGGTGTCGGTCAGCCAGAAGTTATTGCCACCGGCGCTGATGTTGGTGATGGTGCCAGTGCCACCGGTCTGAACCCCGCTGACCGCCACGCCGCCAACCGTAATCGGATTGCCACTGCCATCGAGGAACGGCGAGCTCGTGTATCCACCGCCGGTAGTCGGATTGATCAGCATGGTGTAGCCACTGGGCAGCTCGATCGTGCACGAGAAAATCGTCGATCCACTCGGTATCGTCGTATTGATCTGAAAGACACCTTGCCAGACGCTCGGGTTGTAGATCACCTGCTCGTAGTTCGTCGTAGTGCCGCTGGTCGTGGTGTTCGGGAGCGAAATGGTCCAGCCAAACTGGTTATAACTGGTGCATCCTGTTATGCCCGTCATACCGTACCAGCACACCGGGTTGTTGGTGTCGGTTTCGTAGCTGGTGCTGCTGCCCGTGGGCGTGACCACGCTGACCGTCTGCGTTGCCAGGTTCGAGGCTTGGACCCATTTCGGGGTCTGGGTAAGCGGGAATGGTTCGGCAACAGCGGCCAGCGCCATGTGCGAGAGCAAGTTCCAATTGCTCATGTCCCAGTCCCAGATTCCGTACAGCGACTGGGGGCCGGCGGCGTAGGTCGTTGGCGATACCGGCGTCAGCGGAATCTCCTGGCCCGTGCCGAAATCGACGACTACACCACTTTGCCCGCTGGTCAGCGGGGTAACCACCACCACGAGCTGGCT
>OMSW01000263.1 GCA_900290295.1 Burkholderiales bacterium
ACTTCCGCCCGAGGACGGAAATTGCGGGAAAATGCCTCGGCCGTTGTGCGGAATGTAGGACTGGTCGGCGGACCGATCCTCAAATCGGGGACGTGGCGATGCCGGCGCGCGAGCGCAGCGTAAGGCCAACGTTGATCAGGTAGCAGAAAAAACCTGCCGCCATGACGGTACTGGAGACCGCAACCACCGGCCCATAGTATCGATGCGCCTCGACGATCTGCGCGGGCGCGCTATGCATCAGGACCCCCTCCCAGATGCCGAATACGAGCTGCGCCGCGTAAAAGGCGTAGGCACCTGCTACCGTGAACCAGAAGGTCCAGCTGATGAGCCGGCCGGAGTAGATCGCCTTTTGCGTCAGGATCGGCAGCAGGTAATACGTGACACCCATTGCCAGTAGCACCACGCCGCCTACCAGATTCATATGTGCGTGCGCCAGGGGGTCGATCATGTGTCCCGGGCCGCCGTACGGACTACCGATGGAGTCCAGCCAGCGGCGTATCGGCGGCATCACCTGGAGCATGCCGTGCAGGGTGCCGATGCAAAAGGAGACCGCCGATAGTACGAGAAACTTCGTGAGGCAATTGGATTGCGCGGACACCTGCAGGTGCTCCTAGGCCGTAGCGGTAAAGCAAACGTAGCAGAAAAAAGGCCCGAATCGATTCGGGCCTCTTCGCTTGCGTGGCGCGAAAGACTCGCCTCACTTGCCCTTCTGCTGATCCTCTACAAGCTTGACCGCAGCGGAGCTGGTGATATCGGAGATGATCATCCCGATCACGAAAATTCCAATTGGGACCAAGATTTCGATGGGCATTGCCGGGACCCTCTTCGATGATTGACGCTGTCGTTTGACGTCAAATTACGGACGCTTGGAGTAACCGCTGCACCAGCCACCCTTGGGTACCGTCTTGTTGAATAGATCGCAACGCGCGGTATCTGCGCCGACCGTAGTGTAATGCAGGCAACTCGCGCAAGACTGCTCGTTCGTGTGCTTGGGATATTTCTTCCCATCTGCGTCTGCCGTCTTCAGCTTGAAACCCATTGCAAGTGCCATCTTGTCGTCCTCGGTCAGAGCCGGGACGTCCGCAAGCGCAACCCGCGGCAGCACCGCAATCGCACCTGCCAAGGGAACGAACTTCAATACATCACGACGCTTAGTCATGTTCTAGTCTCCTTTCAACTGACTCGTTGTCTCTTTCCCAGGCCGGTCGTACACGAGCGGCTCACCGAGTGGTAAAAAAAGATTCCACTCAACCAGCTCACTCCGTATCGTTGATTGGTGTCCGGATTCTGTAGTCCGGTCCACTGTGCGACACGAAACCGACACTGCCTTAACGGCTGGAAGTTCGAATCCGACGACATGAAACTGTCGCCACACTCAAATTTCCCCCTCCCTAGCGGTAAATCTAAAACATTATAGCCACGCCTACTACGCTCATGCCGGTTTCGGAAAAAAAAAGCGCTGCCAACTTAAGCGAAGTCAATCGAGATTTCCGTGGATGCAAATGATTCTCATCTGCCGGCGCACCTCGGTAGCCTGGACTGACGCGCTCCCCTGCGCCGCGAGGATGTGCGCTGCAATCCCTCTTGCATTTTGTTCGCGCGGGTATCGGTTGCGACTTACGGCTGCGCTGCGATCGCCACCGGGAATTCGAGCACCGTTTGCTCGTCGCCACGTTGCAGCTGCACTTGCAACGTAGCGTTGGCGCCGTGTCCGAAGTTTACGGCCCTGCGGTAGACCCCAACGTGGCCATCTTCAATTGCCTGTACCCACGGCGCAGATGCCTGCGTGCGCAACGAGACCAAGGCGTCATAGACCGGCCGGTGATGCTCGCCGCTGATGATGACCACGACCTCGTTGTGTCCCTCGCGTGGCGGCGAGGGACGCGTCTCGACCGCTACCTCGTATTGCCCCCATCGGCGCATTCCCAAGGAGCTCGTCTCTTCGCTGTTGCTGCAGGCACCGGCAGCGATGGTGGCGGTGACGATCAACGATAGCGCAACCCGGGTACGACGCGAAGACGGGACCCACCGATAGGTCAGGTCCCACGCGAAGCGCAAAAAGCTACTTCGCGGTAGGCGAGCGCTTGGCGTTGGCATCCGGTGGGGTCGCCTGGTTCTCCGGGTCGCTGTCCAGGCGCCCGCCGCGCTCCGATCCGTACAGGTTGGTCATGTAGTAGACGAAGGTGGCGGCGATGGCTACATAGACGATCGCCGCGACGAAACCCCAATTGAACCATTCGACCTTGACCCCTGGCCGCTGGCCCCAGAAGGGGAACCCCAGCCCCACCGCAACCAGCAAGACAATGACGACGACGGCGATAAACCAGTAGGGCACGCGACGCTGCGAGGCGGGAATCTTGGCAACCAATTCCCAGTCCTCCATTCCGCGCTTGGCAAGTCGCTCCGCGTCCGAGGCGTAACCGAAGTGATCGGCCGGATTTTGGCCCCATTGGGACTCGACGGGACTTTGCTCGAGCCCGAGGTGTTCAAACCCGGTAGCTTGCGCCGTGTCCGGCCCTTGTGCGCGCGGCTGCGAGCGGCTGTTGCCGTCGGCGCCGCCCGGTGATCGTTGATCCTGTGCTTGGCTCATTTCCCATCCCTCCTTGTGCCGCGCCCCGGGTGAGCGTAGCGCTCATCCTGCAAAATGCTGAAACTCGAAGTGGCCTACCCACCCGTCTTGCGCCTGTACCTCGACCTGGACCGGATAAAGGCCATGCTTGATCAGCGGCGAGATGGACAATGTCAGCGATTGACGCTGGATCTTGCCCAGCGTCAGCGCATCGGCGCTGAGGTGATAGTTCTGTGCGTCGATTCCCTTGATCAGGATGCGCACCTTTTCCTCGCGGTATTGCTTGTTTGCTATGGCAATCTGGTAGTCGGTGATCGCCTGTCCTGCGGCGCCCGTGCCATGGTCGACCGACAGGTGGTAGGGCTCGTAGGTCCAAACGCCCCAAGCGAACATTGCCAGACCAAGGAACGAGAAGGGCAGCGCCCACCGGGAGCGTCCCAGCAGCGAATATTCGTTATTGCGCTTGCGCGTGGCCGCCTTGGTGCTAGTGCGCGCGCCGAACTCGAAACGCAAGAGACCCGGTTCGCCGCTCTTATGGTGCATGCGGTTGCAGGCATCAACACACTCGCCGCAATTGATGCAGCTGTCGAACACGTCGGTGCTGCGTGGGTCAAGGTCGACGAAGCATTTGGTGACACAGTAGTTGCAGCCCTCGCAGTCGGCCGCGCGGCTTGCATCGTAGGCGATATGCAGCGTCTGGCGCGTCTTGAACGAGTGCTGCCAGACGCGGTACACGCAGATGAAACGGCACCAGAAATGGCGCAGTACCGTAACGTCGAGCAGAACGATCAGCACGAATACCGTGTAGATCCAATACAAGGATCCGGCGAGCGCCGGATTCGGCCGCAGCGAGACGAATGACCAAACCGCGGACACCGGGTAAAAGTACAGCATCGGAACCAGGGCGACCATCATCGAGGCGCCGATAAAACTGAGCGCAAGCACCAGCCAATTGAGCAAGTGATCCTTGGAGGCCGTAACGCGTATTGCCGCGCCGTCCAGGCTCACTTCCGCACGTTTGCCCAAGAATTTGCGGGTCATGAAATTGGCCCACTCGGCGACAGAGTTTTGCGGGCACACCCATCCGCAAAAAACGGTTCCCGCAACGGAATACAGAAACACCATCATCGTTGCAAGAAAGATCCACAGACCGAAGACCAGAAAGAAATCCGCAAACCAGATCTGGCGGTCGAGCACTACCACGGCGCCGGCAATCGGATCAATGCGGAACAGTCCGCTCGTAGGGACCAGCACGATCAGCACGAGCGCAAGTAGTTGAACCACGCGCCGGCGCCGGTGATAAACGGCCTCCTGTGGCCCCAGCGCAGACGGCGCAGGAGACCCGACAACCCGCACCGGGATGTCACGTAGGCGAGTCTGGGCGGTGGAGGACATCGTGAGTAGCGTACCCCAATCGCGCCCCAACAAGTGCCAAGGGGGCTACCGGCATACGGTCTTTTGTCGTTGGCGGTGCATGGCCGGGGCGACTTTCTCGGTGCCTCTCGGTGTACCCACAACGAGATCATTGATCAATTCCCATTCCGATTCTCCTGCGGGGCGTCGCCGCCTGCCGCAAGCACCTCACGATCCAATGGCGCCACGCCGCGCAATCGTGCCAAGACACGCGATGCGTCCGCGCGCCCGGAGGCGCGCTCCAGGTGCCAGAGGGCGCGCAGGGCCTCGACCTGGTCGGGGTAAATGCGCAGTATGCGATCGAGCGTCGCGCGATCCTCGAGCGCATGGTTTTGCGCTGCGGTATCGAACAGTTCATCGGCCAAGGCACTGGCAACCCAACGGTCACGCGGGTTCGTTTCGAAGGCCAGGCGGGTGAGCTCGCCTGCGCGTGTGGTGTCGCCGGAAAAAGAGGCCACCCACGATTGCACCGCAAGCTCACTGGCGACATATGCGCTGGCGAACGAGGCCTGCTGCTGGCCCGGCACGATCCCCAACTGAGTGCGAGCCGTCTCCAGGTCGGGGCGCCGACGCAGCAAGTCGAGCAGAACGTCGGCTAGCGGCATCTGCTCCAGGTACCTCAGGCGCGGCAGACGATACTCGATCACGGGGCGGCTTTCACTTTGCACGGGCCCGATGCCCGCGCCGATCCGCCCCCAGTAACGTCCGAGCCAGGTCGCCGCTCCTTCGGCGCCGGTTGCTGCGTCCGCCTGGTCCGAGGTCCGGCCTGCCAGATTTGCCGATAGCGCTGCGCCGTCGGCCAGCGGTGCGGGGGAGCCAATCATCGCCAGGTGCATGCCGTCGAGGAAGATCTGGGCATCGGGGAAGACGCGCTGGAAACTGCGCAGCACCGTGTGCAGGGATTCGATATCGAATTGATTGAGCGCAATCCATTGCGCGAATATCCCGTCGGGACGCAGGTGCTCGCGCGCCCGCTGAAATTGTTCGATCGACAGCAGATTGCTCATCCCGGCAAGGTCGGGATGGAACAGGTCGCCCACGATTACATCGAATTTCCCGCGGTGCGCCGCCAAGTAGTGGCGCGCATCGTCATGTTCGATGCGCATGGTCCGAACGATGTCGTGATTGACCGGCGCAAACCAAGTTCGGGCCGCCCAAATCGCGCCTGGCGACAATTCGACGGCGGTGCGCTCCAGATCCGGATATGCAAGCGAACCACTGGCCGAAATCCCGGTTCCTAGGCCCAGGAACAGGACGCTCCGCGGCCCACGGTGCAGGAGCAGGGGTAGCCTAGCCTGGTCGGCCTGAATCTGCACCGCGGCCGGGTCGGAAGATGCGTCCATATGCCGCAGGTCCGTGAGCAGCGTGCGTTGGCCATCGCCTGCCTGGGTGACGTGGTTCAGGGAAAGGGCATCTTCGTAGCGGTACAGCTGCTCCGTAGGCGGCGCCGAAGGTGGGAGCATTTGGCGTGGCGTCGGAAATTCGCGCAGCGACCAGGCCACGGCGATTGCCAAAGGAAGGGCCGCGAGCAGCGCGCGCGGCGTGCCCAGTGCGAGCCCAAGGACCAGCAACAGCACGGCGGCCAGCGCAATGCTTGCCGTTGTTCCCAATTGCGGGATCGCTATCAATACGGTGAAGCCCGCGCCGGCGGCTGCGCCGATGCAGTTTGCGCCATACAGCCACACGCCATGGGACCGACGCGCGGCCCCCGCATCGATTCGATGCGCCAGCATGGGTAGCCACGCGCCCAACGCGGCCGTCGTCGGTAGCGTGCACAGACCCAAGGCAAGCGCCTGGCAAACCAGTGCCGAGGGCAGCGAGGCGAAGCGCTGCTCCTGCACCCACACGGAAAACGTTGGCAGGATCCAAAGCCCCAGCAGTGTCCAGCCGCAGGCGACCAGTGGCACGGCCGTGCGGAGCCAGCGTCCGTGCTGCGCGCGCGCCGCCAGCAGGCTGCCGAGCGCGGTCCCGAACAGGTACACGGCCAGGATGATCGCCAGTACATACTCCGTCCGCAGCATCACCATGCCATACAGGCGCGTCCAGGCGATCTCCAACATCAGCGCGCAGGCACCGACCGCGGCGTAGGCCAGTAGCAAGCGCTGCGGCAGGCGCGCCGGCTGTTCGCGGGAAGCTGGCGCCGGAGTTTCCGCCGATTGCCAGGATGCCCCGCAACTGAGCAGCCCGGCTGCGCTTGCGATGAGCACGCCGCACGCGGCGATCGCGTCAAGTGCATAGGACCAGCCGAGTTCGGCCAGCAAGGCTAGGCTAAGCAACGCACCGGCGGCCGCGCCGAGACAGTTGATTCCATAGACCTGTCCCAGAAGCTGTGGCGTCCAGGCAAAGGCGCCCAGCACCATGGGAAAGCTGGCACCCATTGCTGCCGCAGGAAGCGCCAGCAGGATCAGTGCGACCGCTGCCTGAACGCCGAACCACTGCCACCAATTAAGTTGCGCTGCGAGGGTTTCGAGCACCGGTGCGCCCGCGGCGACAATTGCCGGCAAGGCAAGTGCATAGAGCGCGATGGTCAGTTCCAGCAGTGCGAAGATTTGCAGCGCGCGCGCCGCCGACGCTATGCGGGGTCCTCCCGCGGCGAGCATTGAGCCGATGCCCAGGCCCAGCAAAAAAGCGGTAACCGTGGCGGCGACGCCAAAGATGCTTACGCCGAACTGCGCCGAGAGCATCCGCGCCCAAAGCACTTCGTACCCCAGCCCGGTTGCGCCGCTGAAAAAATACAGGGCGGCAAGGACCCGGCCAGCCGCGGGCGCGAGCCTACGGCTGGGAATAACGGGGTTCAAAACGGACGAAACCAGACGAGACCGACGATCGCGTGAACGATCGCCAGGGTCACGCTCAAGCCGGCGCATACCATGTGCGCAAGATAGACCGGTTTGCCATAAACGCCCATGGCGATGCCCAGCGAGCCGGTGATCAATAGCAGGATCAGCAACGGTGCACCCAGTCCGAACATAACCCAGCGCCGCGTCCGGTCGGTGGCATCCGGCGGCGGTGTCGCCGGGTTGGCACGTTCGAACGACTGCAGGATCTGGGCCCCATTGCTGACAGGCGGCTGCGATTCCTGGCCAAACGCCGGCGATATGCAGGCAGCTGCGGCGCACAGGAGTAGGGCAGTCAGAGATCGCTTGAAAAGCAGCAGGCGCACGGCGCCCGAGGCGAGGTACGGCGGGGGCATCAGCGCACTAGGATTGCGGAGGCTTGCTGGAGTCGGGTACGTCCGGCTGCGCTTCCGGCTGTGCCCGCTTGCGCAGGGAGTTGCGCCACATGAGAACGACCATCAGGATGAATGGCGCGAAGATGCCCATGAGCAAGAACAGGAAGATATGCCAGGGGGTATCGATCGTCACGTGCAAGAATCGGTAGCTGTTGACCGACGCCAGCGCGGGACTTGCGAGCAGCCAGGCGAGAAGGGTCGGTGCACCGAGGCAAAGCGCGCGCCTCATTGGGTTCTCGCAATGGGTCCAGCGGCATCCGTGGCGCAGCGAAAGCCGAAGAAATCGGAGGCGTAGTTCGGCCAGTCGTAACTGCGGTGGTAGCTCGCAGTGGAAAATGGATCGCTTTTCCACGAGCCGCCGCGCAGCACCTTGTAATGCTGGTTGACGGCGATTTGCTCGGAAAGTTTCATCGCCCGATCTTCCGCAGTGACGACCTGCGCAACCTTTCCCTGGAAGATGTCGGCGGGTGCATCAGTGCCTGCATATGGGAGAAAGTCATCTTCCACCCACTCGCTGACGTTGCCCGCCATGTCGAATACCCCGTACGGACTGACGCCGCTTTTATAGGTGTCGACATTCGTCGCTGAGCCCATATTGTAGTAGGTGTTCAAGCGCTTCGGGTCCATGGTGTTGCCCCACGGCCAGCGGCGGGCGTCGGAGCCACGCGCGGCTTTTTCCCATTCCGCCTCGGTCGGCAGGCGCCGGCCGGCCCAGGTGGCATAGGCCTTGGCGTCGAACCAGTTGACCAGGGTGACCGGGTACAGCAACTGGCCGTCGGGAATGCGCGCGTTCTTCCATGTCGAAGGCGGACGGTGTCCGGTTTCGGCCACGAAGCGGGCGTACTGCGCATTGGTAACGAGGTACTTGTCGATCCGATAGTCGGGCAGGCGCACCGTGTGTAGCGGGTGGTCCTGCGGGTCGGCGCGCTCGTAGTTAGTGCCCATCTGGAACGGCCCGGCCGCAATGGCGATCGTCGAATCGAGCTCGTTCCACTGCTCCTTGCTCAGCAGTGCCTGCGCTTCCTCGACCGTGTAGCCTGCGCTGGTTGAATTCGCGAGAGCCTTCATGTGCTCGTTGCGGGCGTGCAGCGCAATATCCTCGCCGGCGGCACGCTCGTGGGCAGATTCCTCGTGCAGGTCGTAGGTCGCTTTGCCGCGCATCTCATCCATGCGTGTCGATCCGATCATGACCACGTGGAGACTGCCGCCGATGACCAGCAGCGCCATGCACGTGATCAGCGTCGCGGCAAGAAATCGCGATCGCCGTTCCCGCTCCTGCGGGCTGGGCAATGTGTGCCGGCTCATGGCTTCGGATCCACCGGTGTCGACGCGAGCTTGGCAGCGGCAGAGCGCGTGTAGATGCGCTTGATAAACACCTCGCCCAGGATTCCGCCAAACGCTGCCGATTCGATCGCGAGAATGACAAAAAACCCCCACCATCCCAGGGGAATCAGCGCGCTTCCTTCCGGAATCTCGTGGGTCAGGCTGATCTGCGCATAGGCGATGCACCGCACGATCAGCGGCGGGAAATAGCACAGCCATTTGCCGCCCTGGCCAAAGATCCAGGCAACGACCAGCCCGGCCACGAACGGCACGATGAAGACGTCAAGCATCCACGGACCGCTGAAAGTCGACAAGCCATGGAAGAGCTCCATCTTGACGCCAGTCAGGCGATCGCCGAAATAGTTGACCGCGCTGCCGACCATGAGCGCGGCGGATCCTAGGGCGTAGCGGGGTCTCATCTGGGGGATTTCATCAACGTCGCAACCGGATTCGGAATAGGAATATGTCACCGGGATGTGCGCAGCTCATGGGGTGCCCGCACAGGGGTGATCGGACAGGCAATCTGCGATACGCATAATTTTGCTGCCAAACCGATAGCGTAATACGTCTTTGCGGACCTTGCTCGGTGGACAGGCGGCCCGCACGCGCGAGGGTGCGCGCAGGAGTGCAATACGGCATCGGCGGGGCGACGCAGGAGTGCAATACGGCATCGGCGGGGCGAGGCGCCGGCGCCTGCCGCCACGGGCCCGAAAGCGTGCGCCGCGCAGGCGGATTCAGGCGCGCCGTCCGGCGTCGGCGCGCGCGGACACCGCTGGCCTTGCCGGCAGGCGAATCTCGATTCGCAGGCCGGTCGGAACATTGGCGTGAAATTTGAGCTCTGCCCCGTGCATCCGCACGACCCGTTCCACGATCGCGAGTCCCAGGCCGGCGCCCAAGGCCCCGGAGCGCGATGGGTCGCCGCGTTCAAAGGGGCGTATCAGGCGGGCGATTTCCTCCGGTCGGATGCCGGGGCCGTGATCGGCCACGACCAGTACCGCATCGGGCCCATCGCGATGCAGTCCGATCTCCAGCTCCAGACGACCGTCGGCTCCGCGCCCGTAGCGCCGCGCGTTTGCCAGTAGGTTGTCCAAGGTCCGCGCCAGCTCGGTTCGGTATCCCGGAACGATGATCCCGGATTGAACGTTCTCCACCAGCCCAATTGCTTGCGCCAACGGGGCATCCGCCTCCGCGCCCGACAGGCCATCCGCCGGTGGACCGAGCCGATTGCGCGTGATTGCATCCTTCACGAGAACCGATAAATCGACTTCCTCGGCCCCGCGCTGCGGGATCGGCAGTGCGTAGTCGAGAAACTGGCTGACAACCAAATCCATCTGTTCGAGGTCGCCGATCATCGCGGCGCGGCTCTGTTCGGGCAGATCGTTCATCTCCAGTTCCAGTCGCAGGCGCGTCAGCGGTGTGCGCAGGTCGTGGGAGACTCCGGCCAGGAGGATGGCCCGATCGCGATTGAGCTTTTCCAGATCCGAGACCATCCGATTGAAGCTTTGGTTGACCGTGCGGATTTCGACCGGTCCCGCATCGGGCAGGGTGGGAGGAATCCTACCGGCACCGAAATCGCCGGCGGCGCGCGAGAGCTCTGCCAGTGGTCGATTTACCAGGCGAGCGATGGCAATAGCCACCAGCAAAGACAAGGTCGTCGCCAGAACGGCCCAGGCGATCCAACCGCGGCCGATGTCCCGGTGCATCAGGTCCCGGTCGATGAATACCCAGTACGCATCCTCGTCAATGGAAAAGCTCACCCAGAAGCCACTTATGCCATTGACCTTCGAGGCGAGGCGCGTGCTGGCCCCGAGGCGCTGCTGCACCTCCTGTTCCACCAGCCGCAATAGGGCCGAGTCGCTGATCGGCTCGATTTGGTCGGTCGGCTCAAGGGGCACCACGCGCAGGCTTTCATTTTCGACCAGATCGGCAAGCAGATCGCGGCGTCGCTCCGGGTCGGAGTACACCAGCGCGATGCGCGTGGCATTGATGATGGAAACCACCTGCTCGGCGAGCTGATGCGCCCGCGGCTCGCGTTCAAATACCCGAACGCTCGGTACCCAGGCAACAAGGCTGGCTACCGCCAGCGAGACGATGAGCAAAAATGTGCGCCAGAAAAGCGGCGGGGAGCGCAACTTCAGCGAAAGCAGTTTCAACTTGTTCCGTCGGGAACGAACACGTAACCAAGGCCCCATACGGTCTGGATATAGCGCGGCTTACCCGGGTCGGGTTCAATTAGCTTGCGCAGGCGGGAGATCTGGACGTCGAGGCTGCGATCAAAGGCCTCGTATTCGCGGCCGCGCGCCATCTCCATCAGCTTCTCGCGGGACAGCGGAACCCTGGGATAGCGCGCGAACACCTTGAGAACGGCGAATTCTCCGGTCGTCAGAGGCATCGTCTCGCCCGACTTGGTAAGGGTGCGTGTTGCCAGGTCGAGCGCAAAGTCGCCGAAACTGACACTGACCGGATCCTGTGAGGGGGCACCGGGAATTTCGGCCGGCGCCTTGCGCCGCAGGACCGCGTTGATGCGGGCCAGCAGTTCGCGCGGATTGAACGGTTTGGCAAGATAGTCGTCGGCGCCCAACTCCAATCCGACGATGCGATCAACATCACCACCCTTGGCCGTCAACATGATCACCGGCGTCGGATCGTTACTGGCGCGCAAGCGCCGCAGCACCGAAAGACCGTCCTCGCCGGGCATCATCAGGTCAAGAATCAGCACATCGAAGCGCTCGCGCTGCCAGATTTTGTTCATCGCCTGGGGCGATTCGGCGGTGAACACGGCAAAGCCGTTGTCGCTGAGGTAGCGCCGCAGCAGGTCGCGCAGGCGCTGGTCGTCGTCGACGACGAGGATCTTGTTGGCAGACGGCTTGCTCATCGAATCGCTCCTGGACGCGGCCGCGGCGGATCCGCCGCGAATGCACGACCGACCGACCACGCGAATTTTGCCGGCGATGGTACGAGGTCGGCGCCCGCTCATTGTGGCGGGGCACAAAGTGTTACAGAATTTACCCCGGTGCACAGCGTTTTTCGAGCAATGTCGATAGCGGTTCTGCGGTCGCATGCCTAACATTGACCCAGGACGGCGCCGGATGCAGTGCGGATCTAGCACCTGGCGCGCCCCGACCGATTCCCCGTGGACCGGACGCTATTTTCGATTCGATGAAACGCAAACGCTTCTTGTCCCTGCTTCCCGTGCTGCTAGGTGGCCTGATCGCCTCGGCCTGGGGCCGCGCATCCATGCCGCTGCCTCCGCCGCCGTTGCCGCCGGGCAGCTCCTCGGAGCCGCAGCGCGATCCCGGTCCCGTTGCGGATGGACCCGAGCGTGCGGGCCCCTCCGAGGCGCCGGGCGGGTCAGGGCGTGAGCCGCAGCGAGACTTCCCGCGGGGCTACTGGCGCAATCTTTCGCCGGACCAGCGCGAGGCGATTCGCCGCCTCAGCCAGGAGGAGCGCGAGGCGCTGGCAAATCGTTCCGCGGCGCGGCAAGGCGGTGCACTGCCGCCCGGAGCGCGGCTTTCGCCCAAAGAGCGGCGCCAATTGCGCGATCAGATTCGCGAGGAGCACGAGCGCCGCGGTGGACGCCGGGGTAGACGCCCCTGAGCGCGGAACGCCTTGGCTCCGACGATTTTTGCCATCGATACTGCCGGCGAGCATTGCTCGCTGGCGCTATCGCGTGGGGCCGGTGTCGAGACCGTGTTCGGTGAAGCCGGTCATACGCATCTGGAACACGTCATGCCCATGATCGAGCGGCTGTTCGCGCGCTGTTCCCTTCGGCCGGAACAGTGCGATGCCTTCGCCTACGGCAGTGGTCCAGGGTCCTTCACCGGCTTGCGGGTGGCGTGCACGATCGTCCAGGGGCTGGCATTGGGGACGGGAAAGCCGGTAATCTCCGTTGGCAATCTGGCTGCCCTGGCCTGTGCGGGCGACGCTGCCGCACCACGGCAGACCGCGGGCCGTGGGCGTCGCCGCGCATTGGTCGCGACCGATGCGCGCATGCAGCAGGCGTACTGGGCCGTGTACGAGCAAGCCGGCGGCGGCTGGACCGAATTGGCGCCGCCGGCCCTATGTGGTGTGAATGAATTGTCGCAAATGATCTCCGACTGGCAAGTGGATTTTTGCGCAGGTAGCGCGTCGTGGCTCCGCCCGCATATGGATGCCGGCGGCCCTGCCTTGCGCGACGTTTCCGTTGATGGGGCGATCATTGCCCGCTTGGCCCAGGGCAAGTTCGCGCTTGGCGAGGTACTGCCGCCGGAGCGTGCGCTGCCGGCATACGTGCGCGACCGGGTCGCGCAGACAGTGGCGGAGCGCCGCGGGACCGGGGCGGGCGGTCAAGCATGAGTGCACTCGTGCGGCCGGCGCAGGAGCGATTTGTACCGCTGGAGCGCGGACGCATCGCCGAGGTGATGAAACTCGAGCGGCAAATTTATCCGTTTCCCTGGACCGGCGGAAATTTCGAGGATGCGCTGCACAGCGGATACAGTGCCTGGGCTCTCGTATCCGAGACCGACGCCATCATCGCCTACGCGGTCTCGATGCTTGCCGTCGATGAGGCACACCTGCTCAATCTCGCGGTCGATCCACAACGGCAGCGCTGCGGCTACGGTTGGAAGATGCTCGACTGGACGGCACGCACGATGCACGAGTACGGCGCCCGTTCCCTCTTGCTCGAGGTTCGCCCAAGCAATACGGATGCCCAGCGCCTGTACCGGCAATACGGGTTCGAAGTGATCGGACGGCGGCGCGGCTATTACCCGGCTCGCCGAGGGCGGGAGGATGCGATTGTGATGCGGATTGCGCTATGAGGAAGCCGCGGTGGCCGTGACTGGGTCGGGTGCGACTCTTTGGCACGCCCTGGGCATGGGTCCGCTGTGGCGCGAGCGCGCGGCGGCGCCGTCGCCCGCGCGAAGCGGCATGCAAGCGACTGCGCAGCTGGATTGGGATGGCCTGGAGCAGGCGGTCGCCGCGTGCACCGCCTGCGTGCTGTGCCGCACCCGCACGCAGACCGTCTTCGGCGTTGGCAGTCGCAATGCCACCTGGATGTTCATCGGTGAAGCGCCCGGGGCGGAAGAAGACGCACGCGGCGAGCCCTTTGTTGGCCAAGCGGGACGACTGCTCGACAACATGTTGGCCGCAGCCGGACTGGGTCGCGAATGCACGGGCGAGAAGGCGGTCTACATCGCCAACGTACTCAAGTGCCGTCCGCCGGGCAATCGCAATCCGGAAGCCGCGGAAGTCGCCGCTTGCGCGCCATTTCTTCAGCGCCAGATCGAGTTGCTGCAGCCTCGCATCATCGTCGTCATGGGGCGCTTCGCAACTCAGGCGCTGCTGGTGACCGATGCATCGATTGCCAGCTTGCGCGGGCGGGTGCACGAGATCAGTATCGGCGCGCGGCGCTACCCGGTGGTCGTCACCTACCACCCGGCCTACCTGCTGCGCAACCTGGCAGACAAATCCAAGAGTTGGGACGATATGTGCCTGGCGCGCGCGTGTTATGCGCGCTTGGTCCCGACGCCGGCCGATACACCATTTTCGGCCTCCTCTGGAACCACTCCGCCGTGATGGGTGTCGCCGATCAGGGCGACCGAATCGAACTGGCGCTGATTGCTGCGATGGCGCCAGATTACCAGTGCCATGGAGCCAGCGACGAACAGCCCGAATAACACCATTGTTCTTTGGACCGAAATCCCGGTCAAAATGAGCAAGGTGTAGGCCCCAGCCATTATGAGAATTCCCAGATTCTCGTTGAAATTCTGCACGGCGATCGAATTTCCGGCCGACAACAATACGTAGCCGCGATGTTGCAGTAGCGCATTCATCGGCACAATGAAGTATCCGGCCAGAGCGCCTATGAGCATCATGAGCGCGGCGGCCGTCAGCGTCGCCCAGCCGATGAGAGTCGTCTCCAGGGTGATCCCGCCGGGCGGGAAGGCGCGAAAGTCGACCTGGGAAATGGCGACGACGACGAGCCCCATCGCGATGCCGAACGGCAGCACGGAAAACGATTGCCGCAGCGATACGCGTGCCGCCGCCACGATCGCGCCCAGGGCGACGCCGATGGCAGTCACCGATTGCAGCACCGCCGCTCGGGACAGGCCCATGCCGAGCGCATGCTGCGACCAGGCGATCACCAGCAATTGCAGTGTCGCACCGGTGCCCCAGAACAGGGTCGTTACCGCGAGCGAAATCTGCCCGAGCTTGTCGGTCCAGAGCGTGCGCACGCAGTGGGCAAAGTTCTTCACCATGGTGCCGGGGGACAGTTTCTGCGGTGCGTAGCGCACGCCCGTGTCCGGGATGCTCAAGTTAATTAGCGCCGCGAGTGCATACACCAGGCAGATCAGGCCGATGGCCGTTTGGCTGGCGCCGAAATGAGAATGTTGGCGCAGCGGCAGCGTTGCCGCTTGCAGCATCGAGCTGACGCGCGCGGAGACCAAAATACCGCCAAGCAAGGAACCCAGCACGATCGAAGCAACGGTCAAGGTCTCGATCCAGCCGTTGGCCGCCACCAGCTTCTCCGGTGGTAGCAACTCGGTGACGATGCCGTACTTGGCCGGGGAATAGGCCGCTGCGCCGAATCCGATCACGGCGTAGGCGAGCAAAGGATGCACGCCGACCAACATGAGCGCGCCGCCGGCCAGCTTGATGCCATTGGTATAGAACATGACCCGACCCTTGGGCATGGAATCGGCAAAGGCGCCGACGAAGGCGGCAAGCACAACGTACGAAACGAAGAAGAACAGCTTGAGCATGGGCCGCATGGCATCGGGCGCATGCACCTCCTGCAGCAAGGCAAAGGCCGCAATCAGCATCGCATTGTCCGCCAGCGAGGAAAAGAACTGCGCGGCCATGACGGTGTAGAAGCCGCGATTCATCGGGCGATGCCAGCGGGAGGGGTGGGACGGATGGGCGACAACGTGCTGCTCGAGAGGTGGCGCGCTTTATAGCACGCGTCCGCCAGCGCTTGAGGGCAACAGACGCTATTCTTGCACGGTATTCCTGGAGGATCATCCACGTGACGCGCGTCCATTCCAGCACTTCCCGCCCCCTGCAGGCGCTGGTCGACCTGACAGCGATGAGCTACAACCTTGCGCAGGCGCGCGCGCGCGCCGGTGCGCGCCCGGTCTGGGCGGTTGTGAAGGCCAATGCCTACGGGCATGGCATCGAAAACGCGGTCCGTGCGTTTGCGAGTGCCGATGGTCTGGCCCTGCTCGAAACCGACGAGGCTCAGCGTGCCCGAGCGGCCGGATGGCGCAAGCCGATCCTGCTGTTGGAGGGGGTCTTTGAAAGCCGCGACTTTGCGCTCGTTGACGAACTCGACCTGACGATTGTGGTCCGCAGCATGGAACAAGTCGAGATGCTCGAGCAGCTGCCGGCGCAGCGCCCGGTCACGGTCTATCTGAAGTTTGATACCGGTATGAACCGGCTGGGTTTTCCCGCCAGCCAGGTGCCGGCCGCGCGCGCCCGCATCGCGGCCCTGCCGCATGTCCACGTTGCCGCCCTGATGACGCACCTGGCCAATGCGGATTGTGAGCACGCGCCGGCGCCGACGGTTGCCGGACAGCATGCCGCGCTGCAGGCGCTCGCGCCCGACTGGCATGGTGCGTGGAGCGTGTCCAATTCCGCGGCGCTGTTCCTGCATCCGGCCCGCGGCGCCGAATCGGTGCGGCCCGGGATCACGCTGTACGGCGCCTCTCCGGCCGTCGGCGTGAGTGCTGCCAGCCTGGGGCTCAAGGCCGCGATGCGGCTGCAGGCGCGGGTGCTGGACATACGCGAGTTGGCGCCGGGCGAGTGCGTGGGCTACGGAAGCTTGTGGACCGCAGCGCGCCGCAGTCGTATTGGCGTAGTGGCGTGCGGCTACGCCGACGGCTACCCGCGCACCGCCCCCGAAGGCATGCCGGTATGGGTCGGCGGTCGCCATGCGCCTTTGGCGGGTCGCGTTTCCATGGACATGTTGACGGTGGATCTGACGGAGGTCGAGGACGTGGCCGTCGGCAGTCCGGTGGAACTCTGGGGGCCGCACGTGCCGGTCGATGAACTTGCGCAACGGGTGGGAACGGTGGGCTACGAACTGCTGAGCGCTTTACCGGCGCGAGTGCGGGAAGCAGTGGCATGCGACTAAATTGCGTCCGGAATGGGGATCTGCCACTCGGATCGGGGCCGTCGGAGTGAGCCGCGCCGGCAGCCCCCGTTTTGCGTGCAGCGCCTGTGGTGGCACCAGTGCCAAGTGGCAGGGGCAATGCCCGCATTGCGCGGCCTGGAACACGCTGAGCGAAGCCGCGCTAACTTCCGTCGGCCGACCACGGGCACGCGCCGGCCTGGGGCCGGCTGCCGAGGTAAGCGCCTTGGCAAGCGTAACCACGACCGAATTGCAAAGGCTCTCCAGCGGCGTGGAGGAATTCGATCGTGTCCTTGGCGGGGGTCTGGTCGAGGGCGCGGTGGTGCTGATCGGCGGTGACCCGGGAATCGGCAAGTCGACGCTGCTGCTGCAGGCGCTGGCAGCGATGGCGCTGCGGGTTCGGGCCTTGTACGTGAGCGGAGAAGAATCCGTTGGCCAGGTTGCCCTGCGTGCCCACCGCCTGGGCATCGACGCGGCCATGGTGCCGATGCTGCAGGTCGCCAGCGAAATCGATCTGGACCGCATCATTGCCGCGATCGAGCGCGAGCGGCCGCAGGTGGTGGTGATCGATTCGATCCAAACGATGTATTCGGCCGAATTGGGGTCGGCGCCCGGTTCGGTTTCGCAAGTGCGCGAATGCGCGGCGGCGCTGACACGGTATGCCAAGCAGCGCAGCATTGTTCTGGTTTTGGTAGGGCACGTGACCAAAGAGGGAGCGCTTGCCGGGCCGCGCGTGCTCGAGCACATGGTCGACACCGTGCTGTATTTCGAGGGCGACAGCCACTCCTCCTTTCGTCTGGTGCGCGCCGTCAAGAATCGCTTCGGCGCGGTCAACGAACTGGGCGTATTCGCGATGACGGACCGGGGATTGCGCGGTGTGGCCAACCCGTCGGCATTGTTCCTGTCCCAGAATGGCATCGACGGCAAAGGCGGTCTGGTTCCGGGATCATGTGTGCTAGCCACGCAAGAGGGCACGCGCCCGCTGCTGCTCGAAATCCAGGCGCTGGTGGACGCGGCCCATGTGCCCAATCCCCGCCGCCTATGCGTAGGGCTCGATCCGCAGCGCCTGGCCATGTTACTTGCGGTATTGAGCCGCCATGCGGGTATTGCGACGTTCGATCAGGACGTCTTTGTCAATGCGGTGGGCGGCGTACGCATCGAGGAGCCGGCTGCCGATCTTGCCGTGCTGCTGGCCGTGAGCTCGTCGATGCGTAATCGACCCCTGCCACGCGGT